>NC_010617.1:0-337192 GCF_000010285.1 Kocuria rhizophila DC2201 | reverse complement strand
GAGGCCCCGCCGAGGGCGTCGTAGCGGCCCCTGATGGCACCACGCACCACGACCTTGGGAGGTGCGGGCTTCACGGCGCTCGCGCGGGGTGCGACGGCGCCGGCCACCCGGGTGCTCGTGTCCGCGGGGGCGCGCCCGGCCGGGAAGCCGTAGGAGTTCACCGTTCCCACCAGCCGCCAGCCCTGACCGCTGCCGCCCAGGCTGCCGTCCACGTAGGTCAGCCCGATGCCGATCACCTCCATGCGCGGATCGGTGAGCACCTTGTTGTGCGCCGGAGAACCCTTCCACCAGGTGGTGAGGTCCGTGACTGAGTTCTTCCAGGACAGGGCGTGGATCTCACCCGCGGCGCTGTACCCCGCGGCCCGGCGGTCCGTGAGGAAGGTGTTGGAGTGGTTGATGACCTCCTGGTTGACCAGCCGGTCCGACTGCCCCTGGGCGAGCCCGGACAGGGACTTGGAGTACTTCACGGGCTTCAGACCACGGGACGCCCGGTGGCTGTTGACCTGGTCCAGCAGCTTCTGGGAGTCGGCGGCGCGGGTCCCGGAGGACACGGCCACGATGTCGGAGGGGCTGGCCTGCGCCTGCGGCGCAGTGAGCAGGCTGCCCGTCAGGACCACGGTGGCCGCGGACGCGGCGGCGGCGAGGGTGGTCAGGGCACGGCGGATCGGACTCTGCGCGCGGGGCGCAGAGGTGAGGTGTGTGGACATGCAGGGCCGTTTCGTCGTCGGGCGGGCACGAGGGTCCCGCCGGGTGCGACGGGTCGTGCACGCTGTGGGGACAGCTCCCGGTGGCTGACGCCAACCGGTTCGGGCCCCCGCACTGCGGCGGTGGCTCCGAGGTGGGCCCGCTGAGGGGGGAAGACCCGCGCGCTACGGTACCCCCGGAGGGCATCGGCGTGTGCCACCCGTCACATGTTACGCAATCGTTACGTGGCGCTCCGAGTGGCCGCCGCATGGCTGCCGGGGGTCAGTCGCGAGTCGATCCGCACCGCGCGACCCGTCACGGGGTGCACGAACTCGATGGAGCGGGCGATCAGCTGCAGGGGGTTCTCCGGGTCCTCCACGTCGAAGTCCTGCCGCGGCTGCGGATAGAGCTTGTCCCCGCGCAGCGGCAGCCCGAGCGACGTCATGTGCACGCGGATCTGGTGGGTGCGCCCGGTCAGCGGGGCGATCTCGTAGAGCCCCCATGTGCCGTCCGCGTCCGTGAAGGTCTCCACGCGCCGCACGTCCGTGACCGCGTTGACCTCACCGGGCTCCTCGAAGGCCTGCACCACACCCTGGATCTTGCGGATGCGTGACTCCACGCGCACGGTCTGCTCCCCCACGCGCTCGTTCACGCCCGCCACGGCCCAGTACGTCTTGCGCACCGTGCGCTCCTGGAACAGGCGGTGGAACGCGCTCCGGTCCTCCGCGCGCTTGCACAGCAGTAGCACCCCGCCGGTGGAGCGGTCCAGGCGGTGCAGCGCGGAGATCTCGTCGTTGTCGAACTGGCAGCGCGCGGCCACCACCACCGAGCGCCGCACGTTCTCCCCCTTGGGTGTGCTGCACAGCCCGTGGGGCTTGTCCACGGCCATGATCCACTCGTCCTCGTGGAGCACGTCCAGTGTGACGGGCGGAGCGTCCTCGTCCGGCACGGGGCGGTGGAACCACACGGACACCCCGGGCTCGTAGGGGGTCTCCGGGGTCACGACGACGCCGCCGTCCCCGAGCACACGACCGGCCGCCACCTGCTCGGCGAACCACGCGGCGTCGTCGGGAAAGCGGGCCCGGACGTAGTCCACCGCGGTGGCGGGCAGACCGGGGAGGGAGTCGAGAACGGGGTCCGGGGCGCCCGGGCCGGGCATCCGCACGCGGGTGGGGCCCACGCCGCGAACGATGGGCAGCGGAGGGGTCACGCGGCGTCTCACTGCGTGTCCGACCCGGCCGATACCATGGCGAGGAACCTAACACACCACCGTGAGGCGGCACCGTGAGCGAGAACAGCACCCCGGAGCGCGTCGTGCTCCTGGACGAGCAGCACCAGCCGACCGGGACCGCACTGAAGTCCGAGGTCCACACCGAGGCCACCCCGCTGCACCTGGCGTTCTCGTGCCACGTGCTCAACCCGGACGGTCGGGTGCTCGTGACCCGCCGAGCGCTGAGCAAGCGCACGTGGCCCGGCGTGTGGTCCAACAGCTTCTGCGGGCACCCGGGGCCGCACGAGTCCTTCGAGGACGCGATCGCCCGCCGCGCCCGCCAGGAACTGGGGCTGGAGATCCGCAACCTCACCGTGGTGGTCCCCGAGTTCCAGTACCGCGCCACGGACGCCACCGGCGTGGTGGAGAACGAGTTCTGCCCCGTGTTCGTGGCCGTCACCGACACCGACCCGCAGCCCGCGGAATCGGAGGTGGCCGAGTACGCCTGGACCGCGCCGCGGGACCTGATTGCGGCGGTGGAGTCAGCCCCCTACGCGTTCAGCCCGTGGCTCGGGGACCAGGTGCGGGAGCCGGCGCTGCGGGAGGCGCTGGGCTGAGGGAGGCTCGCGGCCCGCAGGAGGGGGCCGGGATGCCCACCCCTGCGAACCAGGCGGCGGCTCAATGCTGACAGTCCCTTGGCACAGCGCACCCCTCCCGCTCGGGCCGTTAGGCTTCTGCCACACCCCGCCACGTCCCGCAGGAGCCCCGCGATGTCCGAGCCCCCCGCCCACCGCGCCGCCACGGCCGCCCGTTCCGTGGACCGGCTGTTCGGCTCCCGCGCGTTCCGTGTGCCGGGCACGTACCTGGGCGCCGTCGCGTTCCCGCACCCGCGCCGCGGCCCGTGGCACTACTGGTGGCAGGCGCACCTGCTGGAGGCGTTCGTGGACGCCGCCGCCCGCGAGCGCGCGGCCGGTCACCACGACGACGCCGCCCTGGCCCGCTCCCGCGCGCACCAGCTGCTGCGGGGCATCGCCGTGCACAGCGGTGGCCGGGTGACCAACAACGTGTTCTTCGACGACATGGCATGGCTGTCTCTCGCGCTGGGGAGGCTGCGCCACGAGGACGTCGCCGCCACGGGCCGCACCACGCGCACGGTGCAGGACGACGGCGTCGCTCTGGCCAAGCGGCTCGAGGCGGGGTGCGACGAGAACCTGGGCGGCGGGGCGTGGTGGAACATGACCCGCGACTACAAGAACACCGCGTCCACGGCCCCGGTGGCACTGAGCTTCCTGCGGATGCACCGGGTGGACGAGGCCCGCGCGCTGCTCACGTGGCTGTTCGACACCCTCTTCGACGCCGAGCGCGGCGTGTTCCTGGACGGCATCCGCATGGTCGCCGCGGGCTCCGGCTCGGAGATCACGGCGGTGGACCCGCACGTCTACACCTACAACAGCGGCCCCGCCCTGGGTGCCGCCCTCGCGCTGGCGCGCGTGACGGACGACGCCGCCCAGCGCGAGCTCTGGCTCTCCCGCGCCTCCCAGCTCGTGCAGGGAGCGGCGCAGCAGTTCACGGTCCCCGGCCCGCACGGCGCTCCCGTGCTCACGGGCCAGGGCGGTGGGGATGCCGGACTGTTCACGGGGATCCTGGCGCGGTACCTGGGCGAGGCGGCGTCGTCGTCCGACGTGGATGCCGAGACGCGCCGCACGGCGAAGGCGCTGGTGTGCGACACCGCGGACGCCCTGTGGGACGGGCGGCGCGAGTTCGACCCGGACGAGGACTTCTCGACTCCGGGCGCGGACGGCGGCGAGACCGTGGCGGTGTTCTCCCCGGAGCCCGCCGAGCACGCGAACCAGGCGCAGCGCACCGGCGCGCCCGTGGAGCTGAGCACCCAGGTGCAGGCGTGGACCGTGCTGGAGGCGGCCGCGCGTTCGGCTGACCGCTGAACCGGGCCCGCCACGCGCGCGGACTCTGGCCCGCAGGGGTACGCCGGGGGTAGAAACGAGGCATGAGCTCAGTACGCACCCCGGACCCGAACCCTGGTTGGCTCAGCGAGGAGGACCTCAACCGAGCCCGCGCCACGCTGCCCATCGTGTACGTCCAGGCCATTCCCGTGCGCCTGGACCCCCTGGGCTGCCTCTCTGAGATCGGGCTGCTGCTCACCGCCAACGACGAGGGCCGGATGGTCCGCACGTTCGTCTCCGGGCGCGTGATGTACCGCGAGACGGTGCGCGCCGCACTCCTGCGCCACCTCGAGAAGGACCTCGGCCCGCTGGCCATGCCGCAGATGCCCTCCACCACCGTGCCGTTCGCGGTGTCCGAGTTCTTCCCGTCCCCGTCCGAGACGGGACTCACCGACGACCGCCAGCACGCCGTGGCCCTGAGCTACATCATCCCCGTGCGCGGCGAGTGCGAACCCCGCCAGGACGCGCTGCAGCTGTCCTGGATGACCCCGGACGAGGCACTATCCCTGGACGTCCAGGAGGAGTTCGAGGGCGGACGCGAGGACCTCATCCGGCAGGCAATCGCCCACGCGGGCTGGGGTCGCTGAGCGGCCCTCCACGGCGTCACCCCCCCCCCGGCGCAACACCGTTGCCTTCACGCGCGGCCCGGAACCCATGACGGTTCCGGGCCGCGCGGCGTCCTACCTCCGGGCCCGCAAGTTACCGGTCCTCCATTGACCGGACAGCGTTCCGCACCGTAGCTTGTGGCAACCGGGTTGCACTCCTTGCAACCCCCGACCCCTGGGGGACCCATGACGCACGATGCTGCAACTCCACAGGCGGCCCCCGCGGGAGGACCACCGGCCGCAGCGGCGGCGGTGTCCGCCGGGACGCGCCGCCGGGTGATCGGGGCCAGCTTCATCGGCAACTTCGTGGAGTGGTTCGACTACGCCGTGTACGGCTACCTGGCCGCGACCATCGCGGTGGTGTTCTTCCCGGAGTCCGACCCGCAGACGGCGCTGCTCGCCACCTTCGCACTGTTCGCCATCTCGTTCTTCGTCCGGCCCGTGGGCGGCTTCTTCTGGGGCCACCTGGGGGACCGGCTCGGGCGGCGCACCGCGCTGTCCCTGTCCATCCTGATCATGACCGGCGCCACGTTCTGCATGGCCCTGATCCCCGGCTACGGGAGCATCGGGATCTTTGCGCCCATCCTGCTGCTGGTGGTGCGGATCGTGCAGGGCTTCTCCGCCGCCGGTGAGTACGCCGGGGCCTCGGCCTTCCTGGTGGAGTACGCCCCGGCCCACCGCCGCGGGCTCTACGCCGCGGTGGTGCCCGCAAGCACGGCTGCTGGTCTGCTGTTCGGCTCCCTGTTCGTGGCCGCCCTGACCGCCGTCCTCTCCGGGGACCAGATGAACGTGTGGGGCTGGCGCATCCCCTTCCTGCTGGCCGCCCCCATGGGCCTGATCGGACGCTACGTGCGCACCAAGCTCGAGGACACCCCCGTGTTCCAGGAGCTCGCCCAGGAGGACGAGGTCATCCACGCCCCCGTGCGGGACATGTTCCGCCACCACTGGGCCACGCTGCTGCGCGCGTGCGGCGCCGTGCTGCTCAACGCCGTGGGCTTCTACATGCTGCTCAGCTACATGCCCACGTACCTCTCCGAGGAGATCGGCTTCGGCAAGACCGAGTCCTTCCTGGCCACGTCCCTGGCGCTGCTGTCCTACATCGGCTTCATCTTCCTCACGGGCCTGGCCTCGGACCGTTTCGGGCGCAAGAAGCTGCTCATGGCCGCGTCCGTGTGCTTCGTGCTGCTGACCGTCCCGCTGTTCCTGCTGCTGGACGAGGGCTCGTTCCTGGTGGTGCTGCTGGTGCAGGTGGTGCTGGGCGCCATGCTCACCCTCAACGACGGCACTCTGCCCAGCTTCCTGGCCGAGCAGTTCCCCACCCGCATCCGCTACAGCGGCTTCGCGGTGAGCTTCAACCTGTCCAACGCGATCTTCGGCGGCACCGCACCCTTCATGGCCACGCTGCTGATCTCCGCGTTCCACAGCCAGCTCGCCCCCGCCTGGTACCTGATGGCCGCCGCCGCGGTGTCCTTCGTGGCGGTCGCCCTCTCCCACGAGACGCACCGCGAACCGCTGTCGCACTGACCCGCACGTCCCGCTGACCGCACCGCCCACCGGCCCCGCCGCCCGGGGCGGGCGGCACGGGGCCACCGACCCACCGCCACCGGGGCAGGGACGGCGACGCCGCGGCGTCGCCCCCGTCCCGGACCCACCAACCCCACCAACCCCACCAACCCCACCACCAAGGAGGATCATGAACACGTCACCCGCCACCGATGTCTCGGAGCTGGCCCGTCTGAAGGTCATGCACAACGGCCAGAAGGAGCAGCTCACGTTCTCCGACGCCGAGTTCGAGCGCCGCCTGGACGGGCTGCGCCGGATCATGGCGGAGAAGCAGCTGGACGCCGTGATCCTCACCAGCCACCACGGCATCAAGTACTACTCGGACTTCCTCTACACCACGTTCGGGCGCAGCTACGCGCTGGTGGTCACCCCGGAGGACTCCGTGACCGTGACCGCGAACATCGACGCCGGCATGCCGTGGCGCACCAGCTACGGCGAGAACGTGGTCTACACGGACTGGCAGCGCGACAACTACTACTTCGCGCTGCAGGAGGTGCTGCGCCAGCGCGGGATCACCGCCCGCAGGATCGGTGTGGAGGACGACGCCCTGCCGCTGCTGAACCGCCAGCGCATCCAGGACGCGTTCCCGGACGCCGAGCTGGTGGACATCTCCCTGGAGTCCATGCGCCAGCGCATGTTCAAGTCCGCGGAGGAGATCGCGGTGATCAAGGACGGCGCGCGCATCGGTGACCTGGGCGGTGAGGCCATCCGCAACGCGATCCGCGAGGGCGTCACCGAGTACGAGGTGGCGCTGGCCGGGACCGAGGCGATGATCCACGAGATCGCCACCACGTTCCCGCTGCGCGAGGTCCGGGACACGTGGGTGTGGTTCCAGTCCGGGCTCAACACGGACGGCGCCCACAACTGGGCCACCACGCGCAGGCTGCGGCGCGGGGACATCCTGTCCCTGAACTGCTTCCCGATGACCTCCGGGTACTACACCGCCCTGGAGCGCACCCTGTTCCTGGGGGAGCCGGATGCCCGTTCCCGCGAGCTGTGGGAGATCAACGTGGAGGTCCACGAGCGCGGCCAGGAGCTCATCAAACCGGGTGCGGTGTGCAAGGACATCGCCCACGAGCTCAACAAGATCTACGTGTCCCACGGGCTGCTGGCCAACCGGACGTTCGGCTACGGCCACTCGTTCGGCGTGCTCTCCCACTACTACGGGCGGGAGGCCGGGCTGGAGCTGCGCGAGGACATCGACACCGTGCTGGAACCGGGCATGGTGATCTCCATGGAGCCCATGATCACCATCCCGGAAGGCCAGCCCGGCGCCGGCGGCTACCGCGAGCACGACATCCTGGTGATCGGGGAGGACACCGTGGAGAACATCACCAAGTTCCCCTACGGCCCCGAGCACAACATCGTGGACGCGTGAGAACCCCGTCACGCAGCGGGGCGGTGTCGCGTGCGCGCGGCGCCGCCCCGCTGCGTGCGGGAGAATACGGGGCACCATGACTACTGCGACCAACGACTCCCGCACCACCCCGGTGGTCTCCAACGCCATCGGCGTGCTGCGCTGCTTCACCGTGGATGAGCCGCACCTGGGCGTCACGGACATCGCCGGCCGCGTGGGACTGCACAAGTCCACCGTGTCCCGGATCCTGACCAGCCTGGAGCAGGAGAACCTGGTGGAGCGGGACCCGCAGTCCCTCAAGTACACCCTGGGGCTCGGACTGATCACCCTGGCCGGGCCGCTGCTCGCAGAGCTGGACGAGCGCCGCGTGGCCTACCCCGTGCTGCAGGAGCTCACCGAGCGCACCGGTGAGACCAGCGCCCTGGTGGTGTGGAACGGCACGGAGACGGTGTGCGTGGAGCAGATCCCGAGCCCGCGGGAGATCAAGCACACCGTCCCGCTGGGCACCCGCTACAACTCCGCGCCCAGCTCCACGGTCCAGGTGTTCCTGGCCCACCAGCCCCAGGAGCGGGTGCGCGCGCTGCTGCTGGCGGGCACCCTCACGCACCACTCCACGGCCGACGCCGCCGTGGACGCCTACCTGGGCGAGCTCGCCGAGGTGCGGGAGGCCGGGGTGGCCGTGAACTACGGCCGGACCTCCGTGGACGAGGTCGGGGTGGCCGCCCCGGTCTTCGACCACCGGGGTGAGCTGGTCTCCGCGGTGGTGATCGCGGCCCCGCGGTACCGGGTCACGGAGGACCAGGTGGCCCTGATGGTGGAGGCGTGCACGGACGCGGCACGGGAGGTCTCGCAGCGGCTCGGCCACGTTCCCCCGGCCGGCTGAGATCCCGGGCCCCCGCGGGAGCGGCACCCCAAGACCCAGGGCGCCTCAGCGACGCCCGCACCGGGATTCGGGGGCACCGTGGCATGGCGCGCTGAGACCCCTGCGACGACGCCGCGCGGTGGCCCCGAGCGGCGTCGTCCCCGCGTCGGCACGGGCCCGGGACCCCTGCGGCCGCCGGACCCGGCACAATGGTCGGGTGCCCACCACAGACTCCGTGCCCCCGTTCAGCTTCGAGCTCCACACCCGGCTGCGCGACAGCCCCACCCTGCCCGAGGAGCGGGTGCGCGAGAACGGCGGACAGTTCCAGGCCCGCACGGGCACCATCACCACCCCGCACGGGCAGATCCGGACGCCCGCGTTCATCCCCGTGGCCACCCAGGCCGCGATGAAGGCCGTGCTGCCCGAGTCCATGGCGGCCGAGGGCGCGCAGGCCATGCTGGCCAACGCGTACCACCTGTTCCTCGAACCCGGGGACGACGTGCTGGACGAGGCCGGCGGGCTGGGCACCTTCATGAACTGGCCCGGACCCACGTTCACGGACTCCGGCGGGTTCCAGGTGATGTCCCTGGGCTCGGGGCTGGGCAAGGTGATCGACATGTCCACCGTGGCCAACCCCCTGGGCGACTCCCAGATGGCGCCCGGCCAGAAACGCATGGCGCGCGTGGACGACGACGGCGTGTGGTTCCGCTCCTACCTCAACGGGGACCTGCACCGGTTCACCCCGGAGGTCTCCATGAGGGTGCAGCACAACATCGGCGCGGACATCATGTTCGCCTTCGACGAGCTCACCACCCTCCACAACACCCGCGAGTACCAGGAGACCGCCCTGGAGCGCACCCGGAAATGGGCGCTGCGCTGCGTCGCGGAGCACCGCCGGCTCACGGAAGAGCGCGCTCACAAGCCCTACCAGGCGCTGTTCGGCGTGATCCAGGGCGCCCAGTACGAGGACTTGCGCCGGCAGGCGTGCCGGGACCTGTCCGAGATGGGTTTCGACGGCTTCGGCATCGGCGGCGCACTGGAGAAGTCGCAGCTGGGCACGATTGTGCGCTGGTGCACCGAGGAGCTGCCGGAGAACACCCCCAAGCACCTGCTGGGCATCTCCGAGCCGGACGACATCTTCACCGCGATCGACAACGGGGTGGACACCTTCGACTGCGTCTCCCCCACCCGCGTGGCGCGCTCCTCCGCGGTCTACTCCCCCACGGGCCGCTTCAACCTCACGAACATCCGCTTCAAGCGGGACTTCACGCCCATCTCGGACACGTGCCCCTGCTACACGTGCACGCACTACACCCGCGCGTACCTGCGGCACCTGTTCAAGTCCAAGGAGCGCAACGCCGCCACCCTGGCGTCCATCCACAACGAGCGCTTCGTCCTGGACCTCGTGGCCGGCGCCCGCGCCGCGATCGAGACAGACACCTACTTCGAGTACCGGGACGAGTTCCTGGGCACCTACTACGGCACCGCCCGGCCCACCGCCTGACGACGACGCCGCGGGGCCGGCTGGTCCCGCCGGGCCAGCCCACGCGCGGCACTGCCGGGACCGTGGTGTCTCAGGGCGCCGAGGGAATGCCCGCGACGGCCACGAGTTCCTGCTGCGTCATCCCCTCCCGGTCGATGATGGGCATGGCCCGGGCGATCCGCTCCTGCACCGCCGGGATCTCCAAGGAGGCACGGTGGGCGGCCTCGGTGTCCCAGACCTCGGTGACCCACACGGCGTCGGCGTCCTGCGGGTCACGGGCGACCAGGTAGAGACGGCATCCCGGCATCGGCTCGTTGCGCTCCTGCTCGCTCAGGATGCTTGCCAGCGTGTCACCCTCGCCCGCAGTGGAGCGCAGGCGGCCGTGGAGCATGTAGGAGGAATTCTCACCGGTGGTCTTGTTGTCAGCCATGTCACAACCGTAGGTCATGGCAATTCCCCTGGACTTGTAGATTCTTGCCATGGTTGCGAAGACCGTGCCGAACGGCCGCGGGGTCCCCTACCCCGAACATCCCCCGGTGACGTTCCGGCGTCTGCCCGCCTCGGTGCAGACCGATGAACTGGTCGCGTGGTGGTGGATCTGCGAGTGGGACGTTCCTGTAGGGCAGCACTCGAACCAGCAGGTCCTCGCGTTCCCCGCCCTGAACTTCACGGTCGACGACCGTGGAGCCGGGATCTCCGGTGCCACCAGCTCGGCCTCCACCCGCGAGCTGACGGGCCGGGGATGGGTGATCGGTGCACTCCTCAAACCTGCCGCGACCCCGGTGTTCACCTTCGATCCGGCCTCGCTGCGCAACCGACTGGAGCCGCTCCACCTCCCCGGGCTGCACTCCCGCGTGGCGGACCGTGCAGCGACAGGTCACCTCGACAGCGCCGTCGACGTCCTGTCACGGTGGCTCGTGGCCCGAGCCGGAGCGCTCGACGATTCGGCTCTCACCGCCAATCACATGGGGCGCCTTGCCACGACCGACCCTCAGATCACCTCCGTGTCAGGACTTGCCGACGCCGTGGGAGTTTCCCAGAGTGGCCTCTGCCGGCTGGCCCGACGCTACGTGGGGGTGTCCCCCTACAGCATGATCAGGCGGTGACGCCTCCAGGAGATCGCTGAACGCATCCGCCTCCACCCAGGGGAATCACTCGCGGACGTCGCAGTCCACTTCGACATGACGGACCAGGCCCACTTGGGCCGAGAGTTCAAGTCGGCCTTCGGGATCACCCCCGGCGACTACAGATCCACATGCAGTGCCGCGCAGCGGCACCCCTGAGACGGTTCTCGCCCCGGTGCCGCACGCCGGAGGATCGTCAGCCACGCGGCCGCATCGCCGCCTCCACCCTCTCCGGTGCCATGTGCACCTGGGGAGTCAGCTCCTGGGGCGGGAATTCCGGGTCGATGCACTCGCGCCAGAACTCCAGGTGCTTCGCGTCGAGCCAGTGCTCCGACTCCAACACGGATCGCCGGCCCTCACCCTGAACGGAATACCAGTAGAGGTACATGACACTGTCGAGAACTTCGCTGAAGATCGTCTCCACGTACATCTGTTCCGGTTCGAGTGTTTCCCGGAAAGCCTCCGGGTTCGAACGGAGAAAATTCATCCACTCGGCTGCGCGTTCTTCCGCGCCGGGCCGCACTCGGAAGCGGGTCATCTCGACGATCATGGGCTGACTCTACGAGATCGTCACCCTGCAAACGTTGGGAGCGTGACCCTGGACAGCGGCATGCACGGACCGGGACACCCGCTGTCCGCGTTAGACTTCCGTGAACTTCTTCAACCCGCCGGGAGTCCTCTGCACGCGGATCCACGGCCCCGGTGGGTCCACCCGGCTCTCCTGCCGCAGCAGGCGGGGGTTCAGGGATCCGCAGGTTCGAGGGCCCCACGTGTTGAGCGAGACCAGGCGCGTCCCCACCACGGGACCGCTCTGCCGCGCCGCGCGCACGGTGACAGGGGCCGCGCGCGCCGGCGGCAGCGGCGTCGTCGTCCGCGTGGGAGCCACGGGACGGGACCCGCGAGCGTGAGCGCCCAGCCCGACTACACCGTCCCCGGCGTGCTGCACCGCGTGAGCGCGTGCGCCGGGATGGTCCTTGCGCCGAATCCCGGGCCCATGACCCTGGACGGCACCAACACCTGGATCCTCTCCGCCCCCGGCTCAGGGCCCGAGCACCCGAACTACGGGCAGCACCCGTCCGCGCAGGGGCGGGGCGAGTGGCCGGGGCCGGACGTCGTCGTCGTGGACCCGGGACCCCTGGACGAGGACCACCTTCAGGCCGTGGCCGCCACCGGCAGGGTCGTGCTGATCCTGGTGACGCACCGCCACAGGGACCACACGGACGGCATCGACCGCCTGCACGAGATCACCGGCGCCCCCGTGCGCGCCGCGCTGCCCGAGTTCTGCCGGGACAGCGGCGAGCCTCTGCGGGACGGGGACTTCGTGCTGGCGGCAGGCGTGAGCATCCGCGTGCTCGCCACCCCGGGCCACACCTCGGACTCCGTCTCGTTCCTGCTGCACCACGACGAGCCCGAGACCATCCTCACCGGGGACACCGTCCTGGGCCGCGGCACCACCATGATCGACCACCCGGACGGCACCCTGGGCGACTACCTGCGCTCCCTCGAACGCCTGGGCAGGCGCTCCGGCGCGATGGGCCTGCCCGCCCACGGTGCACCCCTGCCGGGCCTGCAGGACGCGTGCGACGAGCTCGCCGAGCACCGGCTGGAGCGCCTGGAGCAGGTGCGCGGCGTCGTCGCGGACTTGGGCGAGCGCGCGAGCGTGGAAACCGTCACGGACGCCGTCTACCCGGACGTCCCCGCCGAGGTGCGCCGCGCGGCCGAGCACTCCATCGCGGCCCAGCTCGCGCACCTCGACCACCTCGGCCGCTGAGCGCAGCGCACGACGACGCCGCACGCGCCGTTCCCTGCGGCGCTCAGCCCTGCAGCGGGGCCGACTCCGCGTAGCTGGGCTCGCGGCGCTTGATCCACGCGATCGCGGCGTAGGTGACCGGCATGATCACCACCTCCACGAGGCACTTGTACACGTAGCCCACGAGCACGTAGTTGAGGAACCCGGACCACGAGTCGATGCCGATGATGGGCGCGGCGATCGTGCAGAAGATGAGGGTGTCCACCAGTTCACCCACCATGGTGGAGGAGATCAGCCGCGCCCACAGGTGCTTCTCCTGGGTGCGCTGCTTGACCTTGACCATCACGTACGCGTTGAGCAGCTGGCCCACCAGGTAGCCCAGCAGGGACGCCGCGACGATCAGCGGCACAGGGCCCAGCACAGCCTCGAACGCCCCCTGGTTCTCGTAGAACGGGGCGGCGGGCAGGATGATCACGATCCAGAACACCACCGACGCGAACGCGCCGAAGACGAACGAGGTGAGGATCGCCTTGCGGGCCGCGCGGAAGCCGTAGACCTCGGAGACCACGTCCCCCAGCACGTAGGCCAGAGGGAAGAGGAAGAACCCGCCGTCCGTGATGACCGGGCCGAACTGCACACCCTTCGTGGCGCCAATGTTGGAGAGCACCAGGATGACGCAGTACGCGGCCAGGATCAGGTCGAAGTACGTGCGGGGACGGTGCGCGAAGGCGGGCGCCGCGGTGGAGGGCCGGGATGTGGCAGTGGCCGCAGCGGCGGGTGCGGGGTGCGTGGAGCCGCGGGGCGGGGTGGCGTGGGAAGACACGGGTGTCCTTGGGGTCGTCGCGTGCGGTGAGGGGACGTCGCCTGCCACCCGACGTCGCGCACCAGTGTAGTGCGGCGTTCGAAACTCGCGGGGCCGGTGCCGGGCGGAGCACAATACTGTGCATGAGCGAAACCACACGCAACCAACCGCCCGTCGCCATGACCGTCGCGGGCTCCGAGGCCACCGGCGGCGCCGGGGCGCTCGCGGACATCAAGACCTTCACGTCCCTGGGGGTCTTCGGCTCGCTGGCGCTCACGTGCATCGTCGCGTTCGACCCCGAGAACGAGTGGGGCCACCGCGTGACCCCCGTGGACCAGCAGACCCTGGCGAACCAGCTGCAGACCATCACCGCGGCCTACGACCTGGACGCCGTGAAGATCGGCATGCTCGGCCACCCGGACACCATCCGCACCGTGGCCACCGCCATGAAGGAGCTCAAGCCCCGCCACCTGGTGCTGGACCCCGTGCTGATCTGCAAGGGCCAGGAGCCGGGTGCCGCGCTGGACACGGACCAGGCGCTGAAGGCGGAGGTGCTGCCGCTGGCCACGTTCGTGACCCCCAACCACTTCGAGTCCCTGTCCCTGTCCGGGATGGAGTCCATCGACTCGGTGGAGGACCTCAAGGAGGCCGCGAAGCGCATCCACGACTCCTCAGGTGCCGCCGTGCTCGCCAAGGGCGGCGTGCGGCTGGCCGGGGCGGAGGCCGTGGACGTGTTCTACGACGGATCCACGCTCGAGGTGCTCACCGAGCCCAAGGTGGGCGAGGTGCCGGTGTCCGGCGCGGGCTGCTCGCTCGCGGCGGCCGTGACGGCGGAGCTCGCCAAGGGCGCCACCCCGCTCGACGCCGCCCGCACCGCCAAGAGCTTCGTCACCGCGGGCATCCGGCACCGTCTGGCATCCCACCTGCCGTTCGACTCCCTGTGGCAGGGCGGATACGCCGCTGACGCGTAGCCGCACAGCGCCACCGAGGTTCCTGGGAGCCTTCGGGGAATGCCCTGTTCCGCAGGGCATTCCCCGTTTCCATAGGGTGGAATGGACACCGAACCCGCACGCGATGTCGGCAACCCGCACTTTGCTGACAGAACAAGGTAAGGTGTCATCATGCCCCGCATCACAGCCCCCAGCAACGCCGCCCAGCGAGAGCGCACCCAGCGCGCGATCCTGGATGCGTTCGGGGAGCTGCTGTACAGCAACGGGCTCACCGACCTCACCATGACCCGCGTCGCCAAGACCGCCGGAGTGGGCCGCACTGCGGTCTACAACTACTTCGCGGACATGGGCGAACTGCTCGTGGCCTACGCCCTGGACAAGACCGAGCGCTTCGTGGCGGACCTCAACCGCGAGCTCGCGGACACCGAGAACCCCGTGGACCAGCTGGGTGTCTACATCCAGCACCAGATCGAGGACCTCGGCCGCCGCCACCTGCCTCCCGGCCAGGCCATGCGCACGGTGCTCTCCCCCGAGGACTTCGCGAAGCTGGGCGCGCACGTGCAGAAGCTGCAGACCGTGCTCGCGGGCATCCTGCAGCGCGCCATGGACGAGGGCTACCTGCCCCACGGCGACACCGACGAGCTCTCCCAGCTGGTGCACGGCTCTCTGACCTCCACCGCGGACCGCACCACCTCCGTGGAGAGCACCCGCGCCCAGCAGCAGCGCACGCTGGCCACCGTCCGCTTCATCCAGCGCGGCCTGGGTGCCCAGTTCGACGCCCAGATGCGCCCCGTGCACCTGCCCCAGCAGCCGCCGCAGCTCAGCGCGGTGTCCTGATCCCCGGGACCCCACGTAGGCCCAGCACCGGAACTCGCCGTTGCGTGTGGCCACGTGCAACGCGTCCCTGAACCGCGGCGCGGAGGGGCAGCTGCTCCGCGATCTCAGCACGCCGGGCAACGAGCAGGCGCAGAACATCGCGGAGGTCATCCAGATCAACGCGCCGGACGTGGTGCTGGTCCACGAGTTCGACCACGTGCCGGGCGGCAGGGCCGCCGAGGCATTCCGTGACCACCACCTGTCCGTGAGCCGGAACGGAGTGTTCTGGCCGATGCTCGGCGAACCCGGTTCGGGGCTCACGAGCGACCCCGCCCTGGCCACCGACCACCACCTCGTCTGGGTGGACATGGATGTTCCCGGCAAGCGCTGACCTGCTCCGGCTGGTGCCCAGCTGCCGGGATCGGGGCTTCCGGCGGCCCGGTCACCGGGTTGGCCCGGCTACCGGGCCCGCATGCTCGCCGCTCCCGTCCGGTGACCGATCCGGCCGGTGGTGGGGCCCGCCCGTCGAGGTAGAGCTGGACGAACCGCTCCGCGTCGAAGTACGGGGTCCAGTCCTGGGTGGCGCCGTGGAACGCCTCCGCCATCTCGAACACCCGGGCTGGGGGCTGGGGGCTGCGTGACGCACCTCACCGGGAATTCACTGTCCCGTCACGACCTGGTCTTGTGCTGTCCTTACGCTCACTGGCAGCAGTGCTGAACCAAGAGCACCGGTCGATCCCCCTCGACCGTTCACCCCACTCAGACCCCCCTTTCACAGCCCCCGCCCAGGAGATCACCGTGCCCACACCCCACCCCTCCGCCCCCGCCGGCGCAGTGCGCCGAGGCGCGCTGGCCATCTCGCTCAGCGCCGCGCTGCTCACCACGGGACTCGGTGCCACCCCCGCCATCGCCGCGCCGAGCACCACGAGCATCGCCACCATCCAGGGCACCGGGAAGAGCACTCCCCTGGCGGGCCAGACCGTCACCACGGAACCCGCGGTGGTCACCGCGGTGTACCCGCCAGGACCCGGGTCCCTCGGCGGGTTCGTGATCCAGACGCCGGGATCCGGGGGCACGATCACTGGGACCACCGCCTCCACCGGGCTGTTCGTCCACACCGGGCAGGCTCCCGTGACCGTGCAGAGGGGCGATGCCGTGCAGGTCACCGGCACCGCCGGCGAGTACCAGGGCCTCACGCAGCTCTCGGGGACCGTGAGCGTCAAGAAGGTCGTCAAGAAGGTGGCACCGGTCAAGCCCGTCACCACCGACTGGGCCTCCACCGCCTCCTACCGGGAGAACCTGGAGTCCATGGTGTACCAGCCCCGGGAGAACTTCCGGGTGGCGGACACCTACGGAGTGGGCCGCTACGGGGAGCTCGGACTCTCGGCGGGCCCGGCGCTGCCCACCCAGCCCACCGACGTCGCCCTGCCCAGCAGCCCCGAGGCCGAGGCGCAGGCCGCGCGCAACGAGGCCATCTCGGTGACCCTGGACGACGGCACCAACCGTGGCTTCGCCGCGAGCCCCCAGCAGGAGGCGCGCACCGTCCCCTACCTGGATCCGCAGAACCCCGTGGAGGTGGGCGACCGCGCCAAGATCACCGCACCCGTGATCGTGGACTACCGGCACGACTCCTGGCGGTTCCAGCCCACCTCCGAGATCACCCGTGGTGCGGAGCCGGCGCGCTTCACCACTTCCGCGGACAAGACCCCTCGCGTGGGCGGCCAGGTGTCCGTGGCCTCCTTCAACGTGCTGAACTACTTCACCACCACGGGCCAGCAGAAGAAGTGCAAGGGTGGCAACTTCTCCACCGACGGCACCTACAACGTGGCCCAGGGGTGTGACGTCCGGGGTGCCTACGACGCGGCGGACCTGCAGCGCCAGCAGGCCAAGACCGTGGCGGCCATCAACCAGCTGAACGCCTCAGTGGTGGGTCTCATGGAGATCGAGAACTCCGCAAAGCTGGGGGAGGAGCCGGACGAGGCGCTGGCCACCCTGGTGAGCGCACTCAACGGCGCGGCCGGCTACGAGAAGTGGGCCATCGCCCCCGTGGACGCCTCCCAGTTGCAGCCGGTGGCGGACCAGGACGTCATCACCAACGCGATCATCTACCAGCCTGCCGAGGCGAGCCTGATGGGTGAGGCCCAGGCACTCGGTGCTGAAGCGGGCGCCGGCGGGGCCTTCGAGAACGCCCGGACCCCACTGGCGGCCTCTTTCACCGCCACGCGGGGCAAGGGCCGCGGCACCAACGCCCCGATCACCGTGGTGGTCAACCACTTCAAGTCCAAGGGCTCGGGGCCCAAGAACGGCCCCAACGCGGACGCCGGGGACGGGCAGGGCGCCTGGAACGCGGCCCGGGTGGCCCAGGCCGAGGCGCTGGTGGACTGGATCCCGGAGCTCGCGGACCGCGCCGGCTCCGCGGACGTGGCCCTGCTGGGCGACTTCAACTCCTACACGCAGGAGGACCCCATGCAGGTCTTCTACTCGGCCGGCTTCGCGTCTGCTCCCGCTGCGGACGAACACACCTACGTGCACGGCGGGCAGGTGGGATCCCTGGACCACCTCCTGGTGTCACGGAGCCTGCAGCAGCGCACCACGGGTGCGGACGTGTGGAACATCAACTCCGGGCAGTCACCCCTGCTGCAGTACGCCCAGTACCGCACCACCGCGCTGGACTACTACCGCCCGGACGCCGCGGCGTCCTCCGACCACGACCCGGCCATTGCCGGATTCCGGGCGGGCCGGTAGCAGCTCGCCGCACACGGAGTGCCCCTGTGGCCGCCACCGGGCGGTCGCAGGGGCACCGTCGTGACCATCCGTCCGGGAGGGGCGGGCCACCGGGCAGGTCAATGAGAAGCCATGTGTAATTTTCGCGCGCAAACCCCCTGGGTGGGGCAGGCGCGGCTACGATCCTGCTGTTCTCATCCCCTGGGCGCGGGAACGGATCGGCCGGGCTGTCGATCAGCGAGCACTGCAGAATCCCCAGCGCGCCCCTCCCACAAAGGACCCACCATGGCCACTGCCGCACCCTTGCGCCGCTCCCTCGCCACCGCCTTCGTGGCCCTCTCCCTGACCGCCGGCCTCTCCCTGGCCGACGCCGCCCCGGCCGAGGCCGCGGCCGCCAAGCCGTGTGCCGCGAGCATGTCCGTGACGCAGCCGAAGCAGAACACCACCACCACCGTGAACGTCTCCAAGGTGGGCGCCAAGGCGAAGGTCACCACGCGCGCCCGCTACAAGACCACGACCACCGTCAAGAACGCCACGGCGTCCACCAGGGGAACGGCAGCGGTTCCGTACGCCATTGCCAGGGCCACCCCGGGGGTCAAGGTGGTCGTGGACGTCACCGCCGTGTCCGGCAAGACCACGTGGAAGTGCTCCACGTCCTTCACCCCGCGCCGCAAGTAGCGGGTACTCGCACCCTCCGGACTGCCCCGTGCTCGGGGCAATCCGGAGGTGGGCACGAGGGCACCGCGGGTCTCACGAGCGACCCTGCGGTGCCCTAGCCATGGGCGACTCAGGAACGGAACACGCCCCGCAGGCGGTACCCCGCGTCGTCGACCGTGGCCCGGAGCGCAGGACCCGCGCCCCGGAGCCTGGAGCGCACGGCAATCCGGTCCCGCAGGGACGGCGGGAGGGGCGCCTCCCGTCGCGCGGCGGGCCCGTCCTCCGAGGCGCGGATGGTGGATCCGCCCGACCACCGGACGAGGCTGGGTCGGACGAGCGCGACGTCCACCCCGCCCTCGTCACGGAGATCCGGCCACGCATCCGCGACGCGCTGCAGCTTCCCCTCCGGCAGCGCCCGCACCTAGTCGTCGAACTTCCTCGCGCCGCCGCGGGTCATCAGGTACAGCCCCGAGCAGTCCCCCTGTCCGGCGAAACGCCCGATCCGGTGACGCCGCTCGGGGCCCGAGACGGTGCGCGAGAGGAGGGAGAGCTGAGAGATGGAGGTGAGGAACCGCCTGCGGTGCAGCGCGGGGTCCAGGCTCAACCCGTCCGTCAGGACCACCACGTCGTGCGGCAGCGGACCCTCGGTCACGGCACGCAGGGCACAGGGGAGGTCGGCGGTGAACCGGGCGTCGTCCTCCGCCACCAGGAGCAGGTCCGCATCGTCCCCGGGCTCCGCCGCGAACGCGCGGATCACCTGGGCATGGCTGATGGCGCAGCCGATCTCGGCAGGGTCCGGGGGACGCAGGTAGTTTCCCGCGAACCGTTCCGCGTCGAAGTACGGAGTCCAGTCCTGGGTGGCGCCGTGGAAGGCGTCGAACACCTCGAAGATTTCCCCCAGCGGCTGGGCGAAGAAACCGGGCCTGCGGTCGCTGTCGGCAAGACTGACGACCACCGCGCGAGAGGGAGAAGGGGAGCCCGACCATGGAGGCAGACTACGCAGGCCGCCTCACGTGATCCGCGCGTCACGCGGCGGGGCACCAGGGCAACGACGAAGCCCCCGACCCGCCAGGTGGCGGATCAGGGGCTTCGCGGTGCTGCGGAGGATGGGGGATTTGAACCCCCGAGGGCGTTAACCCAACACGCGTTCCAGGCGTGCGCCATAGGCCGCTAGGCGAATCCTCCAGGCAAACACGCGTTCCGCTCTCGCGGGGCACGTGCGGCAATCAGCATAGCGGAACTCCCGTCCAGCGCGCGAATCCTCACCCGGGCGGAGGGTGCGGCCACCGGTGGCGGCCGGTTCGAACTCCGCGCGCGCTTGGGCTAAAGTAGTGACCAGCCCCTCGTGTGGCGCCATCTCGTAAAACTCCCCCAGGGCCGGAAGGCAGCAAGGGTATATGGGCTCTGGCGGGTGCACGGGGGGTCTTCACGTTCCTGGCTCCCCATGCTCGCGGGCCCGCTGAGGGCGTCTGAGACCCCCGCTAGAGTCTTCTGTGTGACTACCGCCCTGTACCGCCGCTACCGCCCGGAGACCTTCGAGGACGTCATCGGTCAGGAGCACGTGACCGAGCCCCTGATGACCGCGCTGCGCAAGAACAGGGTCAACCACGCCTACCTCTTCTCGGGCCCCCGCGGCTGCGGCAAGACCACGTCCGCGCGCATCCTGGCCCGTTGCCTCAACTGCGCCGAGGGGCCCACCGCCACGCCGTGCGGGCGCTGCGAGTCCTGCCGGGACCTCGCCCGGGACGGCGCCGGCTCCCTGGACGTCATCGAGATGGACGCCGCCTCCCACGGCGGCGTGGACCACGCGCGTGACCTGCGCGAACGCGCCACCTTCGCGCCCGTGCGGGACCGCTACAAGATCTTCATCATCGACGAGGCCCACATGGTCACGCGCGAGGGCTTCAACGCCCTGCTGAAGATCGTGGAGGAACCTCCGGAGCACGTGAAGTTCATCTTCGCCACCACCGAGCCCTCCAAGGTGCTCACCACCATCCGCTCACGCACACACCACTACCCCTTCCGGCTGGTGCCGCCCGAGCCGCTCATGCGCTACCTGGAGCAGCTGTGCCAGGAGGAGGGCGTCAGCACCGAGCCGGGTGTGCTCTCCCTGGTGGTCCGCGCCGGCGGCGGGTCCGTGCGCGACTCGCTCTCGGTGCTGGACCAGCTCATGGCGGGCTCGGACGAGCGCGGGATCAGCTACGACCTCGCCGTCGCCCTGCTCGGCTACACCCACGCCGCGCTGCTCGACGACGTCGTGGATGCCTTCGCCGCCGGGGACGCCGCCACCGTGTTCTCCTCCGTGGACCGCGTGGTCCAGACCGGTCAGGACCCGCGCCGTTTCGTGGAGGACCTCCTCGAGCGCTTCCGGGACCTCGTGGTGGTCAACGCGGTCCCGGACTCCGCGGCCAACATCCTGCACGGGATGCCCACGGACCAGATCAACCGGCTGCGCAACCAGGCCACCCAGCTGGGCGCCGCGGAGCTCTCCCGCTCCGCGGACATCACCAACGAGGCGCTCAACGAGATGACGGGAGCCACCTCCCCGCAGCTGCACCTGGAGCTGCTGTGCGCCCGCATCCTGCTGCCCTCCGCGGATGACACCACCCGCGGCATCACCTCCCGCGTGGACCGCCTGGAACGCCGGCTGAGCATTCCCCGGGGCGCGGGCATCCGGCCCGGTGGGCCCTCCATTCCTCCGGCGCCCGGCGCGGCGGACGGGGTCGACCCGGCCGCGCCCCACGCACCCGGTGCGGACGCCATGGCGCCCGTGGCGCCCGACTCCCCTTCGTCCGACGCCTCCGCGGCACCCGCACGGGAGGCCGCGGACCCTGCCCCGTCCGGCCCCGTCCGGCAGGACGGCTCGCAGCCGGGCCGTTCCGCCCTGACCACCCCGGACATCGCCGAGCCGTCCATCCCGGAGGACGAGGCCGAGAACCCCCGCGGCAGCGACCACCCCGCCGCGGGTGACCCCGTTCCGCAGGGTGAGCGCGGACCCCAGGGCAACCACCCGCCCGCGGACGGCACCACCACCGAGCACGACGCCGCGGGGCAGGAGCGCTCCCCGGCCACCGGTGCACCCGCCGACCCGACGAAGTCGCCAGCGTCTTCGACGCCCTCCCGGCCCGACGACGCCCAGGACACCGTCGGGGCGCAGTCACGTTCCGGCGTCCAGCGCTTGGATGACACGCGCGGTGGTGCGGACGCGCACAGACCGGACGGCCGGGAGTCCGCGCCGCGCTCCGACGGACAGTGTTCTCGTGGGCGCGATTACGACGCCCGGGGTTCGGACGCCCCGTCCCACGCCACCGCCCCCGGAGAGGACCGCGCCGCCACCCCCGGCGAGGAGACCGGGGCATCCTCCGGCGCCCGCGGCGAACCGGACACCGCACCGTCGGACGACCGGGACCCCGCCGCGCCGTCGCCCTCCACTGGAAGCGCTGGAGAGGGCGCGGGAGACGGTGTGAACGACGGTGCCGCGGCCGGTACCACCGCGGCGAGCGACGTCACCAGCGGCGAGCTGGAGCTGCTGCGCTCCTCGTGGCCGGAGATCGTCTCCGCCCTCGCGGAGATCCGCCGCGTGGCGTGGGCCATCACGGTGCGCGGCACGCCCATCTCCTACGAGAACTCCACGCTGCGCATTGCCTTCGAGGGTGACGGCGACATCATGAACTTCCCCCGCTTCGAGGGGGACGTCCGCACCGCCATCCAGAACGTGGTGGGGCTGGACTGCGCGGTGGAGGCCGTGCGCCCGGGGGACACGCGAGGACAGCACGGCGGCCCCGCCGGAGGCCCACCCCCGGGCTCGGGCGGAGACCCGCGCGGCGGCGGTTCCGGTGGGCGCGGCCCGGCCCCCAGGAGCACCGGTGGCCCGGGTTCATCCCAGGAGCAGCCGGACTACTTCCGGGAGCCGGAGGGCTTCGGCGTGAACCGACGGCGCAGCAACCCCTCGGGTGGCCAGGACAGCGCGTCCCCCGCGTCGAGGGACGCGTCGACCGCCCCCGCGCGGGATGCCTCCTCGGGGCCCTCGCGGAGCGACCGGGGGCAGGATCGGCGGGCGGGCCGGTCGGAGGAGCGCGGCCGCTCCGCATCGCAGGAAACTCACCGAGAGCCGTCCGGCGACGACGACGAACCCGTCACCTCGTGGTCCGTGGCGCCCATTCCCCAGCCGGGGGTCGGCACCCGAACGGGTGGTGACCGGTCCGGCACCGGGGAGCACTCTGCGGAAGAGAGCGGCACCTCCACGGGCGCGCGGGCCAGTGCCTCGGAATCCGCTGCCGCGCCGTCCGGGGAGGCCGCCGGAACCGACAGCACCACTGCACCACGCTCCGGTACGGGGCCCGGCTCGGGATTCAGCACGGGGCGCGGGCCGGAGTCCGACACCGCGCTCGGGTCGGGGCAGGCCACTGAGCCCGGGTCGGGGCAGGCCACCGCGCCCGGCTCCGCCCAGGGTCCCGAGTCCCCGAGTCAGGCGCCCACGGAGCACCAGGCACCGCAGGACGCAGTGCAGGGCGGGCCGTCCGAGCGCCCCGACGCATCTCCCCCGGCACCCGGTGAGAACACCCCCGCGGACGGCAGCCGTCCGCACTCCGGTGGAGCCCAGAACCCGGGCGGCGGGACCCCGGGCAGTGGGGCCCCAAGCAGCGGGATCCAGGGCCGGGGGGGCCAACACCGTGGGGAGCAGAGCACCGAGAACCAGAGCACCGGGGACCAGAACCACCGGGACCAGGGCATGGGCGGCGTCACCCCGGGTGGTGCGGGCGCCCGACCGGACCGGGGCCCCGAGTACTGGAGCCCTGAGGAGCCGCCCCCTCCCCCGGAGGACGAGCCCCCGGCGGACATGTACGACGAACCGGGGCCCGCGGCGTCGTCGTACCCGCGGCGTGGACGCCGCCCCGAGGGTCGGGGCGACGGCTCGGGGCCCGTGCGGGACGGGGACCGCCCGGATCCGCACCGCACCCCCGGGGGCGGGGGCGGCGCCGGGGAGCGCACCGCGTCCGGCCGGGAGTCCGCGAGCCCCTCGGCACACGGCGGGGCCACCCCCTCGCCCGCCGGAGGACAGCGGCGCGGCTGGCGGGAGCGCCACGCCGCTGCCATTGCCGCGGCCACCAGCGGTTCCCCGGGCATCGCCCCGCCGAGCACCCGCAGCCCGGGCGTGGACGAGGAGAACTTCGTTCCCGGAGCCGACGACGAGTCCCTCGAGGACTCCGCCCTGTACGGGAAGGCCGCCATCGAGCGCATCCTGGGTGGCATGCTGATCGACGAACGGTCGCACGACACCGGCCGGTGACCTCGCACGGGTGCCGCTCACCGCGGCCGCCCTGCGGCGCACCGCCCGATCACGACCACCACCACGAAGGAGCACGGTGTACGAAGGACCGGTTCAAGACCTCATCGACGAGCTGGGGCGGTTGCCCGGTGTGGGCCCCAAGTCCGCGCAGCGCATCGCGTTCCACCTGCTGGACGCGGACAAGGACGAGGTCCAGCAGCTCGTGGACGCCATCTCCACCGTGAAGACCTCCGTGTCCTTCTGCGTGATCTGCGGCAACGTGACCGAGCAGGAGGAGTGCGCCATCTGCCGGGACGCCCGCCGGGACCGCAGCGTGATCTGCGTGGTGGAGGAGTCCAAGGACGTCATGGCCATCGAACGCACCCGCAGCTACCGCGGGCTCTACCACGTGCTGGGCGGTGCCATCTCGCCGCTGCAGGGAGTGGGCCCGGACCAGCTGCGCATTCGTGAGCTGATGACCCGCCTGTCGGACGAGACAGTGCAGGAGATCGTGCTGGCCACGGACCCCAACCTCGAGGGCGAGGCCACCGCCACGTACCTGTCCCGGCTGCTGAAGACCCTCGGCATCCGGGTCACGCGGCTGGCCTCGGGGCTGCCGGTGGGCGGTGACCTGGAGTACGCGGACGAGGTCACGCTGGGCCGCGCGTTCGAGGGCCGCACGGTGGTCTCCGAGGCCACGTAGCGCACC
The DNA here is from genome assembly GCF_000010285.1 of Kocuria rhizophila DC2201. NCBI lineage: Bacteria > Bacillati > Actinomycetota > Actinomycetes > Micrococcales > Micrococcaceae > Kocuria > Kocuria rhizophila. Next base: position 312,666 of record NC_010617.1, on the reverse strand, counting down.
GGGCCGACCCGCCGGGCAGTGCGCCCCTGGACCCGCCACCGCCCCGTGATCCCGTGACCGGCGGTTCCCCCGAACCAGTAGCATGGGGCACTGAACCCCCGAGACCGTCCGCCCGCCCAGTGCGGGCCACCGCCCGCGAGAGGAACGCATGAGTCTCATTGTCCAGAAGTTCGGCGGCTCGTCGGTCGCCGATGCCGATGGTGTCCGCAGGGTCGCCCGCCGTGTGGCCGAGACCCGCAACGCCGGCAACCAGGTGGTCGTGGTGGTCTCCGCCATGGGCGACACTACCGACGACCTCCTGGACCTCGCGAACGAGGTGGCCCGCAAGCCCCCGGCCCGCGAGCTGGACATGCTGCTGACCTCCGGCGAGCGGATCTCCATGGCGCTGCTGGCCATGGCCATCTCGGACCTCGGCGTCCCGGCGCAGTCCTTCACGGGCTCCCAGGCGGGGATGATCACGGACGGCGCCCACGGGGCGGCCAAGCTCGTGGAGGTCAGCCCGCTGCGGGTCCGGGAGGCCCTGGACAACGACAACGTGGCCATCATCGCCGGCTTCCAGGGCATGAACCGCTCGTCCAAGGACATCACCACGCTGGGTCGCGGCGGTTCGGACACCACCGCCGTGGCCCTGGCCGCGGCCCTGGACGCGGACGTGTGCGAGATCTACTCGGATGTGGACGGCGTGTACTCCGCGGACCCGCGCATCGTGCCCTCGGCCCGGAAGCTGGACCGGGTCTCCTCGGAGGAGATGCTGGAGCTGGCCGCGAACGGCGCCAAGATCCTGCACCTGCGCTGCGTGGAGTACGCCCGCCGCTTCAACGTCCCGCTGCACGTCCGCTCGTCCTTCACCCACAACGAGGGCACCTGGGTGATCCCCAGCCCCGACGAGATCCTCACGCCCCAGAAGGAGATCCCCTTGGAACAGCCGCTGATCGCCGGTATCGCTCATGATCGCAGCCAGGCCAAGATCACGATCGTGGGCGCACCGGACCACCCGGGCATCGCGTCCCGGATCTTCCGCCTGCTCGCGGACTCCGAGGTGTACGTGGACATGATCGTGCAGAACGTCTCCACCGGCGAGCACCCCCTCACGGACGTGTCCTTCACGCTGGACGAGTCCCAGGGCGCCCTGGCCATGAACCTGCTGCGCGCCGCCGAGGAGAAGATCGGCTACACCCGCCTGGACTACAACAGCGAGGTGGGCAAGCTGTCACTGGTGGGCGCGGGCATGAAGACGAACACGGGCGTGGCCTTCCAGTTCTTCCAGGCGCTGGCGGACGCGAACATCAACGTGGACATGATCTCCACCTCCGAGGTCCGCATCTCCATCGTCACCTCGGTGGACAAGCTCGACGAGGCGGTGCGCGCCGTCCACACCGCCTTCGGCCTGGACTCCAGCGAAGAGGCCACCGTCTACGGGGGCACGGGGCGCTGACCCCGGCGCACCCCATGACCCGCGACACCGCACCCCTGGGCGTCGGGAACGACGACGCCGCGACGCCCGGTCCCTGTGCCGCGGCGGGTTCCGCACACGCCCCCGCAGCCGCGCCGGGCCCGGCGGACGGGGCCCCGTCCGCTGCGGCACGCAACCCCGTGGCCTCCCCCGACCACCGGGACGCCGCCCCAGCCCAGGGCACCGTCCCGCCCCAGGACCCGGCCGACGACCCGCTGGCGCTGTCCAACCAGTTGTGCTTCTCCCTGTCCGTGGCCTCGCGCATGGTGGTGCACAGCTACCGCCCGGTCCTGGAGCCGCTGGGGCTGACCCATCCGCAGTACCTGGTGATGCTGGCCCTGTGGGACCGCCACCCGCGCACGGTCAAGGACCTCGGCGAGGACCTCATGCAGGACTCGGCCACTCTCTCCCCGCTGCTCAAGCGCCTGGAGGCCCGGGGGCTCATCACCCGGGAGCGGGACCCGGGCAACGAGCGCGCCCTGGCCGTGACCGTCACACCCGAGGGGGCGGCGCTGAGGGAGCGGGCCGTGCAGGTCCCGGAGGAGATGATGCAGCGGCTGCGGGTCACCGCGGAGCAGGTGCAGCGGCTCAACGAGGAGATGCACCTGTTGATCGTCACCTCGAAGGAGAACGCGCAGGACGGCACCCGTGCCTGAGGTCCTCACCCGTGAGGAGTGGACCCGCAGGGAACGGGCCCACCGGCACCGGGTCTCCCGCTGGACCGAACCGTTCCTGGACCGCCGTTCCCGCGGGGAGAAGCACCCTGTGGAGGACTTCCTCTTCACCTACTACACGCTCTCCCCCGCGCAGTTCACCCGCTGGCACCCGGGCCCCGGGGTCGTCCTGCTGGACGCCCCCGAGCGTGCGGACTGGAAGTTCTACCGCCCCGCGACCGCCGCAGAGCCCACGGCGCCGGGCGTGCGGGAGGGCGCGAGCGGCGTCGTCGTGGATGCGCGCGCGTTCCTCGCCAAGCGGGAGACGGCCGTGAGGTTCACGCGCGAGATCCTGGCGAACACCGCGGCGAAGCCCGGCACGTTCGACTGCTTCGGGCTGCACGAGTGGGCCATGGCCTACCGCGCGGAGGAGAACGGCGTGCGCCACGAGAACGCGGCGCTGCGCCTGGGCGCGAGCGGCACGGACGCCGTGGTGCAGAGCCACCGGATCCGCTGCTCGCACTTCGACGCGTACCGCTTCTTCCAGCCGCAGGCCGTGGAGCGCAACGAGCTGCGGCCCACGCGCGAGACCCAGCGCACCATGGAGCAGCCCGGGTGCCTGCACGCGAGCATGGACCTCTACAAGTGGGCGTACAAGCTGCTGCCCGCGGTGGACTCGGAGCTGCTCGCGGACTGCTTCGAGCTCGCGTGGGACGTGCGCGTCACGGACATGGAGGCCTCCCCGTACGACCTCGCGGACCGGGGCTACGAGCCCGTGCGGATCGAGACGCCCGAGGGCAAGGCCGAGTACGTGCGGCGCCAGCGCGCGTTCGCCGCGCGCGGCACGCAGCTGCGGCAGCGTCTGGTCGCCGCCACGGACCGCATCCTGGAGGCCGCCGCGTGAGCTGGCAGCAGGTTCCCGACGCCGCCGCGGTGACCCGCGCACTCGCGGCACCGTCCAGCGCGGTCCCGGTGCGGGTCGGGGACACCGCCCTGGTGCTCACCCGGGACGCCGCCGGGACCCTGCGGGCCCTGCGCAACGAGTGCCCGCACCAGGGCGCCACGGTGTGCCGGGCCGCGGAGCACGGGGCGGATGTGTTGGAGTGTCCCAACCACTACTGGGTCTTCGACCTCGCGGGGGCGTTCCAGGGCTCGCGACTGGCCCTGGACCTGGGACGCACCGCACCGCCCGACCCCGCCAAGAACCTGCCGGAGCTCCCGTGCCGGGAGGTGGCCGGACTTCTCGAGGTGGACGTGTGAGTCCCGGCCGGGCTCAGTCCCGCGCCACGTAGCGGTGCTCCGGGCGGCCCCGGCTGCCGTAGCGCAGCTCGAGCTGCACCGCGCCCCGCTGCACCATCTGGGAGAGGTAGCGCTGGGCGGTGGCCCGGGAGATCCCCACCGCGCGGGCCACGTCCATCACGGTGACCTCGCCGCCGTCCGCAACGGCATCCGCCACCGCGGACTCGGTGGCCGAGGCCGCGGTGCCCGCCGGGGCGTCGTCGGAACCCGTCATGGCACGCCGGGCGCGGTCGATCGCGGACTGGCTCAGGGGCCCGGGGGCGTCCAGCTGGCGCCGGTAGCGCGCGTAGGCCCGCAGCTTGGCCTTGAGCACCTCGGGCTCGAAGGGCTTGAGCAGGTACGCGAGCGCCCCGCGCCGGAACGCCGCCGCCACGGTCGCGCGCTCCGAAGCGGCCGAGAGCACGAAGGCATCCACGTCCACGGCGCGCAGCACGTCCAGCCCGGAGCCCTGGGGGAAGTAGACGTCCACGAGCATGAGGTCCGGGCGGTGCTCCTCGACGGCGGCCGCCACCGCGCGCAGGTCGTGCACCGGGGGCAGCGCCTCGAAGCCGGGCACGGCGTTCACGTAGCCCACGTGGAGGGCAGCCACGTGGAAGTCGTCGTCGATGATCAGGACTCTGAGGTCGCTCACGGGCTCTCCTCCGGGAAGTGGGGTGCGGTGTCAGCGGTGATGAGGACCCCGGGCAGGCGTGCCGCGAAGACCGCCCCGAGCCCGTCCTCCGCGCCGCCGGGGTCCGCGAGCCACACGTCCCCGCCCATGGTGCGGGCGAGCCTGCGGGACAGGCTGAGCCCCACGCCGTGGCCGTGCACCCCGGACTCGGCGCCCGCGCGGGTGCTCACGCCGGAGGCGAAGATGTCCAGGCCGGGGGCCACCCCGGCGCCGGAGTCCGCCACGGCGAGGTGCAGCGTGGAGCCCTCGCTGAGCAGGTCCACCTCCACCCACCGCTCGTCCCGCCGGGCGGGGGCGGAGTCGATGACCGCGGCCACCGCGTTGTCCACGAGGTTGCCGAGGATCGCGGTGACGTCCTGCGCCTCCACGAGCTGGCCCTCCAGCGCCGTCTCCAGACCCACCCGCAGCTGCACACCGCGCTCGTGGGCCTGCACGCCCTTGGCGCCGATGAACGCGCGCAGGAACGGCTCCTCGACCGCGGTGACGTTCTCCACCGGGTCCCGCACGGGCCCCGAGGCCATGATCTCCGCGACGTACTGCCGGGCGTGCTCGTGCTCTCCGTTGCCCAGCAGCCCGGAGAAGGTGTGCAGCCGGTTGGCGAACTCGTGGCGCTGGGCGCGCAGGGCATCGGTGATGGCCTGCATGGCGCTGAGCCGGCTGCGCAGGTCCTCCAGGGCCGTGAGGTCCCGCAGCATGACCACCTGCCCCAGGTCCACGCCGTCCCGGTGCACGCTCTGCACCTGCGCGCGGATCGTGCGGTGGGAGGTGTCCAAGCGCACCACGGACTCCTCCGGCGCACCCCCGCTGCGCTGGCGGGTGATCGCGTCCGTCAGGGCGGGGTCGAAGCCCACCTCGGTGTACGGGCGGCCGACGACGTCCGCGGCCTCAGTGCGCCGCGGCAGCTCGAGCAGCACCCGGGCGGCCTTGTTGCGGATGCTGATCCGCCCGTCCGGGCCGATGCCGATCACCCCGTCCTCCACGCCGTAGAGCACGGCCTCCTGGTCCCGCACCAGCTGCGCCATCTCCTCGGGCTCCAGCCCCAGGGTGGTGCGGCGCAGCCACCGGACCAGCAGGGCCGCGGCCCCCGCGGCGAGCGCCATGGCCAGTGCCGCGATGATGAGGATGGACACGACCGCCTGCTGCAGCTGCCCGGTGACGGTGGCCACGGGCACGCCCACGCTGACCTCGCCGACCACGCGCTCGCCCTGGCGCACGGGGACCTTCGCCCGCACGGACTCCCCCAGGGTCCCGGCGTCGCGGGACACGGACTCGCGCCCGCCGAGGGCGTCCGGGGCGGTGCTGACCGGCTGCCCGAGGGAGCCGGGGTTGGGGTGGGACATCCTGATGCCCTGGTCGTTGGTGACCACCACGAACAGTGCACCGGTGCCCTGACGGACCGCCTCCCCGCGCTGCTGCACCGACCCCTTCACGAGGGTCCCGGCGTCCAGGTGCTGGGCGCCGGACTCGCGCGCCACCGCGCTCACGAGCACCGGGTCCGCGGCGAGGGTGCGTCCGATGCCCAGGGCCTCCTGCTCCGACTGGTCGTACACGCGCTCGACCGTGAGCACGAGCACCGCCGCGAGGCACAGCACCACGATCCCGGCCACGATGCCGAGCAGCACCACCATCATGCGGGTGGTGAACGTCCCCGCAGGGGTGCGCGCCGTGCTCATGCGCTCATCCTAGGGTGCGCCACACCACTGAGCAGAATGAGCACAAACGTGTCAATGAGCACAACCCCCGGCAATGAGCACAACGGGGACGTGACCGGGCTCTCACTCGTACGGTGTGATCAGCCGCACGTTCGCCGTGCACCCATCCCACCCACAGACCCCAGGAGAGACTCATGCTGGTCGTACTCGGGTTCCTGATGATCGCCACGTTCATGGGCCTCATCATGACCAAGCGGCTCACACCGCTGCTCGCCCTCATCATCGTGCCCACCGTGTTCGGCCTCTTCGCGGGCGCCGGGCTGGGCATCGGGGACATGGTCATGGACTCCGTCAAGGACATGTCCTCCACCGCCGCGCTGCTGATGTTCGCGATCATCTACTTCGGCCTGATGATCGACGTGGGCCTGTTCGACAAGCTCGTGAACCTCATCGTGCGCGCCACCGGCCACGATCCCGCCAAGGTGGTGGTGGGCACCATGATCCTCACCGCCCTGGTCTCCCTGGACGGGGACGGCTCCACCACGTACATCGTGGTCACCGCGGCCATGCTGCCCGTGTACCAGCGCCTGGGCCTGAGCCCCGTGGTGCTCACGTGCATCGCCGGTCTGACCAACGGTGCCCTGAACATCGTCCCGTGGGGCGGACCCACCGCCCGCGCCGCCGCCGCGCTGCACGTGGAGGCCACGGACATCTTCCTGCCCATGCTGCCCTCCCTGGCCGCGGGCCTGGTGGTCATCTTCGTCTTCGCCGTGCTGCTGGGCCGCTCCGAACGACGCCGCCTGGCCACTGCCGATCCCGCCCGCTGGGGCCGCGGCGCGGCCGTGGGCGTCGGTGCCCCCGGCACGGGCACGTCCCGCTCGAACACCCCGCTGCTGACCGGCGAGGGCCTCACCGACACCGCCCTGGACCCCAACCGCGAGTCCCTGCGCCCCCGCCTGTTCTGGTTCAACCTGGCCATGACCGTGGCCGTGATGGTGCTGCTCGTGGCGGACGTGGTGCCCCTGCCGTACCTGTTCATGGTGGCCAGCGCGATCGCCCTGGTGGTGAACTTCCCCAAGATGTCGGACCAGGGCAAGATGCTCGCGTCCCACTCCTCCTCCGTGATCGCGGTGGTGTCCATGGTGATGGCCGCGGCCGTGCTCACCGGCATTCTCTCCGGCACGGGCATGGTGGAGGCCATGTCCAAGTGGCTCGTGGAGGTCATCCCCTCCTCGATGGGCCCGTACATGGCGGTGCTGACCGGGCTGATCAGCATCCCGGCCACGTTCTTCATGAGCAACGACGCCTTCTACTTCGGCATCCTGCCGGTGCTCACCGAGACCGGCGCGCACTACGGGATCCCCGCGGTGGACATGGCCCGCGCGTCCATCACGGGCCAGCCGGTGCACATGCAGTCCCCGCTGGTGCCGGCCATCCTGCTGCTCGTGTCCCTCGCCGGGGTGCAGCTGGGCGACCACCACAAGAAGGTGCTGTGGCGCGCCCTGGTGGTCTCGCTCGTCATGCTGGTCGTGGCCGTGGTGGTGGGTGCGGTGACCATCGGCTGAGTGCGCCTCCCCCACCGCTTCGAGCGGGTCCACCTCCGGGTGGGCCCGCTCGTCCCGTGCGTACAGTGGCCCCATGAACCCTGCGGCCCGCCGTCCGTCACACCGCCCACCCCGCACGTCACCGGGTGACGACGCCGCGGAGCCCCGGCTCGCACCGTGCCGGCCCCGCGCGGTGGAGGTCTTCTCCGGGGACGTCCGCGCGGAGGACGCGCTGGAGGGCCTCACGGTCGACGACGCCGCATGGGCCGGGCTGGACCTGCACGGCCTCACGCTGCTGGACTGCGACGTGCGCGGCGCGGACCTGGACGGCACGGTGCTGCAGGGCGCACGGCTGCGCGACACCGCGGTGCAGGTCGCCCATGCCCCCACCCTGGACGCCCCGGACTCCTCCTGGTCCACGGTCACGCTGCACGACAGCCGTGCGGGCGCGGCCGTGCTGCACGGCAGCACCTGGTCCTCCGTGCTGGTGGTCGGGTGCCGGATCGACTTCCTCAACCTGCGCGACGCCTCCCTCCAGGACGTCGTCTTCGAACGGTGCACGTTCCGGGACGTGGACCTGGTCAGCGCCCGGGCGCAGCGTGTGGCCTTCCGCGAGTGCAGCGCGCAGTCCCTCGACGTCCGATCGGCGCAGCTGCAGGCAGTGGACCTGCGCGGCCTGGAGTTCCACCAGCTGGACGGCCTGGAGTCCCTGCGGGGGAGCGTCGTCCACGAGGCCCAGCTGCAGGTTCTCGCTCCCCTGCTCGCACGGCACCTGGGGATCACGGTCCGCTGATGCCGGGGCGGGGCGCGGGCACCCACTAGAGTGGGGTGCGCAAGCTCGCGGAGCGTCGTCGTCGCCCGGGGATCCGTCCCGGATGCGCCCGGCGTGAGACGGCACCGGCTCCGCGCGGCGCACACCCCACCGCAGCAAGGAGCGTTCCATGGCCCGAATCGTCGTCGACGTCATGCCCAAGCCGGAGATCCTCGACCCGCAGGGCAAGGCGATTGCCAACGAGCTGCCCCGGATCGGGCTCAGCGGCTTCACCGAGGTCCGCCAGGGCCGCCGCTTCGAGCTCACCGTGGACGGCGAGGCCACCGAGCAGGTGCTCGCGCAGGCCCGCGAGGCTGCGGAGAAGCTGCTCTCCAACCCGGTGATCGAGGACGTGGTCAACGTCAGCGCACTGCCCGAGGAGCACTGAGCGTGGCCCAGGACCTGAGCCCCGAGCAGACGCCCCTGGTGGCGGACCTCTCCCAGCCCGCCCCGGACTCCCGCCTCGCGGACGTGCGCGTGGGCGTGGTGACCTTCCCCGGCACCCTGGACGACCGCGACGCCGCCCGCGCCGTGGAGATCGCCGGCGGCACCGCCGTGCCGCTGTGGTACGCGGACGAGGACCTGCAGGGCGTGGACGCCGTGGTCCTGCCCGGCGGCTTCTCCTACGGCGACTACCTCCGGGCGGGTGCGATCGCACGCTTCGCCCCGCTCATGGACCGGATCGTGGACGCCGCGAGCGCGGACGGCGCCATGCCCGTGCTCGGGATCTGCAACGGCTTCCAGGTGCTCACAGAGGCGCACCTGCTGCCCGGGTCCATGATCAAGAACGAGCAGCTGAAGTTCATCTGCCGGGACCAGCACCTGCGCGTGGAGACCACGGACACCGCCTGGACCGGGCGCTTCACCCCGGGCCAGGAGATCGTGGTGCCGCTGAAGAACCAGGACGGGCAGTACGTGGCGGACCAGCGCACCCTGGACGAGCTCGAGGCCGAGCACCGCGTGGCGTTCCGCTACACGGGCGGCAACCCCAACGGCTCCCGCAACGACATCGCCGGGATCACCAACGCGCGGGGCAACGTGGTGGGGCTCATGCCGCACCCCGAGCACGCCGTGGAACCCGGTTTCGGCGCGGACCTCTCCGGCGCCGGGACCGTGGGCATGCGCGAGGGCACGGACGGGCTGGACGTGTTCCTCTCCGTCCTCGAGCACCTGACCCGCTGAGGCGCCGCGCCGCGCGGGAGGCCCCGTGCGGCGTCGTCCGCTCCGGCTCGCACGCGCAGCCCCGCCACGCTCCCGCCCGCCGGGCACCGGCGCGACCGCACCACACCTCCCACCCCGGACACGTAAGGGACCCGCAGACGTCATGAGTGAAACGCACTTCAACCTGGACACCGTCGAGCACGCCGCCGCCACCCCGGACACCGAGCTGCCCTGGGCGGAACTGGGGCTCAGCGAGACCGAGTTCGGGCGGATCCAGGAGATCCTGGGCCGCCGCCCCACCGCCGCCGAGCTCGCCATGTACTCCGTGATGTGGTCCGAGCACTGCTCCTACAAGTCCTCCAAGGTGCACCTGAAGCAGTTCGGGGACAAGGTGACGGAGGAGATGCGCCGGAACCTCATGGTGGGCATCGGGGAGAACGCCGGTGTCACGGACATCGGGGACGGCTGGGCCGTGACGTTCAAGATCGAGTCCCACAACCACCCCTCCTACGTGGAGCCGTACCAGGGTGCGGCCACGGGCGTGGGCGGGATCGTGCGGGACATCATCTCCATGGGCGCCCGCCCCGTGGCCGTGATGGACCCGCTGCGCTTCGGCGCGATCGACCACCCGGACACCCAGCGCGTGGTGCACGGGATCGTGGCCGGCGTGGGCGGCTACGGCAACTCGCTGGGGCTGCCGAACATCGGAGGCGAGGTGGAGTTCGACCCCTGCTACCAGGGCAACCCGCTGGTCAACGCGCTGGCCGTGGGCGTGATGCGCCACGAGGACATCCGCCTGGCCAACGCCTCCGGCACGGGCAACAGGGTGGTGCTCTTCGGGGCGCGCACCGGCGGTGACGGCATCGGCGGTGCGTCCGTGCTGGCCTCCGAGTCCTTCGACGACTCCAAGCCCTCCAAGCGCCCCGCGGTGCAGGTGGGTGACCCGTTCGCGGAGAAGGTGCTCATCGAGTGCTGCCTGGAGCTGTTCGCCAACTCCCTGGTGGAGGGCATCCAAGACCTCGGGGCGGCGGGGATCTCCTGCGCCACCTCCGAGCTGGCCTCCAACGGGGACGGCGGGATGCGGGTGAACCTGGACGAGGTGCTGCTGCGGGACCCCTCGCTGACCCCGGGTGAGATCCTGATGTCCGAGTCCCAGGAGCGGATGATGGCCGTGGTCACCCCGGAGAAGGTCGAGGCCTTCGAGGCGGTCATGGCCAAGTGGGACGTGGAGTACTCGTGGATCGGCGAGGTCACGGACACCGGCAGGCTGGTGATCGACTACCGGGGCGAGGTGATCGTGGACGTGGATCCGCGCACCGTGGCCCACGACGGCCCCGTCTACGAGCGCCCCTACGCCCGCCCGGAGACCCAGGACGCGCTGCAGGCGGCGCACTTCACGGGGTCCCCGGAGGACGCCGCGCGCCCCTCCGGGGCGGGGCTCGGCCCGGCGCTGCTCGAGCTGATGGCCTCCCCCAACCTGTGCTCCAAGGAGTGGGTCACCAGCCAGTACGACCGCTACGTGCAGGGCAACACGGCCATGGCCATGCCCGACGACGCCGGCGTGGTCCGCGTGGACGAGCGCAGCAACCTGGGCGTGGCCCTGTCCACCGATTCCAACGGTCGCTACACCCGCCTGGACCCGTACCACGGCGCCCAGTTGGCACTCGCCCAGGCGTACCGCAACGTGGCCACCGCGGGCGCCCGCCCCGTGGCGGTCTCCGACTGCCTGAACTTCGGCTCCCCCGAGGACCCGGAGGTGATGTGGCAGTTCGCGGAGGCCGTGCGCGGTCTCGCGGACGGCTGCCAGGCCATCGGTGTGCCCGTCACGGGCGGCAACGTGTCCCTCTACAACCAGACCGGCGGCGTGGCCATCAACCCCACCCCGGTGGTGGCCATGATGGGCGTGTTCGACGACGTCACGCGCCGCACCCCCTCGGGCTGGCGCGAGGACGGCCAGGCGATCTACCTCATGGGCGAGACCGCGGACGAGCTGGACGGCTCCGAGTGGGCGCGCGTGCGCGGCCACCTGGGCGGCACACCCCCGCGCGTGGACCTGGAGCGTGAGCGCGTGCTCGCGGACATGCTGATCAACATGTCCCGGGACGGCATGATCGACGCCGCGCACGACGTCGCCGAGGGCGGGCTCGCCGCCACGCTCGCCGAGATGGCCCTGCGCTTCGGCGTGGGTGCCCGGATCGGCCTCGGCGAGGTGGCCGAGCGGGACGGCCTGGACCTGTTCACGCTGCTGTTCTCGGAGACCCAGGCGCGCGCCGTCGTGGCCGTGCCACGCTCCGAGGAGGTGCGCTTCCGGGACATGTGCACCGTGCGCAACTACCCGTTCGCGAGGATCGGCGTGGTGGACACCGAGAGCGGCTCCCTGGACTTCCAGGGCGAGTTCGCGGTGGGCCTGAAGGAGCTGCGCAGCGCCCACGAGTCCACGCTGCCTCGCCACTTCGGCTGAGGACAGGGAGACCACCGCAAGACGACAGGACGAGAGACCACGGAAGGGCCGCACCATGCCGGAGCCACTGTCGCAACCGAAACCCCCGCAGCCGTTGCACGCCGATCACATGGAGCTGCGTCCGTTCACGCGTGACGAGCTGGAGACAGCCGCGGACGCCCCCACCATGACCCACTTCGCGTGGGGCTTCTCCTCCGTGGAGAACACGGTCTGGGCGCGCAGTGCGATCGAGGCCGGGGAGCGCTTCGTCACGGAGTCCGAGCACACGTGCCTGGCCGTGGTGGAGCGCGCCTCGGGGCAGGCGGCGGGCACCGCCGACTTCACGGGCCCCGTCATGGACGGGGAGTTCGAGATGGAGAGTTCCCTGGTGCCGGGGACGCACCGCCGGGGCCCGGCCGGTGAGGCGTTGGACGCCCTCGTGGAGCGGGCCTTCGAAGTCCCGGGCGTCCGGGCCGTGTGCGCCGCCGTGCCCGAGGACATGGCACCCGCCCACCGGCTGCTGGTGGGCCGCGGCTTCGTGCGACGCCACTGCGCGGATTCTGAGATCTCGTACCGTCTGCCCCGCCCCTGACGAGACGCTGCCATGAATCCCTGGATACCCTTCGACCTGCTCCCGGCGGACACCGTCCCGGAGTGGATCCGGCTGGCGCTGGTCGCACTGGACCTGCTGCTGAAGCTCGTGGCGCTGGGTTGGATCCCCCACCAGAGGCGGCCCTCCGTGGCGCTCGCGTGGCTGCTGGGCATCTTCCTGGTGCCGTACGCGGGCATCGTGCTGTTCGTGGTGATCGGCTCCAGCCGCCTGCCCCGGGCCCGGATGGCCAAGCAGGCCCGGATGAACCACGTGATCCAGGAGAACACCCCCGAGGGCGTGACCCCGGGCCCAGAGTTCGACCGGTACCCGGAGTGGGTGCGCACCACCGCGGAGCTCAACCAGAACCTCGGGGCGCTTCCCATGGTGGGCGGCAACGACTTCGAGATCCTCCCGGACAACCACCTCGCCATGGCCCGGATGGCCGCGGAGGTGGACGCCGCCACGGACTACGTGCACTTCGAGTTCTACATCGTGGCCGTGGACCACGTCTCCCGGGACCTGCTCAACGCCCTGATCCGTGCCCACGAGCGCGGTGTGCGGGTGCGCATCCTCATCGACCACGTGGGGTCCCTGGGCTACCCCGGCTACGCGGAGCTGGTGCGCGAGTTCGACCGCTCCGGGGTGCCGTGGCGGCGGATGCTCCCCGTCCGGCCGTGGCGCGGTGAGTGGCAGCGCCCGGACCTGCGCAACCACCGCAAGATCCTGGTGGTGGACGGGCAGGTGGCCTACACCGGGTCGCAGAACATCATCCACCGCTCGTACAACAAGGCGAAGAACGTGCGGAAGGGCCGGCAGTGGAAGGACCTCATGATCCGGGGCACCGGCGCCGTGGTCACGGAGCTCAACGCGGTGTTCGTCTCGGACTGGTACTCGGAGACCGACGACCTGCTGCTGGACGAGTCCCCCGCCGCCCTCGAACAGGCCTCCGGGCCCATGTTCGCGCAGGTGGTGCCCTCCGGGCCCGGGTTCGAGACCGAGAACAACCTGCGGCTGTTCAACCACCTGATCTACAACGCCAACCACCGCGTGGTGATCTCCAGCCCGTACTTCGTGCCGGACGAGTCCCTGCTGCACGCGCTCACTACGGAGGCCCAGGCGGGGGTGCGGATCCAACTGTTCGTGGGTGAGACCTCGGACCAGTTCCTCGCGCAGCACGCCCAGAACTCCTACTACTCGGAGCTCGCGCGCGCCGGGGTGGAGATCCACCGCTACAGCTCCCCCACGGTGCTGCACGCCAAGTTCGTGCTGGTGGACGACATCGTCTCGGTGATCGGCTCCTCCAACATGGACGAGCGCTCGTTCGCCCTGGACCTCGAGGTCTCCGTGATGATCGTGGACCACGGGTTCCGCGAGCGGATGGAGCGGATCGTGGAGCAGTTCACCGCGCACTCCACGCGCCTGGACCTCGACGCCTGGGAGAAGCGGTCCCTGGGACGCAAGTTCGTGGAGAACGTCTGCCGCCTTACTTCCGGCCTGCTCTGAGCGCTTCCGACGACGACGCCGCACGGCCGGGTGGGCACCGTCCGTCCCCTCGGCGTCGCCCGACTCCGTGCTGTCCACACGGAGTCGGGCGGCCCGGGTGCGGCATGGGGGGGGGCGGGCCGCGCTGGGGGTGTGCCCGCGTGCGCGTTGTGCGCCCGGGTGCACGAACGCCGTCGCCGGCCCGTGAGATCGGGGCGGCGACGGCGTCGTCGTGCGCGGTGGGTCCAGGACCCGGTGCGGGGTCAGTCCGCCACGAGCACCGCGCGGCCGTTGAGCGTGCGGTTGCGCAGGCCGTCCAGGGACGCGTTGACCTGCTCGGCGCTGAGCGGGACCTCCATGATGGGCGGCCGGGGCAGCTCCACGTCCTGGGCGAGCTTCACGAGCTCTTTGAGCTCCGGGAGGCTGCCCACGAAGTTGCCGCGGATGTTCAGCAGGTTGAACGCCGCGAGCGCGGTGGGGAACGAGTACTGACCACCGAACAGCCCCACGCTCACCAGGGTGCCGCCGTTGGCCATGGCGAACAGCGCGGCGCTGGAGGTGTCCCCGTTGTTGACCAGGTCAATTGCCGCGGCGATCTTCTCCCCGCCGGCCGCGACGATGTCCTTGACCAGGTTCTCCCCGCCCACGGTGACGGTCGCGGAGGCGCCCACCGCGGTGGCGTTGCGCAGCGCGGCCTCGCTCATGTCCACGGCCACGATGTTCTCGTGGCCCAGGGCCTTGAGGACGGCGATGGTCATGAGTCCCACGCCGCCGGCGCCGATCACGGCCACGGGCTTGTCCGCGGGAACCGGCATGATCTTCTGCACCGCGGAGTACGAGGTCAGCCCGGAGCACGCGAGCGTGGCACCGAAGGACGGGTCGATGTCGCCCAGCGGGATCAGGTAGCGCTCTCCCGGGACGTGAACCTCCTCGGCGTAGCCGCCGTCCAGCTGCACCGAGAGGTTGCGCTTCTTCCCGCTGCAGTAGTTCTCCCGGTCCTCCTGGCACGCCTGGCACTCGCCGCACCCGATCCACGGGTAGACGATGTACTTGGTGTCACCGGGTTGCACGGTGGCGTCCGGACCGGTGGCCACCACCTCCCCCACGATCTCGTGGCCGAGCACCACGGGGTACTGGGCCCCCGCGGCGGTGAGCTCGTGGCGTCCGGCGTCGCCGAGGTCGAAGTACCCGTCCTGGCAGTGGACGTCCGAGTGGCACACTCCCGAGTTCGTGACCCGGACCAGGACGTCCGTGCCCTCCAGCGCGGGACGCTCGATGTCCATCTCCTCCGCCGGGGCACCGGGCTCTGCGTGACCGAAGACCTTCATGGCTGACTCCTTTGCAGCGTGTTCGGATGTGCACTTCACATGTGGGCTGCACTGTCACTGTAGGCCGCGTCACACCGGGAGAACACCGGCTCGCGGGACCATTTCAACTCGGGAGTAACATCTGCGCCCGGCGGCCCAGACCCCGCCCCTGCGCACCGCGACGCCGCGGGGCTGGCGCGGCCGACGAGACGGACGGGACCCGGCGGCGGCGTCCGCCGGTGTGGCGCACGGGGGTCGGGTGCCGCGAGACCTAGTGTGAGCCGCATGACATCACTCACCATGGACGAGCACGGCCGCCCGGAACCGCCCCAGCACGGGGACGAGACCACCAGCCTGTTCGGGTTCCTGGACTTCCTGCGCGCGACGATCCGCTGGAAGACGGAGGGACTGAGCACGGAACAGCTGCACAGCACTCCGCTGCCCACCACCATGACGCTGGGCGGGATGGTCAAACACCTCGCCTACGTGGAGGACCACTGGTTCTGCCACGTGCTCAGCGGGGGTGAACCGTGCTCACCGTGGGATGCCGTGGAGTGGCAGCAGGACCCCGACTGGGACTGGAACTCGGCCCCCGACGACGACGCGACGCAGCTGCGGGCCCTCTGGGCCTCCGCCGTGGAGACGTCCCGGCAGCGGTGGGTCCTCTTCGCCGCGGAGCACGCCAACCCGCTGGACGCCCCGGTGGAACGGCCCGTCGGCGGAGGCACGAGCGCGCGCTGGGTGATCACCCACATGATCGAGGAGTACGCCCGCCACTGCGGCCACGCGGACCTGTTGCGCGAGGCGCTCGACGGGGTCACGGGGGAATGAGGGGAAGCATCCCTGCCCCTGGTGCCGACGGGAACGTCTAGGTGTACTGACCGGAGACGTTGATCGAGGATCGGCCGGTGACGCGAGATACTCGCTGCATGGGCGAGCCGCAGGTTGAAGAGGTCAGCGCAGACTTCGCGCGCCGATGGTGGAAGTCCCTGATGGCGAACGCGGTGGCGCTTGTGGAGGATGCCCACGCCCTGGCGGACCGGGGCAGTGCCGGCCGGGCTCAGGCGCTCCTGGTGCTCGCGATGGAGGAAGTGGCGAAGGCACGCTGGCTTTACGAGGCCGCCGAGTGGGAGTGGAGTGCACCTTTGAGCCTCTACGGGGTGCAGCCTCACGAACCTGGCCTGGTTCGGGTTCCGGACGGCCTACGCACCACCCGCGCACCACATGCAGAAAAGCTGCAGGTGGCGGAGCAGTTTGCGTCAGGTCTGGGTGGCTTCTGGGACCCAGACCGTCGGATCGAGTACTACCAGTTGCCGGACTTGGAGACGTTCCATGGGTTGGCGCGGCAGCGGAACCTCGACAAGCAGGCTGGCTTCTATGTCGACCGTGCAGCCGACCGGATCTCCTCGCCGCTGGACATACCCGCCGGGGGGATCGTGGAGCAGATTCGTCGAGCGGCCAAGGTAGTTCAGATGCATCTGATCCAGGACCACACCCGCCAACAAGACGCCTCCGTTCCTAGCCGGATCGACTCGGCGGAGGATCTCCACTGGACGATCCTTCCCTACTCGGACCCCGAGTTCTTCACCGAGGAGCCGCCCGGCGTGGGCGTCGAAGCCACCGAAGAGTAGCCAGCCGCTCTGAGTTTGGTGAGTGGCGGCTGGTTACCGCACGCGGTATGCGGTCGCACTTCGTTGTAGTGCCCCAGCCACGGCTCGAGCGCGTCGCGGCGTTCTTGCTCGCTGGTGTAGCAGCGGGCGTAGGCCCACCCGTCGGCCATCGTCCGGTGGAAGCGCTCCACCTTCCCATTGGTCTGCGGGCGGTACGGGCAGGTCCGTTTCGGCGTGATCGACAGGCCATGGCAGGTGTCGCGCCACAGGTGCGAGCGGTACGCCCCACCGTTGTCCGACAGCACCCGCTCGATGGTGACGCCATGGCCGGCGAACCACTGCACCGCCCGGCGAAGGACGGCGACGGCAGTGACGGCGGTCTCGTCGTCGTGGACCTCGGTGTATGCGACGCGGGAGTGGTCGTCGATGACGGTGTGGACGAACGCGTACCCGAGTTTCGGGCCGCCGTACTGGTTGCGCGGCTTGCCTGGCGTGGCGGCGCGGTTCTTCTCGCCTTGGCGGCGGCCGACGTACCGCCAACCGCCACCGTCAGGGATGTTCCCGACCTTCTTCACGTCCACGTGAACCAGCGACCCGGGGTGAGGGTGCTCGTACCGGCGGACGGGCTCACCGGTGGCGCGGTCCACGTAGGACAACCGGTTCAGGCGCGCCGTGGTGAGGATGCGATGCACGGTGGACGGTGCGATGTCGAGTCGGGAAGCGAGCTGAACGGGCCCTTCCCGCAGTCGCATTCGAAGGCTCACGCAGCGCTTCGTCACCGACTTCGGGGTCTTGTTCGGCGAAGTCCTCGGGCGCGACGACCGGTCCTGCATGGACTCGCCGACCAGGTAGCGGTCGACCCATCTCTTCACGGTCGGCCATGACACTTGGAACCGCGCGGCGACTTCACTGATCGGCCAGCCGTCGTCGACGACGAGACGGGCGACCTTGAGTCGGTGTCGGGGCGTGAGAGCGGCGTTGGCGTGATGTCCTCGTGTCATGAAGCCAGAGCCACGAAGAGTGTCGCCGCGATGAAGACGCACTGCATCGCCGTTCGCTGCGGCAGGGGCGTGTTGGGTGAGTGCTCAGACCTACGGGCTTGTGACGCGTAGACATTCGCGGGGAACATCACGAACAGCAGCACGGCCAGACTGAGCGCTGCTGCCACGCGCAGCTGTCCCGCCTCGGGAGGAACGAGAAGGGCGACGGCACCCAGCAGCTCGAGCACGCCGGTGAGTGCGACCAGCGCGGCGGGATGCTTGAGAGCCGGTGGGACGATGGCGATGAGCCCTGCCCGCCGTGCAGGGAAGAAGTGGCTGGCGCCGGTCACGATGAACATGGCAGCCAGCCCCACAGCCGTGGCGGCGGGCCAGGAGGCGACGTAGCCGACGCCCAGCGCCCCCACCGCTCGGGCAAGAGTTGTGAAGACGAGTAGGACGAGCAAAGGTGCCATGGGAACTCCCTATCTAGACAATGACTAGATCAGGCTAGCCTTTGATCTGGTCGATGCCTAGATCGAACTCATAGGGTGTGGTCATGAGCGACGGATATCACCACGGCGACCTAAGACGAGCACTCCTCGACGAGTCGGCGCAGATGATCGACGAGGTTGGACCCAGTTCACTGTCGCTGCGCGAGCTTGCCCGTCGGGCCGGGGTCTCGCATGGCGCACCCGCGCATCATTTCGGCGATCGACGGGGCCTGCTCACGGCGCTAGCCGCGCAAGGTCTGCGCCTGCTTGCCGCCGATGTGGCCGCAGCCACGGCTGGTGGCTTCGACGAGGCAGCAGTCGCGTACGTCAGGTTCGCACGTGAGCACCCTGGCCACTACGCCGTGATGCACAGGCCGGAGCTGCTCCACGCCGATGACGGTGAGTTGAGTGCAGCCCGGGCATCCTCGATGGAGGCGCTTATGGCAGGCGTCGAATCAATACCCGCAGAACGCAGGGCACACCTGACAACCTCGGAAGCAGCGCACGTGGCCTGGTCCCTGGTTCACGGGCTTGCATCCCTTGCAGCCGAAGGCGCTACCCCCGATCTTCAAACAGACGATCTCGCCCGCCGCGCCGCTCGGCAACTCTTCGCGTAAGTCTTCGATCAACGTCCCCGGTTAGTACATCTAGGGGGACGCCGCCTGCCGTGCCGCCCGCACATCCCGGCGGATGTTCACGCCGATCTGCAGGAAGGCGACGAGGAACACGAGCCCGCCCAGCCGCGGCGAGTGAGAGACGTTGACCGGCCCGATGCCCAGGTCGCTGCCCGTCAGGCTGATCCCTAGAAGGAGGATGGCAACCCAGCCGACATAGGTTTGGGCGCGGTCCCACTTCCGGGCAGTGCTCCGCTTCGTGATGTTCTCCCGTCGGGGCGCTCGCGATGTTGCTATGACTCGCCTCTGGTGGCCGGGGTCCGCTGTCTGGAGATCGAAGCCATCACGGCCCCGCGCTCAGCCGTCCCGCTCCAGCAATCCCTGGTACCGCTCGGTCACAAGCTTGGAGAACAGCAGCACCAGCAGTGCCGAGACGACGCTGACCAGCACGAGCCCCACGGACCACGGCACCCACACGGAGAAGAGCGCGGCAATCACCAGCACGAACACGACGGCGGAGCAGATCTGGGTGGCCACCCGGCTCCGGGTCAGGGCCAGGAACGCGGCGTCCACGAGCGTGTCCACCATCATGAGCACCACTAGGACCACGCACGTGGCCAGGAACTGCGCCAGCAGGGTGAGCGGCCCGGTGGCCTGGTGCTCCCCGAAGACCTGCCACAGCACGTGGGGAGCCATTACCGCCAGCGGGGCTCCCGCCAGCACCAGGCACAGCTCCGCCAGCGCGCCCCATTCCTTGGCCTTGCTGCTCATGATGCACTCCTGAGCTTGGTGGGGAACGCGCGCTCGTACTCCGCCGCGAGGTGGTCGTATACGGGCTGCATGGCCTCCACGCTCACACACCACGGCCGGCACCTCAAGGGACGCACGGCGCAACCGCCCCGACCACGACGCACGGGGACGTGAGCCCGGGACGCGCCGCAGCGGCGTCGTGCGGCCCCGGCGTGGCTGCCGCACCCAGCGCGCAACGGGGAATGACCGCGTGTGACTTCCGGAACTGCCCCCACCCGCCCGAACTCCTAGGATTGGCAGGTGATGACTCCCACCACGCCTCCCCAGCGAGACCGCGCGGCCGCGCCCGGCTCCGCCGGCTCCCCGCGCGCTACAACCGCCCCCACCGCACCGCACGGGGTCGACGACGCCGCCCCGGCACCCGCGGGTGCGTGGGCACCCACCCTGGGAGCGGCGTCGAACCCGGACCTGAAACTCGCGATGGCCGCCTCCGGGACCGTGCTGAGTGTGTTCACCGTGGGGCACATGGCCGGGAACATGCAGGTCTACCTGGGCCGGGAGCGGTACAACCGGTACGCGCTGCTGCTGCGCCACGCGGGCGCGCCGGTCCTGCCCACGAACACGCTGCTGTGGGCGGCGCGCATCGGGCTGCTCACGAGCGCCGGCGTGCACGTTCTCGCGGGAACCGAGCTCACGCTGCGCAGCATGCGCCGGGAGGGTCGCACCGTGACGAGCACCGTCCGGCAGGTCACCCGGCAGATCGCCACGGGGGTGGACCGGCGCCCCCACCTCGCGCTGCCCGGGCGACCCGGGGGCGTGCCCGAGCAGTCAGCCGGAATGCCGACGAGCAGACCGCAGGTCTACCGCCGCGCGCCGCTCGACGGCGCCTTCCTCCCGGGCCGCTTCGAGGCCGACGCACCCCGTCGTCGCCCCCGGGGACGACGCCGCTCGGTCCCCCGGGTCATCGCCCGCTCCATGCGCTCCACGGGTGCGGTGCTCGGCCTGTTCGTGACCTACCACGTGCTGGACCTGACCACGGGCACCCGCCCGGCGGCGGCGCGCTCCTTCGAGCACGGGGACGCCTACGGGAACCTGGTGGGCAGCCTCTCCCGGCCCGTGGTGGCGGTGTTCTACACGGCCTCCATGGCCGCGCTGGCCGGGCACATGGTCCACGGGCTCCGCACGGCCGCGCTGGACACCGGGCTGTCGGGGACCGCGGAACGCGTGCGCCAGGTGGACGTGGCCGCGAAGGCCGCGGGCGCCGTCGTTGCCGTGGGCAACGCAAGTATTCCCCTGGCCGTATTCTTAAAGGTGGTGCGCTGATGCTGCTGACCGTTCATGTGTGGCGCCAGCCGGACGCCGACACCCCCGGGGGCTTCGAGACCGTCCACCCCGTCCAGGCGCGCGAGGACATGAGCGTCCTCGAGCTGCTGGACTCCGTCAACGAGACGCTTGAGCGCCAGGGTGAAGAGCCGGTGAGCTTCGACGACGGCTGTCGCGAGGGCATCTGCGGCAAGTGCGGCGTGACCGTGGACGGTGTCCCGCACGGCCCGGACCGCAACAGGGCCTCGTGCATGCAGTCCCTGAACGCATACCGGGACGGGGACGAGATCTTCGTCGAGCCCATGCGCGCGGGGGCGCTGCCGGTCAAGAAGGACCTGGCCGTGGACAAGAAGTCCCTGCGTCGGGTGTCCAAGGAGGCCAAGTTCCCGCTGGCCATGAAGGCGCTGAACACTGCGGGCTGCATCAGCTGCGGGGCGTGCATCGCCGCGTGCCCCAACGGTTCCGGGCAGCTGTTCGTGGGGACCATGCTCAAGCACCTGCCGCCGCTGGCCAAGAACCCCGAGGAGCGCGACGAGCGCGCCGCCAAGGTGCTGGACGCCGCGGACCAGGAGTTCGGGCCGTGCTCCCTGCTGGGCGACTGCACGGAGGTGTGCCCGGCGGGGCTGCCGCTGGAGAACCTCACGTCGGTGGCCCGGGAGAACCTGCACCGTAGCTTCCCGGACCGGTACCCGGCGCCCGGGGACCCGCAGGACTGACGCGGCACCCCGGGGCACCCGGGCATGCCGCACGCGTGCGTTGCTGGTGCGGCTTGCTCCGGCGCGCGCTGGTGGTAACGCCCGCTCAGGCCCGCTGTGGTGGTGCCACCCGCTCAGGAGAGCCGCAGCACCGCGGCCGCGCGCCGCCACCCCTGGGGCTCACGCCCGGGAACGTCCTCCTCGGGCACCACGGTGTAGAGCCGCTGCGCGTCCGCCAGGAAGGCCTCGTTGGCCATCGCGGACACCAGCGGGTCCACCACCTCCGCGGGGTCCCGGTCCTCGGCGGTGCCCGCGACCAGCGGCCCCATGAACGCCACGTCCCCCTGCACGGAGAGGGTCGAGTGCGCCACGGGGCAGCCCCACTCGTCCACCTCGAAGCGCAGGTGGTCCCCCATGGGGGCGTCGAACATCCCGGCGTCCCCGGGCAAGTCCAGCCCGCGGTCCAGCTCCTGGACGTCACCGCTCAGCAGCACCTCGGTGGCGAGCACCTCCCGGCCCGCCGCCCGTGCCGCAGCCCGGACCCCCTCCGCCTGCCCGGGGCCGCACACGAGCACCGCACCGTGACCGCGCCCACCGGGCAGGGCGCCGTCCCACGCCCGCACCTCGCGCGGCGAAGCGTCCTGCGCGACCGCGTTCCACCCCGCCGCCCAGGCCTCCAGATCCGACTGCCACTGCTGCACCACGGCCACTCCCTCCACTCGTCGTCCGCCCTCGAGTATCCCACCGCCGCGGGGCCCGGGCGATCCGGCTCCGGCGCACTCTCTATGCTTGGCCCGACAGGTTGTCACGCCGCGGCGTGCGCGCCACGACATTCACCCACCACTCGAGGAGATGCTCTCGTGTCCGCCAAGAAAACCCTCCAAGTCGCCCTGGCCTTCATCGGCCTCATGGTGGGCGCCGGCTTCGCCACGGGACAGGAAGTCATCCAGTACTTCGTCTCGTTCGGTCTCTGGGGGCTCGCGGGAGCCGTCATGGCGGGCATCCTGATGATCACGGCGGGAGCGGTGATCATCAACATCGGCAGCTACTTCCTGGCCGACGAGCACCTGAGGGTGTTCCGCTCCGTCTCCGCCCCCGTGGTCTCCCGCTTCCTGGACATCTCCGTGTCCCTCACCCTGCTGGCCATGGGCATCGTGATGCTCGCCGGCGCGGGCTCCACCCTGGAGCAGCAGTTCGGGCTCCCGGCGTGGATCGGCTCCGCGATCATGGTGGCCATCGTGATGCTCACCGGTCTGCTGGACGTCAACAAGGTCACCAACATCATCTCCGGCGTGACCCCGGTGATCTTCGTGGCCGTGATCGTGGCGTTCGTCTACACCCTCATGCAGCTGCCCGTGGACCTCGGCGCCATGAGCGATCTGGCCGTGCAGGCCGACTCCCCCGTGAGCCCGTGGTGGCTCTCCGCGATCAACTACACCTGCATGGCGCTGATGCTGGGCGTGTCCATGTCCCTGATGATCGGCGGCAACACCCTGGACCCGCGCGACGCCGGGCGCGGCGGCCTGCTGGGCGGCGTGGTCTACACGATCCTGCTGGTGATGAACGCGTTCGCGCTGCTCGTGAACTTCAACGCCGTGGGGGACGCGGACGTCCCCATGCTCAAGCTCTTCGAGAGCATGCACCCGGTGGCCTCCCTGGCCATGGTGCTCGTGACCTTCCTGATGATCTACAACACCACCATCAGCATGTTCTACGCGCTGGGCCGCCGCATGACAGTCAACCACCGCAAGCGCTACGTCCCCGTGTTCCTGGGCATCTGCGCCCTGGGCTACGTGATCAGCCTGGTGGGCTTCGGCACGCTGATGAGCGTGGTCTACCCGGTGATCGGCTACGTGGGCATGATCCTGGTGGTCGTCATGTTCGTGTGGTGGTTCCGCAACCGCAAGGCCATCGGTGTCGAGGCCGGGCGCCGTACCCGCATCCGCGCCCTCATGACCAAGCGTGGTGACGAGAGCAAGGAGTTCACCGAGTACAACGAGAACCAGCTGCGCGACGCCACCGAGGAGTCCCCCGCGGACAACGAGGCCCTCACCGGCGCCATGGAGGTCCAGGTCAAGCGCGAGCTCGGCGAGGACAAGTCCTCCTCCTGACGACGCCGCCGGGTCGCCCCGGCAGGCCACCCCGCCCGCGCTGCCGGGCAGGGTACGAGGAAACCCCCGGCAGCGGCCGGGGGTTTCCTCGTGAACGGGAGCGGGCGGCGTCGTGATCCGGTGCGGACGGATCCGCCGCGCACCCGCGGGAGGGCTCAGCCGCGGGCGGCGTTCTTCTCCTGCGTGCGCTGCTCCCAGAAGATCGGCAGGGTCACGGTGTCCGTGCCGTCCCACGCGGACAGGCCGTGGAGGCCGGGGACGTCGCCCGCCTTGAACACGGGCTCCACGCCGGCCTTGCGCTGGTCCATGTAGTTCTGCAGCACCTTGGCCGCGACCCCCGCGAGCATGACCAGCGCAATCAGGTTCAGCGTGGCCATGAACGCCATGAACAGGTCCGCGAGCGACCACACGAGGTCCAGGGCCAGCACCGCGCCCATGAACACGCACACCAGCACGGCGAAGCGGTAGACGCCCATGGTCACGCGGGAGCGCGTCATGAAGCGGATGTTGGACTCGCCGTAGTAGTAGTTGCCGATCACCGAGGACCAGCCGAAGAGGAAGATCGCCACGGTCAGGAAGTGCACGGCCCAGTCGCCGAGCTGCATGCCCAGCGCGGTCTGCGTGAGGGACGCGCCCTGGCGCTGGTCACCGTAGGTGGGGTTGGACAGCAGCACGATGAACGCGGTGATGGAGCACACCAGCATGGTGTCGAAGAAGACGCCCAGGGACTGCACGAAGCCCTGCTTGGCCGGGTGGGAGATGGACGCGGTGGCGCCGGCGTTCGGGGCGGAGCCCATGCCGGCCTCGTTGGAGAACAGGCCGCGCTTCATGCCCTGGATGATCACGCCGATCAGACCGCCCGTGATGAACTCGCGGATGCCGAAGGCCCCCTGGATGATCATGCCGAACATGGCGGGGATCTCGGTGATGTTCAGGACCACCACGAGCAGCCCCAGCACCAGGTACAGCACGGCCATCACGGGCACGAGGATCTGGGTCACCGCGGAGATGGAGCGGATGCCGCCGAAGATCACCAGGGCGGTGATGACCACCAGCGCCAGGCCCAGCACCACGCGCAGCCATATGTTCTGGCCCTCGGTGACGTCCACGCTGAAGGAGCCGGCCACGGCGTCCACGATCGAGTTGGACTGCACGGAGTTGAACACGAAGCCGTAGGTCACGGTGATGATGACCGCGAAGAGCACGCCCATCCAGCGCTTGTTGAGCCCGCGCTCCATGTAGTACGCCGGGCCGCCCACGTAGCCGTCCGACGTCTTGACCTTGTAGAGCTGGCCCAGCAGGGACTCCACGAACGCGCTGGCCGCGCCGATCGCGGCGATGATCCACATCCAGAACACCGCACCCGGGCCGCCCAGAGTGATGGCGATGGCCACACCGGCGATGTTGCCCGTGCCCACGCGGGCCGCGGCGGAGACCGTGAACGCACGGAACGAGGAGATGCCCTTGCGCCCGTCCTCCTCACCGGCCGGATCGGTGAGCACCCGGAACATCTCGGGGATGCCGCGCAGCTGGATGGCCTTGGTGCGGACGGTCAGGTACAGGCCCACGCCGATGAGGACGGCGAAGACGACGTACCAGACGTACTCGCCCACCGTTCCGACGAGTTCGGTCAGTGCTTCCATGGAAAACTCCGGGATCTTCGGGGATGCCCGGGCCGTGGGACTGTTCCAGTCGCGCGAGGGCCCGGGTGGAAAAGAATGTGTGCTGCCACACCAATTCAGCACAGATTATCCGATTCCCACCCGGGCCGAGACCATCCGGGGTCGCTGCGAGGGGTCAGTCCTCCACGACGCGCACGGCGCCCTTGTCGGCGCTCGTGACCATGGAGGCGTACGCCTTCAGCGCCTTGGACACCCTGCGCTCACGCGGCTTGGTGGGCTTCCACGGGGCGTCCCCCTTTTCCTGGCGACGGCGCGCGAGCTCGGCGTCGTCCACGTTGACGCGCAGCACGCGGTTCTCCACGTCGATCTCGATCTCGTCACCGTGCTGGACCAGGCCCACCGCGCCACCCGCGGCGGCCTCCGGGGAGATGTGCCCGATGGACAGCCCGGACGTGCCGCCCGAGAAGCGCCCGTCCGTGATCAGCGCGCACTTCTTGCCCAGTCCCAGGCCCTTGAGGTAGCTGGTGGGGTAGAGCATCTCCTGCATGCCGGGGCCGCCCTTGGGGCCCTCGTACGCGATCACCACGATGTCCCCCTCCTTCACATTCTTGGAGAGGATCTCGTGCACGGCCTCGTCCTGGGACTCCACCACGAACGCCCGGCCCGTGAAGTGGAACAGCTCCGGGTCGATGCCCGCCGTCTTAATGACGGCGCCGTCCTCGGCGATGTTGCCGAAGAGCACGCACAGCCCGCCCTCCTTCGTGTAGGCGTGCTCCACGGAGCGGATGCAGCCCCCGGCGGCGTCCACGTCGTGGTCCTCGTACTCGTTGGCCTGCGAGAACGCCTGGGTGGTGCGCACGCCGCCCGGTGCCGCCAGGAAGAACTCCTTGGCGGCGTCGGATGCCTTGCCCGAGCGGATGTCCCACTCGTCCAGCCACTCGCCCATGGTCTGCGAGTGCACGGTGTGGACGTCCTCGTTCAGCAGCCCGCCGCGGCGCAGCTCCCCCAGGATCGCGGGGATGCCGCCGGCGCGGTGCACGTGCTCGATGTGGAACGTCGTGGAGTTCGGCGCCACCTTGGCCAGGCACGGGACCTGGCGGGAGAGTGCGTCGATGTCCGAGAGGTTGAAGTCCACCTCCGCCTCCTGCGCGGCGGCGAGGATGTGCAGCACGGTGTTGGTGGAGCCGCCCATCGCGATGTCCAGAGCCATGGCGTTCTCGAACGCGGCCTTCGTGGCGATGCTGCGCGGCAGCACGGACTCGTCGTCCTGCTCGTAGTACTTCTTGGCGGACTCCACCGCACGGCGGCCGGCCTCCAGAAACAGCCGCTTGCGGTTGACATGGGTGGCCAGCGTGGTGCCGTTGCCGGGCAGGGAGAGCCCCAGTGCCTCGGTGAGGCAGTTCATGGAGTTGGCGGTGAACATCCCGGAGCACGAGCCGCACGTGGGGCACGCGTTCTCCTCGATCTGCGCGAGCTGCGCGTCCGTGACGGACTCGTCCACGGCCAGGGACATGGCATCCACCAGGTCCACGCGGTGCTCCACAACGCCCTCCACACCCTCCCCGGACTCCATGGGCCCACCGGAGACGAACACCACGGGGATGTTCAGCCGCAGTGCGGCCATGAGCATGCCCGGGGTGATCTTGTCACAGTTGGAGATGCACACCAGGGCGTCCGCGCAGTGGGCGTTGACCATGTACTCCACGGAGTCGGCGATGATGTCCCGGGAGGGCAGGGAGTACAGCATGCCGTCGTGGCCCATGGCGATGCCGTCGTCCACGGCGATGGTGTTGAACTCCTTGGCCACGCCTCCGGCCTCCTGGACCGCGGACGCCACCAGCTCACCCATGTTCTTGAGGTGCACGTGGCCCGGGACGAACTGCGTGAACGAGTTCGCGATCGCCACGATCGGCTTTCCGAAGTCCTCGCTCCCCATGCCGGTGGCACGCCAGAGGGCACGCGCTCCCGCCATGTTGCGGCCCGTGGTGGACGTTGCTGAACGCAGCTGCGGCACTGTGGTTCCTTCCCGAAAGACAGTGCCGGGACGGGGCGTCACTCCAGACCCCGCCCCGGCACACGTGTTGCGTACCAGCCTACGCGCGGCCCCGCAGCGGGTTTCACATCTCGGGCACGCATCTCACATAGCGGACTCAATGCAAGAGGGCTACGAAGGCGCCGCGCCTGCGGAAGCGTCAGAGCGGCGTCGTACCCCCCCCGGACCCTGCCGACGTCGCCCGGGGCGGGTCGTGCGGGTCGTGCGGGTCGTGCGGGTCGTGCGGGTCGTGCGGGTCGTGCGGGTCGACGGAACCTACACCCCAACCGGCAACCGCGCCATCACCGGCCACCCGACCTGCTCCGGCGCAGATCACGTGCAGTGTCTCACCATCCGGGTCGCCGCCGCGCTGAACGGACCCTCTTTGCTTTCTCGATGCCGGTCCCGGTGCTCGGCACGCCTCTGGACCCCCTCGGTCCGGGCAGCTGGACCCAGATCGCCAAAGACGTCGGGTGGATTGCCGACACCGGTTACATCGCGTACGCCGCGACCACCCCGACGAGGAAGGCCCGAGGCGCTGTGCTGGGTGGGGGAACATCATTCTGTACGAAATTGCTTGTCTGACCGGGATGAATGGGACTTGCCCAAGATTCCGTTCCACCGCGATGAGAAGGCATCTCGCAGATGCCACTTTCCCTCCCCCGCTCTGCCTTGTCAGCTTCCTTGGATGAGCCCCCCTCTCGTGGGTTCCGCGGGGCTGGCGCCGGTGATGAAACTTGCGGCCGAGGCGGGCCTGCATTCACTGGCCGGTCGGCAGCTGACGGTGCCCACGAACAAGGCCGCCAACGCCGGTGCGAAAGCCGCTGCCCTGGTGGCCGGCAGGTGCGCCGACGCCGACAGCTTCCACAACATGGCCATCTCACGCCGGGCGGCGATGAGGCGGCTCTCCAACGCCTGTCATGCGCCCTCGACGCTGGGCTGATTCCTGCGCTCCTTCACCGTAGACCTGGTCTCAAAACCTGATCGATCGTTGCCCACCTGCCTGGTAACGGTTCACAGTGCCTGCAGGACGACGAGGATGCAGTCGCGGATGGTCGATGACCGTCTGTGGGAGCTGATCGCTCCGCTGATCCCTCCCCAGCCACCGCCTCGAGGGCCCGGTGGTAGCCCCAGGATCGAGGACCGGGCGGCCCTGGAGGGGATCCTGTTCGTACTCCACACCGGGTGCCGTTGACGGGACCTGCCCGTGGAACTGGGGTGCAGATCCGGTCACACCGCCTGGCGCCGGCTGCGCGCGTGGCAGGAGGCCGGGGTGTGGGAGAAGCTGCACCGGGCCGCGCTCGAGGAGCTCTCCAAGCAGGAGATCCTCGACTGGTGCCGGGCCAGCATTGACGCGGTGTCCGTACGGGCCAAGGGGGGCGAGCTGACCGGCCCGAACCCCACCGACCGAGGGAAGCCGGGGACGAAATACCACCTGCTCACCAACGCGACCGGCCTCCCCCTGCACGTACTGGCCTCAGCAGCCAACACGCACCACAGCAAGCTCTTTGAGCCGCTGCTGGAGACCAATCCGGCAGTGCGCGTTCGCCGTGGTCGCCCAGGGCAGCCTCGCCGCCGGCCGGAGAAGCTGCACGCGGACAAGGGTTACGACTACCCGAGGTGCCGCCGCTACCTGCATCGGCGGGGCATCAAGGTTCGGATCGCCCGGCGCGGCACCGAGGCCAAGACCCATCCGGGCCGGCACCGCTGGGTCGTGGAGCGCACCATTTCTTGGGTGCTGCGGTTCAAGCGCCTCGGGCTTCGCTACGACCGCACCGAGGCAACTTTGCTCCCGCTGCCCCCTGCTCGCCGTCACGCTCATCACCCTCCGCCGACCGCGCCAGGCGACCGAGTTACGAGACCAACTCCTAGGTAGACTTCCTGCATGCAAAACACGACAGCCCCTCGCCCA
The DNA here is from genome assembly GCF_000010285.1 of Kocuria rhizophila DC2201. NCBI lineage: Bacteria > Bacillati > Actinomycetota > Actinomycetes > Micrococcales > Micrococcaceae > Kocuria > Kocuria rhizophila. Next base: position 283,462 of record NC_010617.1, on the reverse strand, counting down.
GGTCTCGGGCGAATCGCGCGCAGTCTACGAACAGAGTCCGGATCGGCGCTGTTTCTGGCGCTAGTCATAGTAATGGCGCTTGTGTGGGCGAACTCGCCGTTATCTGACAGCTATTTCGAGCTCAGGCAGCAAAAAGTCGGTTTCGATTTCGGCCCCGTCGGCATGCATTTGGATCTGCAGCATTGGATCAACGATGGCCTCATGGTGATCTTCTTTTTTGTTGTCGGATTAGAGGTGCGACAGGAGTTCGCGCACGGGTCTTTACGCGATCGCAGTCGTGCTCAACTCGCTTTGATAGCTGGCGTCGCAGGTGTCGCTTTTCCTGCTCTCGTGTACGTGCTTGTCGTCAGCTTGTCCGGCGGTAGCGGACTTGGTGGATGGGGCGCTGTCGTCGGAACCGATACAGCGTTCATGCTTGGCGCACTCGCAGTAGTGGGTCCGCGACTGTCAGGTCAGTTGCGTGTCTTCCTCCTCACCCTGACAGTGGTCGATGACTTCCTGGCAGTATCGATCATTGGCCTTGTCTATAGCGATGAGATCAAGCTTGTCCCCTTGTTGATCGCTCTCGCCTGCCTCATCGGATTGTGGGCGCTTGGCCGTTCACGACAGTGGAACGCGGCACCTTACGTGATCATTGTGATTGTTCTGTGGTTCGCCACTGTCTCTTCTGGGGTGCATGCTTCACTCGCCGGCATGATGGCTGGTCTGCTGATCCCCGCCTACCCCACTCAGCGCCACGAGGTAGTCGCCGCCCGACAGCTTTTCCGTGACTTCTGGCAGTCGCCCAGCGCCGCCTCGGCGCGCGGTGTCAACCGTGGCCTGGCCCGGGGGATCTCGGTGAACGAGAGAATGCACGAAGTCCTTCGCCGCCCCACAGCACTGCTTGTCGTGCCGATCTTCGCCCTCGCCAATGCCGGCGTCGACCTCGGAGGTGGACTGCTCGCTGATTCCTTAGGCTCATCCGTGACCTGGGGAGTCATTGTTGGCCTCGTACTCGGCAAGCTTCTCGGAATTGGCGTTGCCACTCTGCTGGCGGTCAGGATGGGCCTTGGCCGTCTGCCCGAAGGGGTGGGAATGGGCAGCGTCTTCGGTGGTGCAGCGCTTTCAGGTATCGGGTTCACCGTCTCCCTGCTCATCATCGGACTCGCCTTCGGCTCGACGAGCGATCTCGGGCGGCAGGCTACTCTTGGGGTACTGGTGTCCATGGTGCTCGCCGTCGCCCTGGGCTGGTTGATATTCAAGATCGCCGCTAAGCGGTGGGGTGAGGAGACTGCAGATCTGCCCATGGTGCTCGACCCTACGGTCGATCCCGAAGTTGATCACATCCGCGGCCCGGAGGACGCCAAGCTGACGTTGGTCGAATATGTCGACTTCGAGTGCGAGTACTGTGCACACGCCACTGGCTCCTGGGAAGATCTGAGCGCGCAGTTCGGCGAAGATCTTCGTTACGTCGTGCGACATCTTCCCCACCACCCACACGGGCCGCTGGCTGCAAAAGCATCTGAAGCAGCTGCGATCCAGGGCGAATTCTGGCGATGGCTCGACCTCGTATTTACGCACCAGGACGCGCTTGAGCGGAAGCACCTCATAGGCTATGCGGAAGAACTCGGGCTGAACGTCGATCACTTCATACACGACATAGACAGCGAGGCTGTCGCAGAACGAGTCAACCGCGATGTCGTGAGTGCCGAGGCCAGCGGAGCTCACGCCACCCCAACCTTCTTCGTCGAAGGTCGCCGCCTGTTGGGCGACTATGACGCCCGGACGTTGGCTGCGGCGCTCGAATCCAGCAGGCGCGGCACACGAACCCAGAAAGCCTCCAGCTGAGAAGATTGGGGCGGCTGCCTAGGAGTGCCAAAAATGAGTCGTGACGTGCCTGTTGTCAGGCACGGCTTCTACCGGCCACATTTCGTAGCCCATGCGTTGATAACGTTGGCCCATGAATTCGCCTTCCACACCCACTGGTGAGAACTCAGCCTTCATTAAACCGGGCGTTCGAGTGCGTGGCGCCCGCGAGCACAACCTCAAAGACATCGAGCTGACGGTACCGCGTGATGCCATGGTGGGCGGATTCAATGGATCACTGCAACAGGTGTTCTTCGAGGGTTTCGTAGGGTGTGGCGAACTGTAAGCGTTTGCGGGGCCGGCGGTTCATCTCATCCGCGACCTGGTCAAGGTCCAGCTGCGAGAAGATCGACAGGTCGGTGCCCTTCGGGAAGTACTGGCGTAGGAGCCCGTTGGTGTTCTCATTCGTGGCTCGCTGCCAGGGAGCGTGCGGGTCGGCGAAGTAGATCTTCATTCCGGACTCGATCGTGATCTGCCGGTGCTGGGCCATCTCCTTGCCCTGGTCCCAGGTCAATGACCTCCGCAAAGACTCCGGAAGTTCTACGAGCTTGGGCACCAAAGCCTCGCGCAGGGCGACAACACGGTTCTGCCCTGGTTCCAGCCTCACCAGGTTCAGGTAGTTCGAGAACCGTTCCACGACCGTGCCGATGGCCGAAGCCCCGTTCTTGCCGATGATCAGATCTCCTTCCCAGTGCCCAGGGACCTTGCGTTCCAACGCTTCTGCCGGGCGATCCCAGGTCGAGACCATCCCCCGCATACGCCCACGAGTGCTCACCGGGCGGCGGTTGGGATAACGGATGGTGCGCCCGGTACGAGTCAGTGCCGTGAGTTCTCGCTTGAGACCACCTCGGGCATGGAGATAGATCGTGCGGTAGATCGTTTCGCGACTCACACGCATCCGAGGGTCGTTGGGGTACTCACGCTGTAATCGTCCCACGATCTGCTCCGGAGACAACTTGGCCTCCAACCAGTCCTGGACCACCGCGTGCAGTACCGGATCAGCGGGAATCTTCAATGGTTTCGGGCGTAACCGGTTGGTCCAGGACTGCTGCTGTGCCCTGGCCGGACGGTATCTTCCGCGGGTTCCTTCCATGGACCCGCGGGCGACTTCGCGGCTGATCGTTGACGGTGCTCGCCCCAGGGCGGAAGCGATCTGCCGGTAAGAGCGTCCCTCTCGGAGCATGTCCTTGATCTGGAGACGCTCGTCATAGCTGAGCATCCTGGCCGGTGAGGCCCACCGCTGGGCTCGTAGCCCACCACAGCGACAGATGTACCTCTCCATCGATCGCCGCGGCAATCCTAACGTCGAGGCAATGGCCTCCGATGATGCGCCCATGCCCCGAGCATCCCAAAGAGCCTCCACAGCTCGCGGGCTACGACGCCAGAACGACAACGCGCCAGTGACTCCCAAACCCCTCATACAACACTCCCAATAGAAGAAGCGTTGCAACCACCCTCTGAACCAGCGCGTGACATCTAGGGCAGAACTGCACCTCAGACGCTCTCGGACCGGGGGTGCGGAGGCGCCCTAGAAACCGCCGGGAGCCTTCGAGCGTCGTCGTGCCCCGAGTCGCGGCGCCCCCGGTCGCTGCGTGAACCGGTGAGCGGCGAGGCGGCCCTGTGGCCGCGTGGCCCCGCGAGCGGCGCAACCGGCAACCACGGGACCCCGCGGCGGGCGAACCCGGCAACCGAGTCCCCTCGCACGGCGCCCCCGGCGGCGGTTCCTAGACTGGGGCGCAGACCACCGGAACCCGAGTGCCCGCAGCGGACGCGGGATCAGGAGAGACATGGGCAAGCACAAGAGGACACCCCGCCCGCACGACGGCACCGACTTCGCGGTGGATCTGGAGGGCGCCCGGGATCCACTGGTGATGACGCTGGATATCGGTTCCACCGCAACCCGCGGCTCCCTCTACGACGCCACCGGAACGCCCGTGCGCCACTACCGGGACAAGGTCCCGCACGAGTTCACCACCGCGTCCGACGGCACGTCCGTGATGGACCCGGACCAGGTGGTCGGGGAGATCACGGAGATCCTGGACCGCGTGTGCGACCGGCCGGAGCTCGCGGGGCGGGTAGGCGGCGTCGGGCTGGACTCGTTCGCCTCCTCCCTGGTGGGCGTGGACGCGGACGGCGAGGCCGTGAGCGAGTGCTTCACGTACGCGGACTCGCGGTGTACGCCGCAGCTCGCGCGGCTGCGGGAGGAGCTGAACGAGCGCGAGGTGCAGCAGAAGATGGGCGCGCGGCTGCACACGAGCTACCTGGCGCCGCGCTTCTGGTGGTTGCGGGAGACGCGGCCCGAGCAGTTCGAGGCGGCCGAGCGGTGGCTGAGCATCGGGGAGTACGCGTGGCTGCGGCTGCTCGGGACCACCGCAGCCGGGACCGCGACCGCCGCGTGGACGGGGCTGCTGAACCGGCGCTCGGGCAACTGGGACCAGCGCATGCTGCGCGCCGCCGGGATCACCGCAGACAAGCTCTCCCCGATCCTCGAACCCCACGAGCCGCTGCCGGGCGTGGACCCGGAGCGCACCGCACGCTGGCGGGGACTGACCGGAGCGCAGTGGTTCGCTCCCGTGGCGGACGGGCTGTGCGCGAACCTGGGCGTGGGCGGGGCGGACGAGGACACCATGGTGGTCTCCGCCGCGACCTCCGGCGCCATGCGGGTGCTGCTGCACCACATGCCGCAGCAGATTCCCGCGGGGCTGTGGTGCTACCGGATCGACTCCTCCCGGTGCCTGCTGGGCGGGGCGCTCAACGACGTGGGGCGTGCCGTGAGCTGGCTCGAGAGCACCTTGGGGCTGGACATCGAGACACTGGACGACATTGCGGCGGCCCCCGTGAGCACCGAGACCCCCGGTGTGCTGCCGTTCCTCACGGGTGAGCGCTCCACGGGGTGGGCGGGCAGCGCGCGGGCGGTGTTCTCCGATGTCTCCGCCACCACGGACGCGCCCGCCATGGCCCGCGGGATGCTTGAGGGAATCGCCGGGTCCTACCGCCGGGTCTCCGACGAGCTGGAGAGCACGTCCACTGGTATGGAGCGGATCGTGACCGCGGGGCGGGTCACCCAGGAGCTGCCCTCGTGGCTGCAGATCCTGGGCGACTACCTGGGCACACCCGTGATCCACCAGACCATGAAGCGCTCCACGTGCCGGGGCAACGCCCTGCTGATGCTGGAGTCGCTGGCGCCGGACGTGGAGCGCTCCCACCCGGAGCCGGCGGGCACCTACGCACCCCGTGCGCAGACGCAGGACTACTACCGGGGAGTGCACGAGCGCTTCGAGCACCTCTACGACGCGCTGGTGGCGGGCCGCTGGCCGTTACCAAATTAGCAGGCAGTTCGGGGAAATGCCTGTCGACGTTCTACTTTCATTACGAGCTGGCGCATTCCAGCCGAGAACAAACAGCTCAGCCGACAAAAAATCCACCCCGCCCCATCAGTCCCCCGTTAACCGGGACCCTCCGGGAACATGTCCAGCCTATTCCTCCCACAGGTGTAGATTTATCGGTCGCCGAAATCATGGATGAAGAGGAATTAGCGCTGACAACAATCCACTCGGCATGCCGCTTTGCCCCACATCCTTATTCGATTCTAGCCATTAAATTAAAACATCCCCAATTTATTATAGATTCGAAGGGCTTATCTCTCGGATCCATACGTTGCATTCCACGTGGTAGGTCGTATGGCACTCTGCATGTATCAAAAAAATTAAACAAGTCAAGCAGTGTCGCCGTACGCATCCATCGTTGAGCCAGTCTGAACGATCGGGTCAACTCATTAATCCCAAAAGACTCAAACGTGCCCAACTCGAAATACATTCTTGAAAAAAAGACAAACGCCACAAAATCTAACACGGGCCACATGGTGCCGACGGTTACATTAGCCCCACGATAAAAGAACGCAGACTGGAGGCTGAGATATTCTTCTTGGTGCATAAAATTTTGCGCCAAACCCGACTCGCACGAACTAAGCAATACACAGCCCGCCCTTGGCCCGTTTTCCAATACCTCAGCCACACTAAAAGTATCATTTTGAAGCATTAAAGCAGAAATTTTTGGATCCCAACTGGAAGTTGAATGACCACTGAAATGCAAAATGTCGCCTGGAATTGACAACCCTGTCATGTCAAACTTGGATGCCTCGACGGGCACTAAATTATAAGTGTTGGCAATAAAAGCCTTTTCCCTTTGGGTGGAGATTAGATTTGGAAGCCCCGAGACATCGTCGGCCGATGCGAAGTAGACGGTGGGTACAGGATTGAGAGACGCCTTCGACATTAAGCAAACACTAAGGGACGGAGCCGTAGCCAAATCAAACTCGTCTATCAGTAACCTTTGATCAGTTCCTTTGAATGCCGCCAACGGTAAGGATTGGTAGAACCCCCCGGGAGAAATGCGTACGACATTGCTTCGCGATTGGCAGGAAATGTAATCAGCAACTTCAATTATAATATCTGAAATCTTATTAACAACCCTCTCCGTCCCCTTGATTCGATTAAACTGATCATCGGTGACGTAATGCAACGGGAGTAGTCCAAGATCTTTCGCGACCCCAGAAAAAAGGACGGATAACATCTTGCCGTTAAGTTTCGGAAAGCATTTACTAAAATACTCAAATTGCCCAGTTGGACTGTAAGCACATCCTACTACTACCGTAGCCCTCGGTGAATGCGAAAGATGAATCCAAGTAAATCCGCTCGAGCCTTTGTGATCCTTGTAACGGAAAGAGCCCACCTGATTGAGGGCTCCGGAAAAACGTAATGCGCGCGATGATTCTAGAAGATCAAACGATTCTTTAAAAAAACCACTATTTGCAAGCTCAGTAGCAACAAATCTAAACGTCAGGTTATTTTTATTAAGAAAGATTTCAATATCTTCTTTTTTCCATTTTCTTATTATGAACCGCAAAAAGTCCGCAACCTTAAGAAGCTGATCGTTATATGCCGTCTGAAGATTTGGCTCACAAGTTAAACCAACTATTTTTGATGCTTTTCTAAAAAAACCTTCACGACTACTAAAATTCCAGGCATCATTGAGAGAATCCACGGCTAGCTCATCGAATTTTCTTTCAGAAGTCAAATATTTAAGTTGCCACTGCTGCCACAGAATGTCCGACCGATCCCGATCGGAACATAAATAAACTGCGCTTGCAATTTCGGACTGTGCCTCCCTAAGCATTCCGTCTATAGCTGATGTATCGACTTCCTCCTGCGCCCAGGCGGGGCATTCCATATAGCCAAACACGCCAGGATTGGCTCTTAAGGTTTCTACGATTTGGAACGGATCCAAGCTTTCGATAACGTTTTCCGGCACATCAGCTATGTGAGTACTAAGACGGTAGGCATATTGTTCTCGTCGCACGCATTCCATCATTGCGACGGCTGTCTGTGCTAGATTGCGCGCGTAATAAGACGGCCCTGAAGGGGATCCTCCATTTTTTGCAAATACCCGCTGGGCACGACGAAAACGATGCCAAGAACTCTCTAACATTTTTTTTGGATAACCACTATTTTCAGCAATCATACGTTCGCATATTCCAAGGTTAAACTCGGAAAAGGCCCAATCGCGAGGGGCTTTTCTCAGATCTGCAGCCCGGAGAAGCGTCTTGTGCGCCGATTTGATCTCGCTAAAGGAAGCAGCGTCTTTTTCCAGCGTCATCAAAGCGCTATTAGTAAGTTCAATCGCAGCATTTTCTTTTTGGTCCACATGTAAGTAGTAATCGGCCGCCGACTGGAGTAACTTACGTGCAACGTCAAGCGCTTCATCCTGTCTATCAAAAGTTGTTTGACGAAGCGCTTGAGCGAGCCGAGCAATTACTGTATATTTTTCATCTTCCCGCCCTAGTTGCCTCGCAATTCCATGCACCATACCGTATTTTTGGCAAATTTTTGTAGAAAATTCCAAGTTGAATGGATGCTGCGATTCATCATTCATTGCTGCGTCACATCTCTTCATAATTGAGCCCGCAATGAATTCTGCTTGGGTTTTACTTATAAATTCTTTATCCTGCCATTCTTCTGACCTCCGCAGGAATTCTTTTATAAGCTTACGAACTCCGTGTTGGTATATTTGCGAGATATCGATCATCTAAAAGCATTCCTTTGTGTCTCTATTAGCCACGTATAGGCTTCCTGAAATATTTCTATCCTAAGCGGTACTGCTGAATACCGCTTTACGTTCGAGGGTTTTGGTGTAGCTCCACAACAACCTGATAGTCCCCTGCACTAGGTGCCAGCGGATGCACTGAGACCGCGTTATTTTTATAGTGGGTGCGGCTGCTGTGGGGATTAAATTCGTATTGAGGACAGGACGTTCCATTAGGATCTGGGAATTCCACACCGCCGAATTCACACCTCCTACCCATCGACCGGACGAGAGAAATCGCTCCTGAGCGTCGTGATGGCACACCTATGCGCAATTATTAGTCTTTCGAAAGTTAAAGGTCAAGACCCGATGCACCCCCTCTGCATACGTTGCATCGGATTTTTTAGTTGTAGCTGCATGGCATCTTTAACCTCCCACTCATCTCATCGTGGAGTCAGATCCTGTATGCTCTCGACTAGAACAGGGGGTGAGCAGGCGAGTTGGCAGATGCCTATAAATTCATCGCCCTCCTGTCGTGGTTCCCCATCCCCGCGGTACGGCACCGAGCAGCGGTATGCGCCGAAAGGTTTTGTTCTCCGTCTCAGACTTCACACCTGTAACTCGCGCTGCCATGACGCCTAGAGCCCACTCGTTGTCAAGGTCGAAGGACATATTGATGTCAGAGCGCTTCGCCGCCGCGTATACTTCTTCTGTGGCCCTGTTATATCGCGCGATGAAAGTGAGGTTCTCAAGATATGCGCGATTGGAGACGAGCAATTGCTCGGGCGCGGTTGGCCAGCTGCCCAAGACCACGCCAGCCACCCGCACACCGCGGTGCAGCAGTGCCTCCAGACTCAGCAGCGTGTGGTTCAGCGTTCCCAGATCCGGGCGGACCACCAGCACAGTGCTCACCTTCCCCCCGCCGCGTTCCGCCGCGTGCACGGGCTCGGAAGTGGCAGAAGAGCCCCGCCGGCCGCTGGCTTCAGCCGTCGCGGGGCTCAGTGTGGCCGCTCCGTCGGGCTCGGTCGATGACGCGGATCGTGCGGAGGTCTCCTGCAACGCCACCGCGAGGTCCGCGACGGTGTGCCGCTGCCCGTCCAGCTCCACGAGCACGCCCCCGCTGCCCTCCACCACCACGAGGTCGTGGGATTCTTGTAATTCCACAATTTTCGCCACGTGCGCTGAGAGTGGCAGCAGCTCCACCCCGTCGATCGCGGCGGCCGGCGGGGGCGCCATCGGCTCGGTGAGGCGCTGGCCCTCGGTGGTGGTGAGCGCCGCGGAGGGTACGCCGGCGGCGCGGGCCAGCAGGGCGACGTCGTCCACGTCGCCCGGCTCCCCGCCCCGCATCCCGGTCTGCTGCGGCTTGTAGACCGCGATCCGGCGGCGCCCCGCGTTCCACCCGGAGACCACGAGCGCCGCCGTGGCGTACGTCTTGCCCACGTCCGTGTCGGTGCCCGTCACGACGACGGCGTGGCCCAGGGAGGCGACGAGGTCGCCCAGGGGGTTGGTGGTCATGGTGTCTCCTGTCAGGTTGGAAGAAGTGCGGCCACGTGCGCTGGACGTGGCTGAGGCAGCGGCGGGCAGTTCGTCCGCAGGGTGGGCCGCCCCTCACGCACCCGGCGGCTCGTCCCCCACCACGTCCCGGACGGTCTCCAGCGCACGGGCCAGAACCTGCAGCTCCATGTCCGCGGGAGCCGTGATCCGGAGCCGGCTGATGCCGTCCGGGACCGAGGGCGGACGGAAGCAGCCCACCACCACGCCGCGGGAGCGGATCTCCTCCGCCGCCCGCACAGCGGACTCCGTCGAGTCCACCGGGAGGGACTGCACCGCCGCACGCGCCAGCGGCGTGCCCAGCGCGGAGGCCACGAACCGTGCTCGCTCGCGCAGGGCCTCCACCAGTTCGGGGTGCGCCCGCACGATCCGAGCGGCCTCCGTGGCCGCGGAGGCGGAGGCTGGGGCGAGGGCGGTGTCGAAGATGAACGGGCGGGCCGTGTTGACCAGGTGCTCGCGCAACACCTCGGAGCCCAGCACCGCGCCGCCCTGGGCGCCGAGCGCCTTGGACAGCGTCATGGTCACGGCCACGTGCGGCGAGCCGGCCAGACCGAGCTCGTGCACGAGCCCCCTGCCGGCACCGGCCACCCCGATCCCGTGCGCCTCGTCCACGAGCAGCAGGGCGTTCTCCCCGCGGCAGACCGCGGCCAGTTCCGCGAGCGGCGCGTGGTCGCCCCACACGGAGTACACGGACTCCACCACCACGACGGCGCGTGCCTCCGAGCGCTCGGCCAGCAGCCGCGCCACGTGGGCCACGTCCGAGTGCCGCGCGATCCGCACCGGGGAACGTGACAGCCGCGCCCCGTCCACCAGCGACGCGTGCGCGTGGGCATCCGAGACGATGAGCGTGTCCGCATCTCCCAGTGCCGTGAGCACCCCCGTGTTGGCGGCGTAGCCGCTGGAGAACGCGAGGGCGGCGGGCTGCCCGGTGAGCTCGCACAGCTCCCGTTCCAGCACCTCGTGGATCCCCAACGTCCCTGTGACCAGGCGCGATGCACGCGATCCCGTGCCGAACTCCTCCAGCGCAGCGCGTGCCGCAGCCACGACCCGTGGGTCCCGGGACAGCCCCAGGTAGTCGTTCGAGGCGAGGTCCACGCACGCCCCGGGCAGCGTCCGCAGCCGACGCCGCAACCCCGTCTCCTCGCGCCGCTGCCGCCGGTCGCGGAGCCAGTCGTCGAGGGGTCCCGCAGCGGTCGGAGCGGAGACGTCCGGGTGCTCCGGAACTGGCGCGTTGCCCCCTGACGCGGCCATGCGGAACCCCGCGATCGAGTGGGCGGGTGCGGGCGCCCTCGTGAACGCGTCCGGGCGGTGGGCCGTCATGCGCCCGCCCCGTGCGGCGTGGCACCCCGGCCCGTGCTCGTGAGCTCCACCTCCTGCGCTGCCCGGAGCAGGGCGTAGGCAATGGTGCGGACCTCTTCGTCGGAGCACACGTACGGCGGCATGGTGTAGAGCAGCCTCCCGAAGGGACGGAACCACACCCCCTGATCCAGCGCCGCGCACGTGAGCGGTACCGGGTCCGGTGCCTCGTGGAACTCGACGACGCCCACCCCACCGATCACCCGCACGTCCTTGACCACCGAAAGGTCAGCCGCGACAGGAAGAATCTCGTTCAGGGCCGCAGAAAGCCGTGCCACGTTCTCTGACCATGTCTCGCGGAGCATGCGCACCGATTGAAGGGCCACGGCGCATGCCAGCGGGTTGGCCATGAACGTGGGCCCGTGCATGAGCGCGCGTTGCTCGGACCCGGTGATCACCTCCCCCACGGCCGCGGAGACGAGCACCGCGGCTAGGGACACATACCCGCCGGTCAGGGCCTTGCCCACGCACATCACGTCCGGGACCACGTCCGCCCACTCACTGGCGAACCACTTCCCGGTGCGTCCGAAGCCCGTGGCGATCTCATCCACGATGAACACCAGGTCCAGCTCGTCCGCCAGCTCTCGCAGCACCCGCAGGCACCGCGGGTCGTACGTGCGCATCCCGCCCGCGCCCTGCAGCACGGGTTCCACGATGATCCCGGCGAGCTCGTCCCTGTGGGCGCGGGCGACGTTGCGCACGTCCGCGATCCACGCCTCAACGGCGGCGTCGTCGGCGTCCCAGTCCACGGCCCCGGTCGACGACGGCGCTCCCGCACCCTGCGCGCCGCTCCCACCTGGCCCCTCGGTGTCCCCGGAAGGCACGAAACCAGCGGTGTCCGAGGCCGCGGCACCGAGGTTCTCCGGGGACCGCAACCCCTCGGGATCCTCGTACCCGGATCTAAGCCGGGGGTGCGCCGCCGGGGGCGGTGCCACGAACAGCTGCTCCGCCACCAGCCCGGAGAACTCGGCGTGCATCCCACCCTCGGGATCGCACACGCTCATGGCCCCGGTGGTGTCCCCGTGGTAGCCGCCGCGCACCGTGAGGATGCGCCGCCGCTCCGGTCGCCCGAGGGCCGCCTGGTACTGCACCGCGAGCTTCAGGGCGACCTCCACGCTCACGGAGCCCGAGTCCGCGAAGAACACGTGCTGCAGCTCGGGCGGCGTGACCTCCACCAGCAGCTCCGCGAGTTCCACGGCCGGGCGGTGCGTGAGCCCGCCGAACATCACGTGGGAGAACGCGGTGACCTGGTCCACGATCGCGCGGTCCAGCTCCGGGTTCCGGTACCCGTGCACGGCGCACCACCACGAGGCCATGCCGTCGATCGCCTCGATCCGATCACCCTCCGGGCTCACGAGCGTGAGGGTCACGCCCTCCGCCGCCTCCACGGTGTACGGCGCGGGGCCGTCCAGCGCGGCGTACGGGTGCCACAGCAACCCGCGGTCCCGCGCGGCGAGACTTTCGCCCGACGGCATGTTTGCCACGGCACCGGACTCAGGCATTCGGCGCCACCGACGTGCCCGCACCACGACGCCGCACGGTCGGGCTCAGCTCCACCCTCACCCTGGTGTCGTCCTCGTCCTGCTCGGGGCCGTCGTCCGAGCCCAGCAGCGCCGCGAGGGCCGGGGACATGCCGGCGCCGGTCGGCGCGGACGACGCCGCCGCGCTACGGGTGCGGGCTGGACCGCCAGCATTTCGAGAACCATCCTCGGGGGAACTGCCGACCGCCTCGGCAGGCCCGCTCCGGGACACGTCCGCAGGGGCACGCCCACCGTCCGGCGCAGAACCGTCACCTGACGAGGAACCGGCGGCCGATCCGCACACGGACCCGCACGGCGTCGTCGTCCGCTCCCCCGCGCCCTGCTCCGCGCCGCTGCCCTGCACGTCGGCCGGGCCGGCGTGACGGTCCCGGGACGGGTCCGGACCGGCGCCGAGAACGGTGAATCCGGCGTCGGCGATCATCGCGAGGTCCGCCTCGGCGGCCTGACCCTCGGAGGTGAGGTAGTCGCCCAGGAACAGCGAGTTGACCACGTGCAGCGCGAGGGGCTGCAGCGAGCGCAGGTGCATCTCACGCCCGCCGGCCATCCGGATCTCCTTGTCCGGGCACACGAAGCGAACCACGGCGAGGATCTTGAGGCACTTCTGCGGGCTGAGCTGCCAGGTGCCGGCCAGGGGCGTGCCCTCGAACGGCATGAGGAAGTTGACGGGCACGGAGTCCGAGCCCAGATCCCGCAGCGCGAACACCGCCTCGACGAGCTGCTCGTCCGTCTCGCGCATGCCCACGATCAGCCCCGAGCACGGGGAGAGGCCCGCGTCCTTGGCACGCTCCACGGTGTCCACGCGGTCCTGGTAGGTGTGGGTGGAGCAGATGGACTCGTAGTGGGACTCGGCGGTGTTGAGGTTGTGGTTGTAGGCGTTGACACCCGCGCTGCTGAGGGACTCCGCCTGGCCGTCCTTGAGCAGGCCGAGGCACGCGCAGACCTCCACATCCGGGTGCTGCTCCTTCAGCGCCTCGACCGTGCGGGTCACGTTGCCCACCTCACGGTTGGACGGGCCGCGACCGCTCGCCACGAGGCACACGCGGCTGGCCCCGCCCTTGATGCCGTACTCGGCCTGCTCCACGGCCTGCTCGGGGCTCAGCCACGAGTACTTGAGGATGTCCGTTCCGGCATTCAAGCGCTGCGAGCAGTAGCCGCAGTCCTCCGCGCACAGTCCGGACTTGAGGTTGACCAGGTAGTTCACCTTCACGGTCATGCCGAAGTGCTCACGGCGCAGGCGTGCGGCGGCGGCCACGAGATCCAGCATGCCGGGATCGTCGGTGCGCAGCAGGTCGAGGGCTTCATCCGGGGTCACAGGGGTGCCGGCGAGAACGCGGTCGGCCAGCTCTGCGGGGTTCTTGAACATTGTTCAATTATTGAACGGTGTTCAGGAAAGTCAATTCGTGACGGGGCACGAGCACGCACCGGGCCGCACCCCGGCGCCCTCTCTGCTCGTGGCCGGTCTGACCTCGCAGAACGGTCCATCGCGGGCACACCGGGCGCCCGAGACTCCCCAGCGCCCGCAGGGCCCCGAACCACGGCGCCCGCACAGCACACAGCCCACACACCACTACTCGGTAGAGTTTCCGCGGAGCCCGCACCCGGGCACGAGAGCAGGGAGGAACACCGTGGCACTGGACCGCAGCCAGGTGGTGGATGCCGCGTGGCACATCCTGCAGACGTACGGCCTCGGCGACCTCTCCATGCGCCGCCTGGCTCGTGAGCTGGGTGTTCAGCCGGGAGCGCTCTACTGGCACATGGCCAACAAGCAGGAGCTGCTCGCGGTCCTCGCCCAGCGCATGGTCGCCCCGCTCGAGACCCCCGCGGTCCGCCCCGCGCACACCGCGGACGACGACGCCGCCGCGCTCCTGCTGATCGCCCGGTTCCGTTCTGCGGTGCTCGCCGTGCGGGACGGCGCGGACGTGGTGAGTGTGGCGCACGCACTGGACCCCTTGGGGATGCAGCCCGTCCCGCTGCTCATCACGGCGCTGACCGGCCGGGGCAGAAACCCGGAGGCCGCCGAGACGCTCGCCCTCACGCTCACCCGCTTCGCCCTGGGCTCCGTGACCGCCCAGCAGACCCGCGAGTCGATGGACCTCCCTACCGCCACCATGGACGCCGAGTTCGAGGCGGGCGTGCGCGCGATCCTGGCGTAGCGGCGTCGTCGTGCGCTGTGCGAGGCGGAGCCCGACGGGCGAGGCGCTGTGAGGTGGAGCAAATGCAGCCCCGCGCCCGCGAATCTGCACCTGCTCCGTTACTGCAGGCATTGAGTGGCGGGCGTGCGTGTGGTCCTAGTGCAGCGGCGTCGTCGCCCTCTGTCGTGTGCGAGCCGGACGGGGCAGAATGCCCGCATGACCACGACCCCTTTCACCCTGCGAGCGCCTGCGCCCGAGGACGCACCGAGGATCGCGGAGGTTCATGTGCAGTCCTGGCGGGAGACCTACACGGGATTGGTTCCGGAGCGCTTCTTCGGGGACGCCGCTCGGCAGGCCCGGCTGAGGCTGTGGACCACTCTGCTCGCTGACCCGGCCGGACGCGACCGGATCCGGGTGGCCGAGGTGGACGGGGCGATCGTGGGCTTCGCCGGCGTGGGTCGACCCGAGGAGACGGAGCCGTCGCGGGATCTGGCCCTGCACATGCTCTACGTGCTCAAGGCACACCACGGCAGTGGGGCAGGGCAGGCACTGTTCGACGCCGTTCTCGGCGAGGAACCTGCGCAGCTGTGGGTGGCCGAGGCCAACCCCCGCGCGATCCACTTCTACGAGCGCAACGGCTTCCGCGCGGACGGAGCCACTCTCACGGATCCCGCCCTGGAGGACCTCCGCGAGATCCGCATGGTGCGCTGAGGCGCGCCCCGGGCGCGGAGGGGTCCGATGAACGAGGCGCTGTGAGGTGGAGCACATGCAGCCCCGCGCCCGCGAATCTGCACCTGCTCCGCTATTGCAGACGTTGAGAGGTGGGCGTGCGCGCAGTCCTGGCTCAGCGGCGTCGCCGACACCCGTGGGCACCAGAACGGCGAGCGCCCCCTCGGGGATGACATGAGCCGACACCGCGCGGCGATGTGCCGGGCCGTCGGCCGGCCCCGTGCCACACTGACCGTGATCGGCATCACATCCAGTCAGCACGAGGAGCGAACATGAGCACAGCGGGCACCCCCGCCCCGGCGGTCGACATGGACCCCAACGACAACCCGGAGACCCGCAGCGGTCTGAAACGGGTGGTGGCGGCGTCCATGGCGGGCACGGTGGTGGAGTGGTACGAGTTCTTCCTCTTCGCCACGGCATCCACGCTCGTGTTCGGCCCGCTGTTCTTCGTGGACACCGGCAACCCGCTGGACGGGATCATCAAGGCGTTCCTGATCTACGCGGTGGGCTTCATCGCGCGGCCGCTGGGCGGGATCGTGTTCGGGCACTTCGGGGACAAGTTCGGCCGCAAGCACCTGCTGCAGCTGGCGATCATCCTGGTGGGTGCCACTACGTTCCTCATGGGCTGCCTGCCCACGTTCCACCAGGTGGGCTACTGGGCTCCCGCGCTGCTGGTGGTGCTGCGCTTCGCGCAGGGCTTCGCGGTGGGCGGCGAGTGGGGCGGAGCGGTGCTGCTGGTCGCGGAGCACTCCCCCAACAAGGAACGGGGATTCTGGGCCAGCTGGCCGCAGGCCGCCGTGCCGCTGGGCAACCTGCTGGCCACCATCGTGCTGCTGTTCCTCTCCCGCACGCTCAGCGACGAACAATTCCTCTCCTGGGGCTGGCGCGTGGGCTTCTGGCTGTCCGTGGTGATCGTGGCGATCGGCTACTACATCCGCACCCGCGTGAGCGATGCCGCGATCTTCACGCAGACGCAGGAGGAGCTGATCGAGGAGAAGGGTGCCTCCTACGGCGTGGCCGAGGTGTTCCGCCGCTACCCGCGCGGCGTCTTCGGCGCCATGGGCATCCGGTTCGCGGAGAACATCCTGTACTACATCGTGGTCACGTTCTCCATCACGTACCTGTCCACCCAGCTGAAGATGAACACGTCCAACATCCTGCTCCTGCTGCTGGTCGCGCACGTGGTGCACGTGATCGTGGTGCCGCTCATGGGCCGGTTCACGGACCGGATCGGACGCCGCCCCGTCTACGCCGCGGGTGCGGTGCTCGCGATCGGCTGGGCGTTCGTGGCGTTCCCCATGTTCAACACCCGCAACGATTGGATCATCCTGGCCGCGATCGTGCTGGGCCTGGTGATCCACGCGTTCATGTACGCCGGCCAGCCCGCCATCATGGCCGAGATGTTCCCCACCCGCATGCGCTACTCGGGCGTCTCCCTGGGATACCAGGTGACCTCGATCGTCGCGGGGTCCCTGGCGCCCATCATCGCCACGTCCCTGCTGCGCCGCTTCGACTCGTGGGTCCCCATATCCATCTACATCACCGTCGCGTGCCTCATCACGCTGTTCGCGGTGCTCACCCTGCGGGAGACCAGGGGCATCTCGCTGCACGCGATCGACGCCGAGGACCGACGCCGCCTGGACGCCGAACGCACCACCGCCTGACACCCACGGCACGGCCGACGACGCCGCACGGCCCGGCCCCGCGCCGTCGTCACCCCGCGTGCCGGTCCCGTGCGCGGAGGGCCCCTGGGCCCTCCGCGCACGGCAGACGCGGCAACCCGCCATGGGCCGCACACCCCCTTTTCCAGCGCGCACCGAGCACGGTGCCGACACGCACGACGAGAGGACACACCACATGAGCACCATCACCTGGATCGGCCTGGGCCACATGGGCGCACCGATGTCCGCCAACCTGGTGGCCGCGGGCCACGACGTCCGGGGCTTCGACCTCAGCGAGGCCGCGATGGCCGCCGCGCGGCAGGGCGGCGTGCAGACCTTCTCCACCATGGGGGAGGCCCTCGACGGCGCGGAGGTGGTCATCACCATGCTCCCCAAGGGCGAGCACTCCCGCGCCGTGTACCTCGGGGAGGACGGCGTGCTCGCCCTGGCCCCGAAGGACGCGCTGCTCGTGGACAGCTCGACCATCGACGTGGCCACCGCGGAGCAGCTGCACCGCGCCGCGTCGGAGGCCGGTTTCGCGTTCGTGGACGCGCCGGTCTCCGGCGGGATCAGCGGCGCCGCCGCCGGCACTCTGACCTTCATGATCGGCGGGGAGGAGCAGCACGCCCGCCGCGCGGAGGAGGTCGTGCAGCCCATGGCGGGCCGTGTGGTCCACACGGGAGCCGCCGGCACCGGGCAGGCCGCGAAGATCGTGAACAACATGATGCTGTTCATCTGCCTGGAGGCGTGCTCGGAGGGCTCCGTGCTGGCGGACCGGCTGGGCCTGGACCCCAGGGTCTTCTGGGAGATCGCCTCGGTCTCATCCGGCGACTCGTGGGCGCTGCAGACCTGGTACCCCGTGCCGGGAATGACGGACTCGGCGGCGGCAAACCACAACTTCGACGCCACGTTCTCGGCCACGCTCGCCGCCAAGGACATCGGTCTGGCCCTGGCCGCCGGTGAGCAGACGGACGTGAACCTGCCCGCCGCGCGCCTGGTGGCCGAGCGCTTCCAGGAGCTCATCGACGAGGGGCTCGCGGACAAGGACTGCAGCCTGATCGCCAAGTACGCCGCCCCGGACGGCGCCATCCCCGGCTGGGACCCGGACAAGGCCTGAGCCCCGCCGCAGAAACGCAGAACGGCCCCGCGCGATCCTCGGATCCCGCGGGGCCGTTGCCTGCTCGGCGTCAGACGCCCGCGCCCACCACGAGCATGGTGGCCCCGAAGACCAGACCGGAGACGATGAGCACCACGGTGGTGTAGCTGAGGATGTCCCGGATCCTCAGCCCGGCGATCGCCAGCAGGGGCAGGGCCCAGAACGGCTGGATCATGTTGGTCCACTGGTCCCCGTACGCCACGGACATGATGATCACGGACGGGTCCACGCCCAGGCGGGCGGCGGCGTCGAGCAGGATGGGCGCCTGGATGGCCACCTGACCGCCGCCGGACGGGACGAAGAAGTTGACCAGGCCCGCGGAGAGGAAGGCGAGCAGCCCCAGGGTCTGCGGGGTGGCGACCGCCACGATGGAGTCGGAGAGCACCTGGATCAGCCCGGTGGCGGTCATGATGCCCATGATCCCGGCGTACAGCGGGAACTGCAGCAGGATGTCCCCCACGTTCGCGGCGGCGTTCTTCACCAGGGCCATGACCTCGAACGCGTTGCGGGACAGCAGGAAGATCAGGGCCAGGAACATCCAGTTCACGATGTTCAGGGTCACGGTGCCGCCCCCGGTGAAGTGGGTGACCAGGTAGGCCACGAGGGCGAGGCCCACGAACAGGGTGGGGATGCGCGAGGCGTCCAGCCGGTCGGCGGGGGCCTCGATCGCGGGCTCGGGGATCTGCTGCTCCGACTGGGCGAGCGCCTCGGCGGTCATGGTATGGGACCCCGGCACGGCGCGCGGGGCCACGAGCCACAGGGCCAGCGAGACCAGGACCACGGTGACCCCTGCGGCCGTCATGTTCCACCACGAGAACGTGGTCTCGGAGATGGGGATCACGTGGCCCACCTGCTTCTCGATGAACGAGCCGGGAGTCGCGGCGGTCAGCGGACCGGATCCGGAGTAGCCCATGTGCCACACGACCATGCCGGAGAAACCGGCGGCCACGAGCATGGGGAAGCTCACGGGCGTGCCGCGCCGGGAGAACTCGGCGGCCACCTCACGCGCGAGCAGACCACCCACCACCAGGCCGAAGCCCCACGTGATGAGGCACGCCACCGCGGCCACCACGAACACGAACACGTAGGCGGCCAGCGCGCTCCGCGGGACAGCCGCGAGCCGTCCCAGCAGGGCCCGCACGGGCCGGGTGCTCGCGAGGGCGTGGCCCAGCAGGAGCACGAGCGCCATCTGGGTCATGAACTCGAGCAGCCCCGAGAGCCCCTTGCCCCAGCCCTCGACCACGGTCACGGGGCTCGCGTCGGTGAGCAGCAGCGCCATGACGCCCACCGCTGCGGTCAGCATGATCGCGAAGATCAGCGCGGAGGGGATGAACCGTTCCACCACATAGTTGACGGGGCGCATGGCGCGGGCCAGGACCGGTTCGGAGGAGGCCGTTCGGGCCGGGGAGTGCTGGGGGGAGCTCATGGGGGTTCCTCAGGGGTGGTTTGGATCAGGTACCGCCCCGATCCTAGGGAAAGTGGCATGCGTTACATGCTGTGCGGGCAGTGTGACGGTCCCGCGCGTCTCCTCGCCTCGTGCGTCTCCGCGGCCCCGCCCATCTCCCCGCCTCGTGCCAAGTGCTCACGACGGCGCGGCGCGGGCCCACGCGGCCCCGCTCCCGGCCCGTCCGCTCACGCCCGATCGCGCGCCGTGACCTCCGGGTGCCGGGCGTCGGGCTCTCGCGGCGCTGTGGCCCGGTGGTGGCCGAGGAACAGCAGCACGATGAGGGCCACGTCCACCACGTCCCCGCCGTAGTACATGAGCTGCGCTCCGACCTCCGCGTCCGCGGGCGCCACTCCCGCGGGCGGGTGCGCGAACAACCACTTGGCCAGGATGGAGTGGGCGGCGATGAACACCACCAGGACGGCCGCACGCACACGGAAGGACGAACGGTGCGGATCCGGGTCCGGCCCGGCGATCGAGGCGGTGAACACGTACCCGGCCAGGAAGATGTGCGTGTGCACCACCGCGTGGCCGAGCGCTGAGGCGTGCATCCAGTGGAGCAGCCCAGTGGTGTAGAGCAGCCACAGCCCGCCCACGTTGAGCACGGCGGCCACCGCGGGGTGCATCACGCACCGGATCCACGGGAAGCGCAGCGCCCGCGTGACCCTCCGGGCCCCGGCCGTGGGCAGACCGCGCAGCAGCACCCGCACCGGGGCGCCCAGCACCAGGAGCAGCGGCCCGATCATCCCCACCAGCAGGTGCCCCACCATGTGCATCGTGAAGCTCGCGTGACTGGCGTGGGCCACGGGCCCCACCAGCCCGGCACCCACGCACGCCAGTCCCGCGAGGAAGCTGACCGGGCGCCAGGGGGCCACGCCGCGTCGCCCGCGCCCGGCCCACAGACGCCAGCAGTACGCCACTGCGGCGAGCAACACGAGCGCGAGGACCAACCACTCGAAGAGCGGCCACGGGGCGGCCACTGCGGCGTCCGCGTGCCCAGCGGCACCGCCACCGTGCTGCCCGTGGTCCCCGTGCCCCTGCTCCCCCGCGCCCACCGCAGCCGCGAGAAGCCCCGGGGGCGCGGAGAGCGTCCGGAACCCGGGGAGGATCAGAGTCCCCGAGCCCATCACGCCGCCCGGTACGCCCGGGCGCCGCGCCGTATCACCAGGTACCCCACGAGCATGAGAACCACGGCCGTACCGTTCCACACCAGGTCGTACGGCAGCAGGTCCACGCCGTAGCGGATCTGGTGGATGCCCAGCAGCTTGTGGTCCACGATCCCGTCGAAGAGCTGGAAAGAGCCGGCGCCCAGGATCACCGCACCCACCCAGTGGAGCCAGCGCACCCCGCCACGACGGCGCACGTCGGCCAGCATGAACAGACCCCACACCGTGATGAACCATGCGAAGGCATGGAAGAAGCCGTCGGTCACGAGAGCGACCTCGTGCGTGGAGAGATCGTAGAAGTGGTGCCACTGCAGGCCCAGGTGGAAGATGAACAGGTCGATCATGGCCGCCGCAATCCCGCAGCCGAACAGGAATCCGGACAGCGCGGCCCGCTTCCGGGTGCGGGTGATGTCCGGGGTCGACGCCGCCCGGTCGGCCGTCCTCTCGCCCCTCACCGATCCTGCGGACGGCGCAGCGGGTGTGGATTCCGGATGTGCCATGTTCCCTCCCGGGTCGCGCGGTGGCCCGGGGTCGGACGCAGCGCGCGTGTCCCGAGCGTGAACCGCACCGCCGCCCGCCCTCGGACTGCTTGCCGTCATCAGCCTACTGATGTGTGCGCTCCGTGGCACGGGTCCCGCACCCGTAGCGGCCGACATGACGTGTCCGCCCGGACCTGCGGGGCCACCACCCCGCCCGGACCCGACCCTCCGCCCACGCCCCGGGCCACGAGAACGGGGTGCCCCGCTCTGGTGAGCGGGACACCCCGTAGGTCACGCGGCGCCGCTCAGCGGCACCGCCCGTCTCAGCGGCTCAGCAGCAGCGCCTCGCCCTGACCGCCGCCGCCGCACAGCGAGACCGCGGCCTTGCCGGAGCCGCGGCGCGCGAGCTCCATGGCCGTGTGCAGCGCCAGGCGGGCGCCGGAGGCCCCGATGGGGTGGCCCAGGGCGATCGCACCGCCGTGGATGTTGACCTTGTCCATGTCCACGCCGAGGTCCCGGACGGACTGCACGGAGACCGCGGCAAACGCCTCGTTGATCTCGATGAGGTCCAGCTCGTCCGCGGTCCACCCGGCACGGGACAGCGCGTGCTCGATCGCGCGCGAGGGCTGGGAGTGCAGGGACGTGTCCGGCCCGGCCACCTGCCCGGGCTTCCCCACCACGGCGAGCCAGTCCAGGCCGTGCTCCTGCGCGTAGCCGCGCGTGGTCAGCACCATGGCAGCCGCGCCGTCGGAGATCGGGGAGGAGTTGCCCGCAGTGATGGTGCCGTCCTTGGTGAAGGCGGCCCGGAGCTTGCCGAGCCCCTCGGCCGTGGAGTCCGGGCGCACGCCCTGGTCCTCGGACACCGTCACCGGATCGCCCTTGCGCTGCGGGATCTCGATCGGCGCGATCTCGTCCGCGAACACACCGTTCTGCTGCGCCCTGCCCGCGAGCTGGTGGCTGCGGGCGGCCACCTCGTCCTGCTCCTCGCGGGAGATGGAGCGCTCCGTGTTGCCGGTCTCGGTCAGCTCGCCCATGGGGATCTGCAGCTCCACGTCCACCAGACCGTCGTGCGACAGGGAGTCGGCGAGGGTCATGTCCCCGTAGGACTTCCCCTTGCGAGCGCCCAGCGCCAGGTGCGGGGCGTTGGTCATGGACTCCATGCCCCCGGCCACGACGACGTCCGCCTCGCCCGCGCGGATCATCCGGGCCGCCTCGGTCACGGCCACCAGCCCGGACAGGCACACCTTGTTCAGGCTCATGGCGGGCACGGTCATGGGGAGCCCCGCGGCCACGGCGGCCTGCTTGGCGGGGTTCTGCCCGCCGCCGGCCTGCACCACGTTGCCCATGTAGACGTAGTCCACGTCCTCCGGTGCCACACCCGCGCGCTGGAGGGCGTGCTTGATGGCGTGCGCGCCCAGGTCCACGGCGCTCTGGGACGCGAGGGCCCCCAGCAGCTTGCCCTGCGGGGTACGCGCCCCGCTGACGATCACGATGTCGTTGGCGTTCTCTGTCACTGTTCCTCCTGAACGGGTACGGAATCGGGGGTCACGTCCACGAGATCCACCCGGTAGTTCGCTTCGGTCTTCTCGGCCACCTCTGCCTCGGTCACGCCGGGGGCCAGGGTGCGCAGCACCAGTCCGGCCTCCTCGACGTCGAACACGCACAGGTCCGTGATGATGCGGTCCACCACGCCCACACCGGTGAGCGGGAGGTCGCACTCGTGCTTGAGCTTCGCGGAGCCGTCCTTGGCCACGTGCTCGGTGAGCACCAGCACGCGAGGGGTTCCGGCCACGAGGTCCATGGCGCCGCCCATGCCCTTGACCATCTTGCCCGGGATCATCCAGTTGGCCAGGTCCCCGGTCTCGGAGACCTGCATGGCGCCCAGGATGGCCATCTTCACGTGCCCGCCGCGGATCATCCCGAAGGACGTGGCGGAGTCGAAGATCGCTGCCCCCGGCTGCAGGGTGATGGTCTGCTTGCCGGCGTTGATGAGGTCCGGGTCCTCGTCCCCCTCGTACGGGAACGGACCCATGCCCAGCACGCCGTTCTCGGACTGCAGCACCACGCTCACGCCCGGCGGCAGGTTGTTGGCCACGAGCGTGGGGATGCCGATCCCCAGGTTCACGTAGTCGCCGTCCGCCAGTTCCGACGCCGCGATGGCCGCCATCTCGTCGCGTGTCCAGCTCATGCCGCTCCTCCTTCGACGCCGCCCGCGCCCGGCCGCGGCCGGGTGGTGCGCTGCTCGATCTCCTTGGGCGCCCCCGAGTACTGCACCACGTGCTGCACATACACCCCCGGGGTCACGATGTGGTCCGGGTCCAGCTCACCGGGGGCCACGATCTCCTCGACCTCCGCGAAGGTGACCTTCCCGGACGCCGCGCACACCGGGTTGAAGTTCCGGGACGTGCGCCGGTACACCAGGTTGCCGTCGGTGTCCCCGCGCCACGCGTGCACCAGGGCCACGTCCGCCACGATCCCGCGCTCCTGCACGTACGTGCGGCCGTCGAACTCCGCGGTGGGCTTGCCCTCCGCCACGGGTGTGCCCACACCGGTGGCCGTGTAGAACGCGGGGATCCCCGCACCGCCGGCGCGCAGCCGTTCCGCGAGCGTGCCCTGGGGGTTGAACTCCACCTCGAGCTCACCCTCCAGGAACTGGCGCGCGAACTCCCTGTTCTCCCCCACGTACGAGGCCAGCACCCGGGAGACCTGACGGTTCTCGAGCAGCACGCCCAGGCCCTTGCCGTCCACGCCCATGTTGTTGGAGACCACCGTGAGGTCCGTGACCCCGCTGTCCCGCACCGCCTCGATGAGGTCCCGCGGGATCCCGGAGAGTCCGAAACCGCCCACCGCGAGCGTCATCCCGTCCCGCAGGGTCTCCGCCAGCAGCCCGGCGACGTCCTCTCTGACCTTGGACATGCCCACCCTTTCGCGTTGCCTGCACATGTGATCCGCATCTCAGCGTAGACGGTCCGCGTCCCGGCTGCCGAAAGCGTGGCACGGCAGGCGCGCGGGCGGCGTCGTCTCAGGAGGCGGTCCAGCCGCCGTCCATGGCGTAGGAGGAGCCCGTGACCATCCCGGCGGACGGGCCCGCGAGGAACGCGATCAGCTCCGCGACCTCCTCGGGCTCCACGAGGCGCTTGATGGCCGACTCGGTGAGCATGATCTTCTCGACCACCTGCTCCTCCGGGATGCCGTGCGTGGCCGCCTGGTCCTTGATCTGCTTGTCCACCAGCGGGGTGCGCACGTAGCTGGGGTTCACGCAGTTGCTCGTGACGCCGTGCGGCGCGCCCTCCAGGGCCACCGCCTTGGACAGCCCCTCCAGGCCGTGCTTGGCGGCCACGTACGCGGCCTTGTACGGCGAGGCCCGCAGCCCGTGCACCGAGGACACGTTGACGATCCGGCCCCAGCCCTGCTCGTACATGTGCGGCAGGGCCGCGCGGATCAGCAGGAACGGGGACTCCAGCATGAGCGTGAGGATCCTGTGCAGGTCCGCGGGCTCCACGTCCTGGAGGGGCGAGACCTTCTGGATGCCCGCGTTGTTGACCAGCACGTCCACGTCCAGGCGCAGCCGCGCCAGCGCGGCGGTGTCCGTGAGGTCCACAGCCCAGGCTTCACCGCCCACCTCGTCCGCGAGACGCGCGGCGGCGTCGTGGTCGATGTCCGCGACCACCACGTGCGCACCGCGCGCGGCGAGCGCCCGGACGGCCGCCGCACCGATGCCGCTGGCACCTCCGGTGACGAGTGCCTTCTTCTCCTGCAGAGACTGTTCGGTCATGCGCGGACTCCTCGGGGACGGCGGCCTGGTTCCCGGACGGTGGCCCGGGTCACTCCAGGGTACGCAGGCCCGTGATTCGCCCGACCACCCGTGCGTGAGGTTGGATGGGCGGACACCCGGTGACGGGTGCCCATCCAGAGCGGCTCAGAGATCTGGCTCGATCACGCCGCAGCAACCGGGTCACACCCGGTGCTAATGCCAGAACCGATGGAAAGGATCAGCACAGCCATGCCCTTGAACACCGATCGCATCCAGACCACCCACGTGGGGTCCCTCCCCCGCACGCCGCAGTTGCTCGAGGCCAACAACCGCTTCCAGGCCGGGGAGATCGACCTGGCGCAGTTGGGTGAGGCGCTGGACGCCGGGGTGATCGACGTCGTGCGCAAGCAGCGGGAGATCGGCCTGGACATCGTCAATGACGGCGAGTACGGCCACACCACGTCCGGCGCCGTGGATTACGGGGCCTGGTGGAACTACTCGTTCCACCGCCTGGGCGGGCTGACCCCCACGGACGAGGACCGCTGGCAGACGGCGGAGACGCTGCGCTCGTCGCCGGGCAACATCGTGCTCACGAGCTTCCCGGACCGCCGCGACCGCTCCAAGTTCCGGGAGGCCTACGAGGATCCCACGGCCGGGGTCCTGGCCCACCGCGCAAGCGTGTCCCAGCCGAAGATCACGGGCCCGCTGACCTACACGGGTCAGGAAGCCGTGGCCGGTGACATCCGCCGGATCAAGGAGGCCATGGCCGAGACCGGGGCCACGCAGGGGTTCGTGGCAGCGCTGTCCCCCGGCTCGTGCGCGCGCGTGAAGAACGAGTACTACGCGAGCGACGAGGAACTGGTCTACGCGTGCGCGGACGCGATGCGCGAGGAGTACAAGGCCATCACGGACGCCGGGTTGATCGTGCAGATCGACGACCCCTCGATCGCCGAGTCCTGGGACCAGATCAACCCCGAGCCCACAGTGGAGGACTACCTGGCCTTCACCCAGCTGCGCGTGGACGCCCTGAACTACGCGCTGCGCGACCTGCCCGAGGAGCAGATCCGCTTCCACCTGTGCTGGGGTTCGTGGCACGGCCCGCACACCACCGACCTCGAGTTCAAGTACCTCGTGGACCTCATGCTCACCATCCGCGCGCAGGGCTACAGCTTCGAGGCGTCCAGCCCGCGCCACGGCCACGAGTGGAAGGTGTGGACGGACCACCAGCTGCCCGAGGGCAAGGTGGTCTACCCCGGTTTCGTCTCCCACTCGACCAACGTGGTGGAGCACCCCGAGCTCGTGGCGGACCGGATCGAGCAGTACGCGTCCGTGGTGGGCAAGGAGAACGTGATCGCCTCCACGGACTGCGGTCTGGGCGGGCGACTGCACCCGCAGATCGCGCTGGCCAAGCTCGAGTCCCTCGTGGAGGGTGCGCGGATCGCCTCGCAGCGCCTCTTCTGAGCCCCACCCCCGGCTCCACCCCGGGCACGACGACGCCGCACGCGCACTCCGCGGGCCCGGCACCCACCGCGGGGGCCGGGCCCGCGGCATCGAGGGGCTTCCCCGTGACCCGCGTAACATATACGATTTGATACACGACGCGGGTGACGCGCTTCACATGCACCCCTACACTCACGTCAAGACCAATCGGTCGGTAAATGCGCCGGCCCCGCCACTGGCACCCCACGGACTCCGGTCCGACGATCCTGGAGACCCCACATGGCATCCACCACCGCAGCGCCCGCGCAGGGCCACACCATGTCACGAGAAGAGCGCAAGGTCCTTGCGGGCACCCTCGTGGGCACCACCATCGAGTGGTACGACTTCTTCATCTATGCCCAGGCCGCCGCGTTCATCCTGGCCGCGCACTTCTTCAACCCGCTCGGGGCGGAGAACGCGCAGCTCGCGCAGGTTGTCTCGTGGGCCTCCCTGGGCATCAGCTTCCTGTTCCGCCCACTGGGCGCGATCGTGGCGGGGCACATCGGCGACCGCTTCGGCCGCAAGGTCACGCTTGTGATGACCCTGTTCGGCATGGGCGCGGCCACCACGTTGATCGGCCTGCTGCCCACCTACGAGAAGATCGGCATTGCCGCTCCGATCCTGCTGGTGCTGCTGCGCATCCTGCAGGGCTTCTCCGCCGGCGGTGAGTGGGGCGGCGCGGCCCTGATGTCCGTGGAGCACGCCCCCGTGAACAAGCGCGGACTCTTCGGCGCGTACCCGCAGATCGGCGTGCCGATCGGCATGCTCATGGCCACCCTGTTCATGTTCGGCCTGAGCACGGGGCTGACGCCCCAGCAGTTCGAGTCCTGGGGCTGGCGCGTGCCGTTCCTGTTCTCCATCGTGCTGATCTTCGTGGGCTGGCTCATCCGCCGCTCGGTGGACGAGTCCCCGGTGTTCCTGGAGATGCAGCAGCGCGCCAAGGAGTCCTCCGCGCCCCTCGGCCAGCTCTTCCGCAAGAACCCCCGCGAGGTCCTGCTCGCCGCGCTGATCTTCGCCGGCAATAACGCCGCGGGCTACCTGGTGATCGCGTTCTTCGCCTCCTACGGCACGAAGGTCCTGCATATGTCCCGGCCGGAGACCCTGGTCGCCTCCCTGGTGGGCGGCATCGGGTGGCTGATCTTCACCATGCTGGGCGGCTGGATGTCGGACAAGGTGGGACGCAGGCGCACGTTCATGATCGGCTACGGCATCATCATTGTGTGGGCCATCCCCATGTGGTGGCTGCTCAACACGGCCTCCCTGCCGCTGTTCGCGCTGGCCATCTTCATCCTCACCATCGGACTGGGCCCCTCCTACGGCCCCCAGTCCGCCATGTACGCCGAGATGTTCCCGGCCCGCGTCCGCTACTCGGGCGTCTCCATCGGCTACGCCCTCGGCTCCATCATCGGCGGCGCCTTCGCCCCCATGATCGCCGAGCTGCTGCTGGGACGCACCGGGCAGGCCTGGACCATCGGCCTGTACATCGCCGCCCTGTCCCTGGTCTCCTTCATCGCCGTGTGCTTCGTGCGCAGCTCGGACCAGGGCAAGGACCTCCACGTGGCCGAGGTGCATGAGGAGTACGTCAAGTCCCACCCGGACGAGGTCGTCCCGCCGGTGGCCGGAGAGCCCGAGGGCGGCGCGGTGGCCGGCACCATCCGCCACTGACCCGCCCTCCCGCACCGACCGGTCGGCGGGACTCGGGGGCCGACCGGTCGGGGCACGGGCCCGGCATCCCCTCGGGTGCCGGGCCGTGCGCGTGCCGACGGCGGCGTCGTCCATTGACGCAGCTCACACGATCGGCAAAAATTGCAGAGTACAAATCCAGGAACCACGCCAAGGAGACACCATGTCCGAGATGCCGCAAGCCTTCCTCGTCGGGGGAGCCCGCACCCCTGTGGGCCGTTACGGCGGGGCGCTGTCCTCCGTGCGTCCGGACGATCTCGCCGCCCTGTGCATCCGCTCCGTGGTGGAGGACTCCGGGATCGACCCCTCCCTCGTGGACGAGGTGATCCTGGGCAACGCCAACGGCGCGGGTGAGGAGAACCGCAACGTGGCCCGCATGGCGTGGCTGCTCAACGGCTACCCGGACACCGTTCCCGGGATCACGGTCAACAGGCTGTGCGCCTCGGGCATGTCCGCGATCACGATCGCCTCGCAGATGGTCAAGTCGGGTGCCGCGGACATCGTGGTGGCTGGCGGCGTGGAGTCCATGTCCCGCGCTCCGTGGGTCATGGAGAAGCCCGCCACCGCGTTCGCCAAGCCCGGCGAGGTCTACGACACCTCGATCGGCTGGCGCTTCCCCAACCCCGCGTTCCTGGACGGCCCGCTCTCCCGGGACGGCAAGATGACCTACTCCATGCCGGAGACCGCGGAGGAGGTCGCCCGCGTGGACAGCATCTCCCGCGAGGACGCGGACGAGTTCGCCGCGCAGTCCCACGAGAAGGCGCTCGCGGCCATTGCGGCGGGGCACTTCACGGACGAGATCGTCCCCGTGGAGGTCAGGGGCCGCAAGGGTGCGGTCACCGTGGTGGACACGGACGAGGGCCCCCGCGAGGGCTCCACCATCGAAGTGCTCGCCAAGCTGCGCCCGGTGGTCAAGGGCGGTTCCGTGGTCACCGCCGGCAACTCGTCCTCCCTCAACGACGGCGCCTCGGCCGTGATCGTGGCCAGCGAGCGCGCCGTGACCAAGTACGGTCTCACCGCCCGGGCCCGCGTGGTGGACGGCGCCTCCGCCGGTCTCGCCCCCGAGATCATGGGCCTGGGCCCGGTGCCCGCGTCCGAGAAGGTGCTCGAGCGCGCCGGCTGGTCCGTGGGGGACCTCGGCTCCGTGGAGATCAACGAGGCCTTCGCCACGCAGTCCCTCGGCTCCATCCGCCGCCTCGGCCTGGATCCCGAGATCGTCAACCGGGACGGCGGCGCCATCGCCCTCGGCCACCCGCTGGGCTCCTCCGGCTCGCGCATCGCGATCACGCTGATGGGCCGCATGGAGCGCGAGCGCACCGCCAAGGGCCTGGCCACCATGTGCATCGGCGTGGGTCAGGGCGCCGCCCTGCTGATCGAGCGGGTGTGATCCGGCCGTGACGGACACCAACCCCACGCACGACGACGCCGCACGCGAGCACCGCGCGGATGGCACCACCGCGGCGTCGTCCTCCGCGAACGGGAGCGCGGCGGGCACCGCCACCGGCGGCTCCCCCTCGGCAGCCACCCCGGAGGGCCGGACCCCGGCCGGAACCCCCGCGTGGGCCGCGGACTTCGAGGCGCTGCGCGTGAGCCAGCGCCCGGACCGCCTGCACGTGGCCCTGGACCGCCCGGACGTGCGCAACGCGATCGACCAGGTCATGGTGGACGAGCTGCACACGGTGTGCGCGCACCTGGAGCGTGAGCCGAAGATCATGGTGCTCAGCGGCACCCGCGTGAACGGGAAAGGGATCTTCGCCTCCGGTGCGGACATCGCCCAGCTGCGCGAGCGGCGTCGTGAGGACGCCCTGCGCGGGGTGAACTCGCAGATCTTCGACCGGATCGCCAAGCTGCCCATGCCCGTGGTCGCGGCCCTGGACGGGTACGCCCTGGGCGGCGGCGCGGAGCTCGCGTGGGCCGCGGACTTCCGGATCGGCACGCCGCGTCTGAAGGTGGGCCAGCCGGAGACCGGGCTCGGCATCATCGCCGCGGCGGGAGCCCTGTGGCGGCTCAAGGAGCTCGCCGGGGAGGCCCTGGCCAAGGACATCCTGATGGCCGGGCGGATCCTCTCCGCGGACGAGGCCCTGCAGGCGCGCCTGATCACCGAGATCCACGAGCCGGACGAGCTGCTGGCCGCCGCGGACGCCCTCGCGGACCGGATCGCCGCGCAGGACCCCCTGGCCGTGCGGATCTCCAAGCGGGTCTTCGCCATGCCGCGCGAGGCACACCCCCACGTGGACGAGCTCGCGCAGGCCGTCCTGTTCGAGTCGCAGGCCAAGTTCGACCGCATGCAAGCGTTCCTGGACCGCAAGAAGGAGCCCACGAAATGACCGAGAAGACCACAGCTGCCGTGCCCGCCACCGTGGGTGTGCTCGGTGGTGGCCGCATGGGTGCGGGCATCGCCCACGCGTTCCTGATCGCGGGATCCCGCGTGACCGTGGTGGAGGTGGACGCCCCCGCCGCGGAGGCGGCGAAGGAGCGGGTAGAGTCCGACCTCGCCAAGTCCCTGGAGCGCGGGAAGATCGACGGCAACCTGGACGTGTGGACCGAGAACTTCGCGGTCAGCGTGGACTACGCGGACTTCGCCCAGTGCGAGCTGGTGGTCGAGGCCGTTCCCGAGATCTGGGACCTCAAGGTCTCCTCCCTGCAGAACGTGGAGGCCAACCTGCGTGAGGACGCGTGGCTCGCCTCCAACACCTCGTCCCTGTCGATCGATGGGCTCGCCGCCGAGCTGCAGCGCCCCGAGCGCTTCTGCGGCATGCACTTCTTCAACCCGGTCCCGGCCTCCAAGCTCGTGGAGATCGTGGTGGGCGAGCGCACCGGTCAGGACATGCAGGATCTCACCGCGCAGTGGGTCGCAGGTCTCGGCAAGACCCCCGTGACCGTCAAGGACGCCCCCGGTTTCGCGTCCTCCCGCCTGGGAGTGGCACTGGGCCTGGAGGCCATTCGCATGGTCGAGGAGGGCGTGGCCTCCCCCGAGGACATCGACAACGCCATGGTGCTCGGCTACAAGCACCCGGTGGGTCCGCTCGCGCTCACGGACATCGTGGGCCTGGACGTCCGCCTGGGCATCGCGGAGTACCTGGAGAAGGAGCTCGGACCCCGTTTCGCTCCTCCGCAGCTCATGCGGGAGATGGTGGAGCGCGGTGAGCTGGGCAAGAAGTCCGGCAAGGGTTTCTACGACTACTCCTGACCCCGTGACCAGCGTCTGACCAGGTCAGAGGCATGTTGTGCGTTGCAGCCCGCCACCCGGGGACCCCGGGTGGCGGGCTTCTTCCGGTCACGATTCGATCACGAACGGTTGCACACGCAAATCGGATCCCGCAGGGTGGGTCATGTCCCACCTGGAGGATCCGGCCCCCCACCCGGAGGGGAGAAATGGGCCGGCGCCGGGGTTGGGACCCGGTGCGGGGAGAAGGGGAGAGAACCGGGGTTGGGACCCGGAGGGGGCGAAGACGAGCGGTCCACGCAGCACTGCGTGGGCCGCTCGTTCTCGTGGCGCCGCTCTCGCCGCCAGGCGCTCCCCCGCTCGCCCCTCCCGTCTGCCGGTCGAGGTCACGATCCGATCACAGGGGGTTGCCATCGCAAACACGAGTCGGAATGGTGGTGCGTGCTCGACATGCCAGATGACTCCCGTTCGAGAGGTGATCGAGATGAAGTCCACCAAGACTCTGACACTGACGGCCGTGGCCGTGGCGGTCCCGATGCTCGTGGGATGCGGGCAGGGCGGGCAGTCCGCCGAGGCGAGCAGCCCGGCCGCGTCGCAGACGGAAGCCGCAGCAGAGTCGTCCGCACCAGCCAGTTCCGCCGCCACGACCCCCGGGGGCGACGCCGCCAGCTCGCCCGCCGCGACCACCGCGCCGTCCGCGAGCGGGGCGCCCGGTTCCGGCTCCACGCTGCCCACTGTGAAAGACCCGTGCGCCGGTGTGTGCGATGAGACCGCCCGCGTGAAGGTGGAGCACCCCGCGTTCGGCCCCATGGAGATCGTGGCCTACACGCTGACCACCGTGCCGGACACCGCCCCGCAGGGCAAGCGCCCCAGCTACGCCGTGTACCAGGACGGCCACGCGGTGGGGTACGCGTCGTCCCCGGAGAAGACCACCGTGGTGTCGTTCGGCCCCGAGCCCGTGATCGGGGACCAGATGTGGGGAGTGAACCCCAAGCATCCGGTGGACAAGTACGGCAACGTCTACTTCTCGGACAGCATGGGCGTCACGGTGATCAGCCCCACCGAGAGGGGCTACGACTCCCACGGCACGCTGCCCGGGTCGGAGAAGCCGGGGTTCCCGTTCCAGAGCGCGGGCGCGAGCATCGACCCCGCCGGGGAACCCACCGTGACCCAGAAGGTTCTGGGCAAGGACCACGTGTACACCGGCGAGACGGTGAAGTGGACGTGGAACGGCTCCCAGTTCGTGGTCAAGAAGTAGCCCGCAACCCGGCCGCCGGCGCCCGACCCGGATGACGAGAGGAGCGGTCCCGCTGCGGCGGGGCCGCTTCCCGTGTGCGCGAGGGCCAGGGTGCTCGGCGGCCGTCCCGCCCCCTCGAGAAGAACCGGTCACGATCCGATCACGGCCGGTTGCAATAGCAAATCATCTGGCGGAGGGTGGAGGTACTGGCGATCACAGAGATCTCCGCAGCCGAGAGGTGATTGAGACGCACTCCACGAAGACCAAGACGCTGACCGCCGCCGTCCTGGCCACCCCGCTGCTCCTGGGGTGCGCCTAGGGAAGCGACCCCTCGCAGACCGCCGACACCGCGTCGTTGCCCGCCGCGAGCACCGCCGCCCCGGCGAGCAGCACCCTGAGCGCCGTGCCGAGCACCCAGGCGGCGAACCAGAGCGAGGGGACCCAGAGCGCGGTGCACACGGCACCGGCGCAGTCGGCGCAGTCGGCGCAGCCGTCCTCGAGCACCGCCCCCATCCGCTCCACACTTCCCGCCGTTGAGGACCCCTGCGCCGGGGTGTGCACCGCGACGGGGCGGTTCCAGATGAACCACCCCGCGTACGGGCCCATGGAGGTCGTGTCCTACGAACGTGTGACCCACGCCGACACCGCACCCCAGGGCAAGCAGTCCAGCTTTGCGGTCTACCAGGGCAACACCCCCGTGAACTACGAGGTCAACCGGGATGCAACCACCCTGGTGTCGTTCGGACCGGCCCCCATGATCGGGGACCAGGTGTGGGACGTGGCAGGAGGCACCCCGGTGGATAAGTACGGCAACCTGTACCTCAGTTCCGGCGAGGGTGTCACGGTGATCTCACCCACTGACGAGGGCTACTCGTCCAACGGCACCATCCCCGAGGCAAACGTCATCACGCCGTACCCGACCAACCCGGCGGGGCTGACGATCGATGCCTCCGGCGAGCCCACCATCCTCATCAAGGACGTGGCCCCTGGTGGGGCACCGAACGGGAAGACCCTGGAGTACATCTGGAACGGTTCCACGTTCGTGCTGAAGAAGTAGGCACGGTTGGCTTCCTACGTACAGCACGGGCGCGCCCCCTCGGGGGCGCGCCCGTGCTGCGTGCTCGGCAACGGAACTGCGCCCGCGGCGCGAGTGCTCCCGGCTCCGACCCGGGGGCCGGATCCACCTCGTCGACGCCGCGGCAGGCCGCGCGCGAGGCAGCGTCCCCGAGCACCCAGCGGCAGAGAACGACGACGCCGCACTGACGGATCTGCGCCCGCACCGGGCTCGGGGGTCAGCGCTCCACGAGGATCCCGTCCTCGTCCGCCCACAGGGTCTTGCCGGGGCGGAAGGTCACGCCGCCGAAGTTGAGGATCACGTCCGTCTCCCCGAAGTCGTTGGGGGAGGACTTGCGGGGGTTGGTGCCCAGCGCCTTGACGCCGATCTCCAGGGTGCCGAGCTCCACCCGGTCCCGCACGGGGGCGTTGATCACCAGACCGGCCCAGCCGTTCTGCATGGCGGTGCGGGCCACGTTGTCGCCCAGCAGCGCGCAGTTCATGGAGCCCTGCCCGTCCACCACGAGCACCGCGCCCTCACCAGGGGTGGCCACCAGCTTCTTGACGTCCACGTTGGACTCGAAGCAGCGCACCGTGCGGATGGGGCCGGTGAACCGGTGGACACCGCCCACCGAGATGAACTGGGTGGTCACGGACTGCAGCTCGTCGCCGCGCTCGTCGTAGAGGTCGCACGTGGAGATGCTCATGGGACTGGCCTTTCGTCACGAACGGGGCCGCGCGGCGTCGTCGTCCCCCGGGGGCGGTCCGGTGGTGGCGGGCCCCACGGCGCCCCGGGACGGGGCATCCACGGGCACGCGGACGGCAGGCTACGCGGCAGTAGGAACGTGATGGACGTTACGCGAGGTCCGCATCCAGTTCAACGGTGGGCGCGTGGCGCTGCAGGAAGCGGAACACCTCGGTCTCGTCCACACCGGGGAACGCGCCCGCGGGCATGGCCGCGAGCATGTGGGTGGCCGGGCGCGCCGAGGGCCAGGCCTGTCCCTCCCACTGGTCCGCGAGAGCCGGGGAGGGCTGCTGGCAGCACGCGGGGTCCGGGCACGTGGAGGTGCGGCGGTAGTCGGCGGCGCGGCCGCGGAACCACTTGACGTGCTCGTAGGGGACCCCGAAGGAGATGGAGAACTCGCCGTGCTCGGAGCCCTCCACACGCGCCGAGCACCAGTACGTGCCGTGCGGGGTGTCCGTGTACTGGAAGTGGGACAGCAGCCGGTTGGTGCCCGAGAACGCCTGGCGCGCGGAGAAGAACCGGCACGCGCGCTGGCCCTCCACGGCACCGCTGTGGTCGGTGGGGAACTGCAGGCCGTCGTTCTGCCACGCCTTGTGGATGATCCCGGAGGAGTGCACCTTCTCGAAGTGCGTGGGGATGTCGAAGTGGTGGGTCATCAGGTTGGTCATCCGGTGCGCGGCGGTCTCGTGGGACACCGCGAACGCGTCACGGAGGTCGTCCACGGACAGCTCCCGCTGGGACTTGGCGCGGGCGAGCAGGTCCACGGCAGAGGCCTCCGGGATCATCAGCGCCGCGGCGAAATAGTTGGTCTCCACGCGCTGCTCCAGGAACTCGCCGTAGTCCGCCGGCCGGCGGTGCTCCAGCAGGTGGTGCCCCACGGCCTGCAGCAGCACGGACCACGGGGAGCCCGCCCCGGCGGAGGTGGGCAGGTAGAACCGCCGGTTGCGCAGGTCCGTGACGGAGCGCGTGGAGTGCGGCAGGTCCGGGACCTGGTGGATCTCGAAGCCCACGTGCTCCACGAGCCGGGAGATGTGGTGCTCGGACAGCGGCCCGCCCGTGTGCTTGATCGCGGCCAGCAGCTCCGCGGCCATGGTCTCGATGCGCTCGAAGTAGTTGTTCACGCCCTGCATCCGCGCGCGCAGCTGGGTGTTGGCGCGCCGGGCCTCCTCCGGGGTGGCGGCCTGCTCCTCCAATCGCTGGCCGAGCTGCTGCTGCAGGGCCGCGAGCGCCTCGAGCGTCTCGGTGCTCATGCCCGGGCCCACGCGCACGGTGGGCAGCCCGAGGGCCGCGTACATGGGTCCGCGCTGCGCCCGCTCCACCTGGATCTCCAGCTCCATGCGGCGGGACGGCGCCTTGGACCCGAGCAGCTGCTCCACACCCATGTCCAGCGCGCCGGCCAGGGCCGAGAGGGTGCTGAGCTTGGGCTCGCGCTTGCCGTTCTCGATCAGGGACAGCGCACTGGGCGCGATGCCCACCGTGCGCGCGAGCTCCTCCAGGGTGATGCGCAGCCGCTTGCGGCGGTACCGGATGCGGCGCCCCAGCACGATCGGGTCCGTGGGGTCCCCCGCCTCCTCCGGCGGCACCGGGGCCTGCGTGCGCCCGCCCGCACCGGTTCCCGCTCCGGCGCGTGCGCCCCGCAGGCCGTCGCGGGCCCCGGAGGACGACGCCGCGGCGCCGGCTGTCCCGCGCTCGGCACCCCTGCCGTCCCGGCCGATGGAGGCCGCCGAGGAGGTCCGCGCGCCCGCGGTGCCGCGCACGGCGGGGGTTGTCCGCCCGGAGGTGTCCGCGGGGGTGCGCCCGGCGGTGGCCGCGGAGCTCGTGGGTCCGGCTGCGGAGGGGGAGGGAGCGGCGTCGGCGGTGCGACGCCGTCTGCGGGGGCCTGTGGTCGGGGTCATACCCCGAGTTTAGAACCAATTTTCTCAGACGTGAAGAAACACGATTCTTCACCTGGAAAACCCCTTTGCAGGGGTGCAGATCGCGGCAAAAGTAGAACACATCAAGTTACCCGTGCGGAGCTTCTACCCAGTCCGCCGGCTCGAACGATCAAAGGAGACCGAGATGAGCAACGAGAACAGCAACCTCCGCAGCGCCGCCGAACTGGCCCGTGATTGGGAGGAGAACCCGCGCTGGGCGGGTGTGACCCGTGACTACGCGCCCGAGGAGGTCCTGCGTCTGCAGGGCTCCTTTCGAGAAGAGCACACCAACGCCCGCCGCGGGGCGGAGCGCCTCTGGTACCTGCTCAACTCGGAGGATTACATCAATGCTCTGGGCGCTCTGACCGGCAACCAGGCGGTCCAGCAGGTCAAGGCGGGCCTGAAGGCCATCTACCTCTCCGGCTGGCAGGTGGCCGGTGACGCCAACCTGGCGGGCCAGACCTACCCGGACCAGTCCCTCTACCCGGCGAACTCGGTTCCCCAGGTGGTGCGCCGGATCAACAACGCGCTCAAGCGTGCGGACCAGATCGAGCACGCCGAGGACGTTCACACCGTGGAGAACTGGATGGCGCCGATCGTCGCGGACGCGGAGGCCGGCTTTGGCGGACCGCTCAACGCGTTCGAGCTCATGAAGTCCATGATCGACGCCGGTGCGGCGGGCGTGCACTGGGAGGACCAGCTGGCCTCCGAGAAGAAGTGCGGCCACCTGGGCGGCAAGGTGCTGATCCCCACCCAGCAGCACATCCGCACCCTCAACGCGGCCCGCCTCGCGGCGGACGTGGAGGACGTGCCCAGCATCATCATTGCCCGCACGGACGCCGAGGCCGCCACCCTGATCACCTCGGACATCGACGAGCAGGACGCCGAGTTCATCACCGGCGAGCGCACCGCGGAGGGCTTCTACAAGGTCCGCAACGGCATCGAGCCCTGCATCGCCCGAGCCAAGGCGTACGCGCCGTACTCCGACCTCATCTGGATGGAGACCGGCACCCCGGACCTCGAACTCGCCAAGCAGTTCGCGGAGGCCGTCCACGAGGAGTTCCCGGACCAGATGCTGGCGTACAACTGCTCGCCGTCCTTCAACTGGAAGAAGCACCTGGACGACGACACGATTGCCAAGTTCCAGCGCGAGCTGGCCGCCATGGGCTTCCGCTTCCAGTTCATCACCCTGGCGGGCTTCCACGCCCTGAACTACTCTATGTTCGACCTGGCCCACGGCTACGCCCGCAACCAGATGAGCGCGTACGTGGAGCTGCAGGAGCGCGAGTTCGCCGCCGAGGAGCGCGGGTACACCGCCACCAAGCACCAGCGCGAGGTGGGCACCGGCTACTTCGACCTGGTCTCCCAGGTGGTCAACCCGAACTCCTCCACCATCGCGCTCAAGGGCTCCACCGAGAGCGCCCAGTTCTGAGCCGCCCGGCGGCCACGGACTGATCCGGACCCGCGGGGGTCGCAGCACGGTCATTGGGGCCTTTGACTTCGCACCCCGGCCCCCGCGTTCACCTCGTCCGCTCCGAGGGGCTCCTCAGCCCTCCCGCGGACGACCAAGCGCCCCGGCACCGCAACCCTGCGGCGCCGGGGCGCTTGACGTGTGCCCGGTCTCAGGAGCTCGGCGCGTCCTTGAGGAAGTTGGTGATCCGCACCGTGCACAGCCGGCGGCCGGTGTCGATGTGCGTGATGACCACCTCGTGGCTGGTCATGGTGCGGCCCAGCCGGATGGCGGTGGCCACGCCGCGCACCCGCCCGCTCGTGGCGGAGGCGTGGTGGGTGGCGTTGATGTCCACGCCCACGGCCACCTTGCCCATGGTGGAGCCGTGGATCACCGCGGCCCACGAGCCCAGCATCTCCCCGAGCGCCACGGACGCCCCGCCGTGCAGCAGCCCCAGGGACTGCCGGTTTCCCGCCACGGGCATGGTGGCCACGATCCGCTCGGCGGACTGCTCCTCCACCTCCACGCCCATCTTCCGGTCCAGCTCGCCCAGCTCGATGTTCCAGGGGTCGAACGCCCTGCCCTTCTGCTCGTCCGACGACGCCGCGCGCGGCTCGTTCTCCACGCGTGCGTCCGCGGGGGTGGGATCCTCGTGCATATCTGCTCCTTCGTTCCGCGTCTCTCGTCCTTGTCGAGTCGCTGTCGTCATCGGCCTCTGCCGTTGCTGGCCTCCGCGTCGTCACGGGCCCACCGGGCCCACGACGCCGCCCGGGTGCGTTGCGCAGGAAAGGCCGCCGAGCGGCGTCGTGAGCGGTCAACCCGGGTGACGGCCATGGTGTGCCTGTGTGACCTAGGTTATCCTGGGGGCAATACTGACCGATCGTTCGGCTAACGGCCGCGACAGTCCGGAGGACCCCGCGTGAGCACCCAGAACCAGGCAATCGACACCCCGCAGCCGCAGATCCTGCCCAGCTTCGTGAAGGGTGCCTGGTGGCGCCCGGAGGACCCGCAGAGGGTCGCAGACGTGTGCAATGCCACCACCGGCGAGCTCGTGGCGCGCGTGAGCACGGACGGGATCGACACCGCCGGGGCCGTGGAGTACGCGCGCACCGTGGGGCAGGCCTCGCTCGGGCAGCTGCGCATCCACGACCGCGCGCTGA
Source organism: Kocuria rhizophila DC2201 (assembly GCF_000010285.1). Lineage (NCBI taxonomy): Bacteria > Bacillati > Actinomycetota > Actinomycetes > Micrococcales > Micrococcaceae > Kocuria > Kocuria rhizophila. The sequence goes on along the minus strand of NC_010617.1, from coordinate 244,681 downwards.
TCCTCAAGCAGCTGGCCCAGTACCTCGGGGAGCACAAGGAGGAGCTGTACGAGATCTCCTACGCCACGGGTGCCACGGCCAAGGACCACCTGATCGACATCGACGGCGGCATCGGCACGCTGTTCACGTTCTCCTCCAAGGGGCGCCGCGAGCTGCCCAACGCGAACGTGATCGTGGACGGCGCCGTGGAGCAGCTCTCCCGGGACGGCTCGTTCCTGGGCGAGCACATCTACACCCGGCTGCCCGGCGTGGCCGTGCAGATCAACGCGTTCAACTTCCCCGTGTGGGGCATGCTCGAGAAGTTCGCGCCCGCGTTCATCGCCGGGGTGCCCACCATTGTGAAGCCCGCGACCCCCACCGGGTACGTGACCGAGGCGTGCGTGCGGCTCATGCTGGACTCCGGGCTGCTGCCGGAGGGTTCCCTGCAGCTCATTTCCGGCTCCGCCCGGGACCTGCTGGACCACCTGGACGCCCGGGACCACGTGGCGTTCACCGGTTCCGCCGCCACCGCCCGGTCCCTGCGCGCGCACAGCCATGTGCAGGAGAAGGGCGTGCGCTTCACCGCGGAGACCGACTCCCTCAACGCCGCCATCATGGCCCCGGACGTCACCGAGGACTCCCCCGAGTTCGAGGCGTTCGTGAAGTCCGTGGTCCTGGAGATCACCGCCAAGGCCGGTCAGAAGTGCACGGCCGTCCGCCGCGTGATCGTCCCGCAGGAGATCAAGCCGGCCGTGGTCGCGGCCCTGAAGGAGCGCGTCGCGCAACGCGGCGTGGTGGGCGATCCCCGGGACCCCGCCACCACCGTGGGCCCGCTCGCGTCCGAGGACCAGGCCTCCGAGGTGCTGCGCTCCGTGCGCACCCTGATCGACGCCGGAGCCACGGTGGAGCTGGGCGGGCCCGAGGAGCTGTCCTCCGTGCCCCAGGACGGCGCGTTCTTCCCCGTCACCCTGCTCTCGTTCGACGACGCCCGCACCCCCGCCGTGCACGAGGTCGAGGCGTTCGGCCCGGTCACCTCCGTGCTCGGCTACTCGGGTGACGTGGCGGACGCCGTGGAGATCGCCGCCCTGGGCGGCGGTTCCCTGGTGGCCACCGTGTGCACCCACTCCCCCGAGCTCGCCGCGCAGTTCGCGTCCGGGATCGGCGCCCACCACGGGCGCGTGCTGTTCCTGGACCGCGACGATGCCAAGACCTCCACCGGTCACGGCTCGCCCGTGCCCCACCTGGTGCACGGCGGACCCGGCCGTGCCGGCGGCGGCGAGGAGCTGGGCGGCGTGCGCGCCGTGAAGCACTACATGCAGCGCACCGCCGTGCAGGGCTCCCCGGACCTGCTCACCGGCATCACCGGTCAGTGGCACTGGGGTGCCACCGCCAACACCGTGACCCGCGAGGACGTGGAGAACGGCACGGGCGAGCACCCCTTCCGCAAGTCCCTGGAGACCCTGCGGATCGGGGACCAGTTCGTCTCGGACCTGCGCACCGTGAAGCTCGACGACATCCTGGAGTTCGCGGACAAGACCGGGGACACCTTCTACGCGCACACGGACGAGGAGGCCGCCACGGCCAACCCGTTCTTCCCGCGCCGCGTGGCCCACGGCTACCTGCTGGTCTCCTGGGCCGCGGGGCTCTTCGTGGAGCCCGCCCCGGGGCCCGTGCTCGCCAACTACGGACTGGAGAACCTGCGCTTCATCACCCCGGTGACCTACGACGACGCCATCCGCGTGACCCTGACCGCCAAGAAGATCACCCCGCGCGTCACGGACGAGTACGGCGAAGTGGCGTGGGACGCCCGCCTGACCAACCAGAAGGACGAGATCGTGGCCACCTACGACGTCCTCACCCTGGTGGCCAAGCAGTGGCCCGTGCGGGAGGCCTGAGCCCCAGCGCGGGTTCCGCTGACACACCGGACCGCACCTGAACGCTGAGGCCCCGCGACGACGCGTCGCGGGGCCTCAGCGTGTGCCGACGGCCGCCGCGCGTGCACTGCCGGGCAGCCTTCCTGGCGGGCGGGCCCGCTCAGCGCATGATCGCGAGCGTGGTGCAGCCCAGGTCCGGGGTGGGGCGGAAGCCCAGGGAGCGGTAGAGCGCAACCACGTGGCTGTTCCCAGCGGCGTCGTCCGTGGTGATGTAGACCTGGCGGATGTGGGGCGTCTCGGCCAGCACCTCGGTGAGCAGCGCGCGTCCGATGCCCTGGCGCTGGTGGGTCGGGTGCACCAGAAGGTCCTGGATGTAGGCAACCGTCACTCCATCGCCGACGACCCGGACCAGGCCCACCAGCTCCCCCGCGTCCCAGGCGGAGATGACCAGCCACGCGTTGCGGATCATGGGCCCGAAGTCCTCGGGGCGCCGCGTGTAGGAGCTCCACCCCACGGCGTCGTACAGCCGGATCAGTGCCGCGGAGTCGATATCTCGGAAACGGGAGATGTCCATGAGCTCACCCTAGGCGGGTGCGGGCGCCTGCCCTCGGTGGGAGCGCGGACTACGCCCGCAGACCCGCGAAGACCATGGTCACCACGGTTGCGGCCAGCTGGTCCACCGTGCCGGAGCGCCCGGGCTGGTACCAGTCCACGATCGAGTTGACCATCCCCAGCATCAGCCGCGGCGCGGACTTCCCGGAGATGTCCGAGCGCAGCTCGCCCAGTTCCTGGGCCTCACGCACCAGGTCCTCCAGGTTGCGGGTCAGGGTACGACGCCGCTGCAGCGCCGCCTCCTCGACCTCCGAGTTCCCGCGCAGCCGCAGCAGCAGCGTCACGTAGGGCATCTGCGCCACGAGCACCCGCACGGAGCCGTCCAGGATCCGTTCGAGCTTGACCACGGGACCGCTGTCGCTCGCCAGGACCTCCGCGAACACCGCCTCGAGGGCGTCCAGGGCACGGTCCAGGGCCTGCCCCAGGATCTCCTCCTTGGACTCCACGTGGTGGTAGATCGCGGACTTGGAGATCCCCAGGTGCTTGGACAGCATCCCCATGGACGTGGCGTCGTAGCCGTAGCGGTTGAACACGTCCACGCACACGGACAGCAGGGTCTCGCGGTCGTAGCCGGGACGGCCGCGCCGGGGTGCGGCAGCGGCGTCGTCGGCGGTGGCGGTGCGCTCGGGGGACATGGGCGTGGGCCTCGATCTTCCGGGGGACGGGATGTTCAGATTACCGGCTCGTCACCCGGCACCCGCCCCGCGGACGACCGGCGGCACCGCGCGGGCTACTTGTCGCGGCGGTCGTACACGCGGCGCAGCTTGCCCGAGGAACGCTCCAGGGTGCCGGGCTCCGCGATGTCGATGGCCGCGCTGGAACCGATCTTGGTCTTGATCTCGTGCTGCAGCGCGCGCCCGGCCTCCTGGGCCTCCTCCACCGTGGCGTCCTCGCGGCGCTCGATGTGGATGGTCATCTGGTCCATGCGGTTCGGCCGGGTGATCTCCAGCGTGAAGTGCGGGGACAGCGCCGGGATCTTCAGCGCGAGCTCCTCGATCTGGGACGGGAAGAGGTTCACGCCGCGCAGGATGATCATGTCGTCCGAGCGGCCCGTGATGCGGCCCATGCGGCGGTGCCCGGGACGCGCGGTGCCCGGGAGCAGACGGGTGAGGTCGTGGGTGCGGTAGCGGATGATCGGCAGCGCCTGCTTGGTCAGGGCCGTGAACACCAGCTCTCCGGGGCGGCCCGTGGGCAGCACGGTGTCGTCGAACGGGTCGATGATCTCCGGGCGGAAGTGGTCCTCCCAGATGTGCGAGCCGTCCTTGGTCTCGAAGGACTCGCCGGCCACGCCGGGGCCCATGACCTCGGACAGCCCGTAGATGTCGCACGCGGTGATGTCGAAGGTCTTCTCGATCTCGTGGCGCATCTCCTCGGTCCACGGCTCCGCACCCAGAACAGCGTGCTTGAGGGACGTCTCCCGCGGGTCGAAGCCCAGCTTGCGGAACCCGTCCGCAATGGTGAGCAGGTAGGTGGGCGTGGAGAGAATGGCCTCGGGCTCGAAGTCCCGGATCAGCTGCACCTGCTTCTCGGTCTGTCCGCCGGACATCGGGATCACGGCGCAGCCCAAGCGCTCCGCGCCGTAGTGGGCGCCCAGGCCACCGGTGAACAGGCCGTAGCCGTACGCGTTGTGCACCTTGTCCCCCGGCTTGATCCCGGACATCCGGAAGCAGCGGGCCACCAGGGAGCCCCAGGTGAGCAGGTCGTCCTCGGTGTAGGCCACCACGGTGGGCTGGCCTGTGGTGCCCGACGACGCGTGGATCCGGCGGATCTCGGACATCGGCGTGGCGAAGGACTTGAACGGGTAGGCCTTCCGCAGGAACTCCTTGTCCGTGTACGGGAACTTGGCCAGGTCCTCCAGCTCGCGGAAGTCGTCCGGGTGCACGCCGTGCTCGTCGAAGAGCTCCTTGTACGCGGGGACGTTCTCGTACGCGTAGTGCAGGGTCCAGTTCAGCCGCTCGGTCTGCAGGGCCTCGATCTGGTCCCGGCTCATCAGCTCCTCGGGATCCGGCTGGGTCGGATCCTGCGAGGCCTCGGGCCGGTACGGGTTGGGGGCGGAGCACGACGTCATGGGATTCACGCTTTCTGGCGAAGGGGCACGGTGCGGCTGCGGCCGCGGAACTGGGCGATCACGTCCCCTTCCTGGGTGGTGACGGTGATGTCGCACAGGCCGCTGCGTCCGGTGGTGGCGATCTGGCGGCCCTCCGCCACCAGGGTCTGACCGGGCTGTGCGGAGCTGAGGAAGTTGATGTCCACGCCCTGCGCCACCGTCATGGAGGTGCCGTCGGGGTCGGGGTCGTTGCAGGTCATGGCGAAGCAGGAGTCGGCCAGGGCGAAGATCATGCCGCCGTGGGCGATCCCGAAGCCGTTGAGCATCTCGTCGCGCACGAGCATGGAGATCACGCAGTGCCCGGGGTCAGCACGCTGCACGGTGATGCCCAGCCACTCGGAGGCTCGATCCCCCGTGAGCACCGGATGATGTGGCACCGGGGAGCTCCTTCCGATTTTCAGAACGATCGGTCAGTAGACAACCGCGAATTGTGACGTGTGTCAACCAGTCCCCGCTCCGTTGCAGCGCCGTCACCGTTGACGCACCCCCTGACCGGGGGCGGAAAATGTGTTGACGGCCACGCTGGGGGTCTATATTCTGAACGAGCGGTCAGTTATTATCGTCGGCAGCGTACAGAGTTCATCCTCCGCTCCCATCTCACCCGTGAACCGAGGACACACCATGACTGAGCAGACCACCACTGCGGACCAGGCGACCACCGCCGAGCAGCAGCACTTCGACCACCTCCTCAGCGAGGACTCCCGCGTGGAGCCCCGCGACTGGATGCCCAAGGCCTACCGGAAGAGCCTGACCCGCCAGGTCTCCCAGCACGCGCACTCCGAGATCATCGGCATGCAGCCGGAGGCCAACTGGATCACCCGCGCCCCGAGCCTCAAGCGCAAGGCCGTGCTGATGGCCAAGGTCCAGGACGAGGCCGGCCACGGGCTGTACCTCTACTCCGCCGCGGAGACCCTGGGCACTCCCCGCTCCGTGCTCAACGAGCAGCTGCTCAGCGGCAAGGCCAAGTACTCCTCGATCTTCAACTACCCGGCCCGCACGTGGGCCGACATGGGTGCGATCGGCTGGCTCGTGGACGGCGCCGCGATCTGCAACCAGGTCCCGCTGTGCCGTGCCTCCTACGGCCCCTACGGCCGCGCGATGGTGCGCATCTGCAAGGAGGAGTCCTTCCACCAGCGCCAGGGCTGGGAGATCCTCTACGAGCTCTCCCACGGCACCGAGGCCCAGAAGCAGATGGCGCAGGACGCCGTGAACCGCTTCTACGGCCCCGCCCTGCAGATGTTCGGCCCCCCGGACGCCGACTCCCCCAACTCCCAGCAGTCCATGGAGTGGAACATCAAGCGCTTCTCCAACGACGAGCTGCGCCAGCGCTTCGTGGACATGATCGTCCCGCAGGCCGAGGCCCTGGGCCTGACCCTGCCGGACCCGGACCTGAAGTGGAACGAGGAGCGCGGGCACTACGACTACGGCCAGCTGGACTGGAACGAGTTCATGTCCGTGATCAAGGGCTCCGGGCCTTGCAACGTCCAGCGCATGAAGCGCCGCCGCGAGGCGCACGCCAACGGCGCGTGGGTGCGCGAGGCCGCCGAGGCCTACGCCCAGCGACAGGCGCGCGAGGCCGCGGAGGCTGCGACGTCGTCGTCCCAGGAGGACGCGAACGAGGACTTCACCGTCATGGCGGGCCGCGGCTCCGCCGAGCTGATCGGAGCGTGAGCATGAGCGAGAACCAGAACGGCAACTGGCCCCTGTGGGAGGTCTTCGTGCGCTCCTCGCGCGGGCTGTCCCACGTGCACGCGGGCTCGCTGCACGCCCCGGACGCCACCATGGCAGTGCGCAACGCGCGTGACCTCTACACCCGGCGCAACGAGGGCACGAGCGTGTGGGTGGTCCCCGCGGACGCCATCACCGCCTCGGACCCGGATTCCAAGGGCGGCTACTTCGAGTCCGCGCAGGGCAAGAGCTACCGCCACGCCACGTACTACACCAAGAGCGAAGGGGTGAAGCACCTGTGAGCGCGTTCGCCTCCCACGACTCCGCCACCAAGCAGTCCGCGGGCGTCGCCATCACCGCCGAGGACATCGCGGAGACCGGCGGAAGGGCCCCCGAGGCCGTGGCCCAGTACGCGCTGCGGCTCGGCGACGACGCCCTGATGCTGTCCCAGCGTCTGGGCTGGTGGATCTCGCGGGCACCCGAGCTCGAGGAGGACATCGCGCTGGGCAACATCGCGCTGGACCTCATCGGCCACGCCCGGTTCCTGCTGACCTACGCGGGCTCCGCATGGGGCAAGACCGAGGACGAGCTCGCGTACTTCCGCAACGAGGAGGAGTTCCGCTCCGTGCGCCTCGTGGAGCAGGAGAACGGGGACTTCGGCCAGACCATCGCGCGTCAGCTGCTGTTCTCCTTCTACCAGTACGAGCTCTACTCCGCGCTGCAGTCCTCCACGGACCAGACCCTTGCAGCGATCGCCGACAAGGCCCTCAAGGAGGTGGAGTACCACCAGGACCACGCGGCCCAGTGGATCCTGCGCCTGGGCCTCGGCACCGAGGAGTCCAAGCGGCGCATCCAGGACGGGCTCTACTACATGTGGCCCTACCTGGACGAGCTGTTCGCGGACGAGCCGCTGCACGACGAGCTCGAGGGCGTGGCCGTGCGCCCCTCCACGCTGCGCGAGCGGACCATGGACCGCGTGACCGCGCTGCTGGCCGAGGCCGAGCTCGAGGTCCCCAACGTGGCCCAGGCCCGGCTCTCCGCGGAGCCCCGTGACGGCGCGTATTCCGAGTACCGCGGGTACATCCTCGCCGAGATGCAGTGGCTCGCCCGCCAGCATCCCGGCGCCACGTGGTGAGTTCCGTGTTCTCCCGCGTTCCGCCCCGTTCCCTGCCGCCCACCGGTGGCGTGGCACCCCGTGAGGTCCCCCTGGGGCCCTCGCAGCGCCCGGACGACCCGGCCGACGCCGCCCTGTGGGACGTCGCCGCCACCGTGTGCGACCCGGAGATCCCCGTGCTCACGCTCGAGGACCTCGGGGTGCTGCGGGACGCCGTGGCCGGGCAGGACGAGACGGTGGTGGTGATCACCCCCACCTACTCCGGGTGCCCCGCCATGGACACCATGGCCGCGGACCTCGAGGCGGCCGTGACGGCCGCCGGCTACGAGAACGTGCGCGTGGTGCAGGTGCTGCGCCCGGCGTGGACCACGGACTGGATGTCCGCCGAGGGCCGCGCCAAGCTCAACGAGTACGGCATCGCGCCTCCCACCGGGCGCACCGCCGCCGGTCACAACTCCGGGCCCGTGCGGCTGAGCCTGGCCGTGAAGTGCCCGCGCTGCGAGTCCCTGCGCACCCACGAGATGACCCGCTTCGGGTCCACGTCCTGCAAGGCCCTGTGGGTCTGCGACGACTGCAAAGAACCCTTCGACTACTTCAAGGTGCACTGATCATGAGCGAAACCGCGGACACCTCCACGCTGGAGGACGCCACCGAGGCCAGCGCGGGCGGCGGCAGGCGCCGTGCCGTGTTCAACACCCTCACGGTCTCCGAGGTGCGCAAGCTGACCTCCGACTCCGTGGAGGTCACGTTCGACGTGCCCGAGGACCTCGTGGCGGACTACGACTACCTCCCGGGTCAGTACGTGGCCATCCGCGCGCAGATCAACGGCCACGAGGTGCGCCGGTCCTACTCCATCTGCGCCGATCCCACCCCCGGTGAGATCCGCGTGGCCATCAAGAAGGACATGGGCGGCGTGTTCTCCACGTGGGCCAACGAGCAGCTGGCCGCCGGGGACACCCTGGACGTGATGAACCCGCAGGGCGCGTTCACCTCCAAGGTCAACATCACCTCCATGAACGACCCCGAGAAGCTCGCGGAGAAGGAGGTGGCCAAGAAGCGCAACGTGCACCTGGTCGCCTTCGCCGCCGGTTCCGGGATCACCCCCATCATGGCGATCGCCCGCGCCCTGCTGCGCGCATCGGACACCGCCCAGATGGACGTGATCTACGCGAACCGCTCCTCCATGGACGTGATGTTCGCCGAGGAGCTGGGCGACCTCAAGGACAAGTACCCCGCACGCCTGGCCGTGCACCACGTGCTGTCCCGAGAGCAGCGGATCTCGCCGCTGATGTCCGGGCGGATCGACCACGACAAGCTCGAGGAGCTGCTGGACCGCGTGATCCAGGTGGACTCCGCGGACGAGTGGTTCCTGTGCGGCCCGTTCGAGCTCGTGCAGCTGTGCCGGGACGTCCTCAAGGAGCGCGGCGTGGACGAGTCCCGCGTGCGCTTCGAGCTGTTCACCACGGGCAAGCCCACCGCACCCCAGGGCCAGCAGGGCCGCCCCGTCGTGGCCGACCCCAAGGGCGAGAACTACACGATCGTCTTCAACCTGGACGGCACCTCAGCCCAGGTGGAGTCCCCCAAGTCCGCCGCGGAGACCGTGCTCAACGCCGCACTGCGCGTGCGCCCGGACGTCCCCTTCGCGTGCGCCGGCGGCGTCTGCGGCACGTGCCGCGCCAAGGTCACCAGGGGCGAGTTCGAGATGGAGGAGAACTTCGCGCTCGAGAAGGACGAGGTGGACGCCGGCTACGTGCTCACGTGCCAGACCCGCCCCACCTCGGACGAGCTCGCCGTGGACTTCGACGCCTGACCCACCCCTCTGACGACGACGCCGCACCGGCACCCGGGCGGCGTCGTCGCCGTACCTGCCCGCTCGCGTGGTGCGCGCACCGTGCGGACGCGGCGCGTATGCGGCTGCCATGCGGTGTCGGTGCGCGGGCCTGCTGAGCCGGAACGACGCCGCCCTGTCAGCCAGCGCCCACCGCACCCCGCCGAGACCCCAACCCCGAGGAGAACACCGTGATCGACCTGACCATCGAGGACGAGATTGCCCACGTGGTGCTCAACGCACCCCAGAAGATGAACTCGCTGGACGTCTCCGCGCTGCGCGGGCTGACGGATGCCTACACCGAGGCGGAGGCGGCCGGTGTGCGGGCGCTGCTGCTCACGGGTGAGGGCCGGGGCTTCTGCGCGGGCCGGGACATCTCCGGGGTGGATCCGGCCACGGACGACACCGAGGGCTACCTCACCGGCACCCTGCAACCCCTGCTGCAGCGGATGTCCGCGTTCCCCGCGCCCACGTTCGCGGCGGTGCAGGGGGCGTGCCTGGGTGTGGGGCTGGGCCTGGCGATCGCCACGGACGTGGTCTACGTGGCGGAGAACGCCAAGATCGGGTCCCCCTTCGCGAATCTCGGGGCCACGCTGGACTCCGGCGGGCACGCGCTGTTCACCGAGCGACTGGGGGCCCACCGCACGCTGGACCTCATCTACACCGCCGAGCTCATGAGCGGCGCGGAGGCCGTGGCGTCCGGTCTGTTCTCCCGCGCGGTGCCCGCGGAGGAGCTCATGGACTTCACGCTCACGCGGGTGCGCCGTGCCGCCGACGGGGCCACGCAGGCGTTCGTGGCGTCCAAGGAGCTCGTGGCACAGATCCGGGACCAGCGGATCGGGCTGTGGGAGTCCATGGCCGCGGAGAACGCCGCGCAGACCGCCCTGTGCGCCACTGCCGACTACCGCGAGGGCTTCAAGGCTTTCCAGGAGAAGCGCAAGCCGGAGTTCACCGGCAAGGGCTGAGTGCGGGCCACCCCCGAAACGTCCCCGGAGCAGGCCCGGGCACCTCTGGAGCAGGCCCGGGCATCCCTGGACGCCCGGTGCATGTGCTCCGTTAGTGCAGAAATCCGGCGCCCATACTGCGTTTGCTCCGCCAATGCACACCGTGTGCGGCGGTGCGGGCACGCCCCGGGGTGGCTGCCGTGTCCTACGGTGAACTCCATGGCCGCCACCCGAGACAGTGAGACCGCACGGCGTTCCTCGGGGCGCACGGACCAGCCCCTCGAGGACGAGCTGGTCGAGGGGTTCAAGAACACCGTCCAGGAGGGCACGGACCGGTTGCACCGCACGTGGCGGGCACTGGTGGTCACCGGGCTGTTCGGCGGGATCGACGTGGGTCTCGGCATCATGGCCATGCTCGCCGTCATGGATGCCACCGGCTCCAAACTGCTGGCGGGAACGGCGTTCGGCATCGGGCTGCTGGCCCTGCGCCTGGCCCACTCCGAGCTGTTCACGGAGGACTTCCTGCTGCCCATCAACGCGGTGGTGGCCGGGCACGGCACCTGGTGGACACTGCTGCGGCTGTGGGTCGTGATCCTGGTGACCAACCTGGTGGGCGGGTGGGCGTTCATGTGGGTGGTGGTTGCCGCGTTCCCGGACTTCTCCGCCACGCTCGTGGAGGTGGCCACCGGGTACGTCTCGGACGGCTTCGGCACGGAGACCGTGTGCCTCGCACTGCTGGCCGGGTCCACCATCACCCTGATGACCCGCATGCAGCAGGGCACGAACAGCGACATGATGACCGCCGTGATCTCCCTGATCGGCGGTTTCCTGGTGGTGGGCCTCGGCATGCTCCACGGAGCGCTGAACTCGATCGTGATCTTCGGAGCCATGCACGCCGGGTGGGACTACTCCTACCTGGACTGGCTCGGCTGGTTCGCGTGGGTCATCCCGTTCAACATGCTGGGCGGGCTCGCGATCATCTCGCTCCCCCGCCTGGTCCGCACGTGGGAGCTGCTCATGGCCGAGCGCCGCGGGGAGAAGATCTCGGACGCGGAGCCCGCGGAGGCCTGACCAGCCCCGTCCCGGCCGGCGCGGTGAGGCCCTCCACAGCAACCGTCCCCAGGAAAAAGTGCAGTTTTTGCCACATCTCACCCTCTGAGCGGCAATACCTGCACTTCATCCTGGTTCAGCCGGTGACCCCCAGCACGAGGAACACCGCACCGGCTGCCGTGAGTCCCCATGCCAGCACGGGGCGGGGGTCCTGCGCGGCCACCCACCGGGTGAGGCGCTCCACGTGACCGGCGAGCGCGGGGACCCGTTCCCACACCCACGTGAGGAGCCAGTACGGCCCCACCACCGCCGCGAGGAACAGGGCGTAGTACGCCGCCTGGACCGCCAGGTGGTGGCTGAGCCCGGTGATGAGGCGACCCGCGATGTACATGGTGGCCGGCCCGCTCACGCCCACCACCGTGTTGACGAAGCCCAGGGTGGTCATGTGCCGCACGGAGTCCGTCTTGGGCCTGCGCGGCCGACGCCGCTGCGGTCGCGCCCGCGTGCACCAGCGGCGGAACTCCACACCCGCGAGGACCAGCAGGAGGATGCCCGCGGTGAGGTCCACCCCGCGCCGCACCAGCAGCTCCTTGGTGCGGTCCTCGACCAGGGCGGTGATGGTCTGCGGGTCCACGGAGCGGAAGACGATCAGCAGCAGCGTGGTCCCCAGCACCATGCCCAGGGTCAGCCGGTGCACGGAGCGCGACGGGTGGGGGCGGCGCGTGAGGATCCGCAGCACCAGGGCGTAGATGGTGGGTGAGAACCCCATGACCAGCCCGAGGCCCACCACGGACACCACACCCGCGAGCACCGCGCCCATCCCGTGTCCTTCCCCTGTTCCGTGTCCGTCCCTGCTGGCATCTTGGCATGCAGCGGCCCGGACTCCCCGGTTCCGGACACGCTGCGGGCCTGCCGGACGGGTTTAGCCGTCCGCAGATTCGACCCGCCACCCGTGGAGCCGCACCGCGCGGGTGGTTAGCGTGTGGGCATGACGACTTCCGTGTTCGACCTCGACGCCTTCGACCGCTCGGTCCGTCCCCAGGACGATCTCTTCCGCCACGTCAACGGCACGTGGTTGCGCACCGCGCAGATCCCCGACGACAAGGCCAGCACCGGTGCCTTCGTGGAGCTGCGGGACCAGGCCGAGCAGGCGGTGCGCGAGATCATCACGGGCGCGAGCGCGGACGGTGAGCAGGCGGCGTCGGCGGTGGAGCAGAGCGCGGAGACCAAGATCGCGCTGCTGTACCGCTCGTTCATGGACACCGAGCGCATCGAGGAGCTCGGCGCCGAGCCACTGCGCGAGGACCTGGACGCCGTGGCCGCGATCGACTCGCCGCAGGCGCTGTCCCGCTGGTTCGGCACGGCCATGCGGCGGGGCATCGGCGCGGCACTGGACATCGACCTCGACTCGGACCCCGGGGACCCGCAGCGCAACCTCGTGTTCGTGGGCCAGTCCGGGCTGGGTCTGCCGGACGAGGAGTACTACCGCGAGGAGCAGTACGCGCAGATCCGCGAGCAGTACGCGGCGCACGTCCAGACGATGCTCGAGCTCGCCGGGTTCGACGACGCCGCACGGCAGGCACGCGCGGTCGTGGACCTGGAGACACGCATCGCCTCCCACCACTGGGACAAGGTCACGGTGCGGGACCTCACCAAGATGTACAACCCCATGAGCTTCGAGGAACTCGCCGGCCAGACGCAGGACCTCGACTGGAACGCCGTGCTCGAGGGCATGGGTCTCACGCCGGAGCACCTGGCCACCGTGGTCAACGCGCAGCCGAGCTTCTTCGCGGGCCTGGACGAGCTCCTCACGCCGGACGAGCTGGGGGCCTGGAAGTCCTGGGCCCGCTGGCACGTGGTCTCCTCGCGCGCCGCGTACCTCTCGGAGGCGTTCGTCGCCGAGAACTTCGCGTTCTACGGAACGGTGCTCTCCGGGACCCCGCAGCTGCGCGAGCGGTGGAAGCGCGGCGTGGGGCTGGTGAACGGAGCACTGGGCGAGGCCGTGGGCAAGCTGTACGTGGCGGAGCACTTCTCTCCCACGGCCAAGGCCCGCATGGACGAGCTGGTGGCCAACCTGCTGGACGCGTACCGGGACTCCATCGAGCAGCTGGACTGGATGACCGAGGGCACGCGCGCCGAAGCCCTCAAGAAGCTCTCCGGCTTCACGCCCAAGATCGGCTTCCCGGAGAAGTGGAAGGACTACTCCGCCCTCGAGATCCGCGGTGACGACCTCGTGGGCAACGTGGTGCGCACCACCCAGTTCGCGGTGGACGAGCTCGCGCGCAAGGCCGGGCAGCCCGTGGAGAAGCACGAGTGGCTCATGACCCCGCAGACGGTCAACGCCTACTACCACCCGCTGCGCAACGAGATCGTGTTCCCCGCGGCCATCCTGCAGCCCCCGTTCTTCGACGAGACCGCGGACGACGCCGTGAACTACGGCGGCATCGGCTCCGTGATCGGCCACGAGATCGGCCACGGCTTCGACGACAAGGGCTCCACGTGCGACGGCGAGGGCAGGCTGCGCAACTGGTGGACGGACGAGGACCGCGCCGCCTTCGAGGAGCGCACGTCCCGTCTGGTGGGCCAGTACGCGGCGCTCGTGCCCGCCCAGTTCGGGGACGACGACGCCGCACCGCACGTCAACGGCGAGCTCACCCTGGGCGAGAACATCGGTGACCTGGGCGGGCTGTCCATCGCCTACAAGGCATGGAAGCGCGCGCAGGAGAAGATGCCCACGCCGGACACGGAGAGCATCGACGGCTACACCCCCGCGCAGCGGCTGTTCATCTCGTGGGGCTACGTGTGGCAGGAGAAGTCCCGGGACGAGGCGCTGCGCACGCGGATCGCCACGGACCCGCACTCCCCCGCGGAGTTCCGCGCCGGGCAGACCCCGCGCAACGTGGACGCCTTCTACGAGGCGTTCGACGTCTCGGAGGGTGACGGCATGTGGCTGCCGCAGGAGGAGCGCGTCACCATCTGGTGACCCGCTCCCCGGGTACGACGACGGCCGGTTCCCTCGCGCTCGAGGGGACCGGCCGTCGTCGTCACGGGCCCGTGGAGCCTGCCCGCGGTGCCCCACCGAACCGTCTGGGCGAGAGGCGGGGCACCTCACGGGTGGGCGCCAAGTGACAGGGTGTGCGCGGCGGTGCTGCGAGCCCGCCCAGTGCTCCGCCCTGGAACGTCAGACCGAGGAGTCCGCCACGCCCGGCATCTGGGTGACGAGCGCCCCCCACATCACCAGGATGAACACGAGCCAGAGGATCCCGAGGGCCAGCATGACCACGCCCACCCAGCCCAGGACCTTGCCCGCGGTGGCGCGGCCGCCGAGCTTCTCGGCCTTGCTCGCCTGCCACAGCGCAAACGGCGCGAGCAGGGGCAGGACGGTCACGGAGAGGATGCCGAGGACCAGGGAGGTGTCGGTGCTGCTCGTGGCCTGTGCATAGCGCTGCGCGTCCTCGGGGCTGCCGGGAACGTACTCCCAGCGCCCGGCGGGCTGGGCATAGGGCTGGTACTGGTTGGGGGCCACGTGCACCCCGTGGGAGTCACGGAACGGGCCTGACCCGGAGTCCGGGCCGGGGTGGTACGCACCCTGGGCTGCTCGATCGTTCCCGGTGGGCTGCTGGTTCGAGCTCAAGGTGTGTCCTCCGTGCGGTCGCGGTGTGCGGGTGCAACCATCCTCTCCCAGGCCCCGCCCGGGAACAAGGAACCCCCGCCCGTGGTCCTCACCCGTGCTCCGCGCGGCATACCATCGAGGGACCAGCACCCGAGGAGGACCGTGAGCCACCACGAAGAGCCGGACGAGCGGCGTCGTGAACCGTGGGGACGGCGCCTGCTGCGCGGCGGCGGCGAACCCGATCCGCGCTTCACCCTGGCCAACGAGAGAACCTTCCTCGCCTGGATCCGCACGTCCCTGGCGTTCCTGGCCGGCGGGATCGCGGTGGAGGCCTTCACCGGGGCCCTCTTCGACCCGGCCGTGCGCAAGGTGCTGGCCATCGTCCTGCTGCTGCTGGGCATGCTCCTGAGCGCGGGCTCGGCCGTGCGGTGGCTCAACGTGGAGCGCGCCATGCGCCACGGAACTCCCCTGCCCCTGCCGCTCATCGCCCCGCTCGTGGCACTCGGCGGTGCCGTTGCGTCCGGCGTGCTCGTGACGGTCGTGCTCACGCGATGACCTCCCCCGCCCCGGCGTGCCCCCACCCGGATCCCGGGCTGCAGCCCGAGCGGACCGTGCTCTCCTGGGGACGCACCATGCTGGCGCTGTGCACCGCGGCGGCACTGCACCTGCGGTGGCTGCCGAGCCACGGCGGCTTCGTGCTGAGCCTGGTGACCGTGGCACTCGGGCTGGCCACCGGGATCTATGTCACCCAGCGCATACGCTACCGGCGCTCCGCGGCGGGCATCAGCGGGGAACGCATCACCCCGGACACGCCGGCCGTGCTCGTAACCGCGGGATCGTGCGTACTGTTGGGGGCGCTGGGGATCACCGCCATCCTGCGTTTCTGAGCAGTTGTCACCATTTCGGCGGACCCTGGCGTGGGAACGACCCGTTCACCCGGCACGCACCGCATAATGGCGTTCAGCCGCAGCACTTCTGCTCGGCACCGGACCAACAATCCCTGGGAGGACCCAGTGTCTTCAACAACGTCCGGTGGAGGCCACGCCGGGGCGGCCGCCACGCCGCCCGCACAGGGCGCCGCCCACCACTCCGATCCCCGGCCACCCGGTCAGGAGGAACCCGGCGAGGGGACGCTGCAGCGCTCGCTGAAATCCCGCCACCTGACGATGATCGCCATGGGCGGTGCGATCGGCACCGGGCTGTTCGTGGCCTCGGGCAACTCCATCAACACCGCCGGACCCGGTGGCGCCCTCATGGCGTACGCCGCGATCGGCCTGATGGTGTTCCTGCTCATGCAGTCCCTGGGCGAGATGGCCACCCACCTGCCGGTGGCAGGCTCCTTCGAGGAGTACTCCACCCGGTACATCAGCCGCTCCTTCGGCTTCGCGATCGGCTGGAACTACTGGTACAACTGGGCGATCACCGTGGCCGCGGAGCTCGTGGCCGCCGCCCTGGTGATGAGGTACTGGTTCCCGGACGTTCCCGCCTGGATCTGGTCCGCGGCCTTCCTGGCCATCCTGTTCACGCTCAACGCACTCAGCGCCCGGGCGTACGGCGAGGGCGAGTTCTGGTTCTCCCTGATCAAGGTGATCACCGTGCTGATCTTCCTGGTCCTGGGTGTGCTCATGATCCTGGGGATTCTGGGCGGACCCTCCCCCGGCTTCCACAACTGGACCGCGGGCGAGGCGCCGTTCGTCAACGGCTTCACCGGCATCATGGCCATCTTCATGGTCGCCGGCTTCTCCTTCCAGGGCACCGAGCTGGTGGGTGTGGCCGCGGGCGAGGCGGAGAACCCGGGC
Organism: Kocuria rhizophila DC2201; assembly: GCF_000010285.1. Taxonomy (NCBI): domain Bacteria; kingdom Bacillati; phylum Actinomycetota; class Actinomycetes; order Micrococcales; family Micrococcaceae; genus Kocuria; species Kocuria rhizophila. Next base: position 228,093 of record NC_010617.1, on the reverse strand, counting down.
GAGACGGTCCCCAAGGCCATCCGCACCGTGTTCCTGCGCATCCTGCTGTTCTACATCGGCGCCATCACCGTGATCGGTTTCCTGATCCCCTACACGGACCCGCACCTGCTCGCGAGCGACGTCTCGGACGTGTCCATCTCCCCGTTCACCCTGGTGTTCGAGCACGCGGGAGTGCTTGCCGCCGCTTCCGTGATGAACGCCGTGATCCTCACGGCCATCCTCTCCGCGGGCAACTCCGGCCTGTATGCCTCCACGCGCATGCTCTACGCGCTGGCCCGCAGCGGCAAGGCACCCCGGTTCCTCGCCAAGGTCGACCGCCGTGGCGTGCCCATGTACGCCCTGCTGGCCACCACGCTGATCGGCATGTTCTGCTTCCTCACCACGCTGATCGGCGAGGGCGAGGCGTACGTGTGGCTCATCAACGCCTCCGGTCTGGCCGGCTTCATCGTGTGGATGGGCATCGCGTGGAGCCACTACCGCTTCCGCCGGGCCTACGTGCTGCAGGGCGGGGACCCCAAGGACCTCACCTACCGGGCGCGGTTCTTCCCCATCGGGCCCATCGTGGCGCTGATCATGTGCGCGATCGTGATCGTGGGCCAGGGGTACAGCATCTTCACCTCCGGGGACGTCAACCCCCTGAGCCTGCTGTCCTCCTACCTGGGCCTGCCCGTGTTCCTGGCCCTGTGGCTCGGCCACAAGCTGGTGACCAAGGACAAGCCCGCGGACCTGCGCACCGCGGACGTGGCACCGGCTCACCACTGAGTCCCAGCACCAACGGCGCCGCCCCGCTCTCCCTGGGAGAGCGGGGCGGCGCCGTTGGTGCCCTGGGGGGAGTCAGTCGGCGATGAGGTCCCGCACCACGATGGTGTCGTCCCGGTCCGGGCCCACGCCGACCGCGGAGATCCGGCAGCCGGACATGGCCTCGAGCGCGTGGACGTAGTCCTGGGCGTTCTTCGGCAGGTCCTCGAGCGACCGCGCGCCGGTGATGTCCTCGGTCCACCCGGGGAAGTTCTCGTAGACCGGCACCGCGTGGTGGAAGTCGGACTGGGTCATGGGCATCTCGTCGAAGCGCTGCCCGTCCACCTCGTAGGCCACGCACACGGGGATCTCGGACAGCCCGGTGAGCACGTCCAGCTTGGTGATGAACAGGTCCGTGAAGCCGTTGATCCGCGCCGCCTGGCGGGCCATGACGGCGTCGTACCAGCCGGTGCGGCGCGGACGGCCCGTGTTGACGCCGAACTCGCCGCCCGTGGTGCGCAGCCGCTCCCCCATCTCGTCGAAGAGCTCCGTGGGGAACGGCCCGGCACCCACGCGGGTGGTGTACGCCTTCTGGATGCCGATCACCCGGGTGATGCGCGTGGGGCCCACACCGGAGCCCACGGAGGCACCGCCGGCGGTGGGGTTGGAGGAGGTCACGAACGGGTAGGTGCCGTGGTCCACGTCCAGGTAGGTGGCCTGACCGCCCTCCATGAGCACCACCTCGTCGCGGTCCAGGGCCTCGTTCAGCAGTCGGGTGGAGTCCACGATCATGGGCGCGAGGCGGTCCGCGAAGCCCATGAAGTACTCCACGATCTCGTCCACCTCGAAGGCGCGGCGGTTGTAGAGCTTGACCAGCAGCTCGTTCTTCTGCCGCAGGGCGCCCTCGATCTTCTGCCGCAGGATGGACTCGTCCAGGACGTCCTGCACCCGGATGCCCAGGCGCCCCACCTTGTCCATGTACGTGGGGCCGATGCCGCGGCCGGTGGTGCCGATGGCGCGCTTGCCCAGGAACCGCTCGCTGACCTGGTCCAGGGTCTGGTGGTACGGGGCCACCAGGTGCGCGTTCGCCGAGATCCGCAGGTGCGAGGTGTCCGCCCCGCGGGCCTCGAGACCGTCGATCTCCTCGAAGAGCGCCTGCGGGTTGATGACCACGCCGTTGCCGATCACTGAGGTGGCGTTGGGGCTCAGGATGCCCGCGGGAAGGAGCTTGAGCTCGAACTTCTCGCCGCCCACCACCACGGTGTGCCCGGCGTTGTTGCCGCCGTTCGGCTTGACCACGTAGTCCACGCGCCCGCCGAGCAGATCTGTGGCCTTGCCCTTGCCTTCATCGCCCCACTGGGCGCCGACGATCACGATTGCTGGCATGGAAGCACTCTCTATCCGGGTGTGGCCAGACGGCCGGAGGAACCAGCCCCCAAGTCTACCCGGCGCGGCCGACGGCGCTCGGCGGCACCCGGGGCACACCCCCTCCGGACCCCGCCGGACGCGCCCGAGATCGGGGTACCCAGGTCTTCTTCAGGTGTAACACAGGGGATTTTTACGAAATTTTTGCTTTTCACTGCACCAGGACGCACTCTTGGGTCACTGTGATGCACCTCACGGCATCCCCCAATGTCAAAGGACACGACATGAACCATGAGACACGAGCTGGTCGTGGCAGAGCCGCCAAGACCTGCCTGGCAACAGCCCTCGGCCTGACACTGGCCCTGGGGACGACGCTGCCCGCCAGCGCCGTCGACGTCCCCTCCGCTCCCAAGGCGGACGACGTCAACCCGCAGAACCCCGACGCCCTGATCAGCTCCGAGCTCAAGGGCGCCGAGGGCCAGGTGGCTGTGTTCGTGCAGCTGCAGGGCCCGAGCGCCTTCGAGGCCACCCAGCCGAAGGGCGTGCGCTCCGGCTCCCAGGCCCCCGTGCAGGCAGCGGCGCAGGTCCAGGCCATCCGCCAGTCCGTCAAGACGGCCAGCTCCTCCATGGCCTCCGAGTCCAACTCCAAGGTGCTCTACTCCACCGCCAACGCGATGCGCGGCGTGGCCCTCCAGGGCGATGCCGAGCAGCTGCGGCAGCTGGCCAAGCGCTCGGACGTCGTGAAGATCTCCAAGATCGTCCCCAAGTACCGCAACAACGCGGGCTCCGTGGTGGACACCGGCACGCTCGACTCCTGGACCCAGACCAAGGAGACCGGCAAGGGTGTCAAGGTTGCCGTGATCGACTCCGGCGTGGACTACACCCACGCCGACTTCGGCGGTCCGGGCACCACGGACGGCTACAAGAAGGCCAAGGCCTCCACCGACATGCCGGCCAAGGACTCCGGGCTGTACGACCCCGAGAAGTTCCTGGGCGGCTACGACCTCGCCGGTGACGCCTACGACGCCCGCGTGGCTTCCAGTGTTCCCAAGCCGGACACCAACCCGCTGGACTGCGAGGCCGGTGGGCACGGTACCCACGTGGCCGGCACCATCGGCGGCTACGGCGTGGGCGAGGACGGCAAGACCTTCAAGGGCGACCACACCAAGCTGACCAAGGACCAGGTCCTCAAGATGAAGATCGGCCCGGGCACCGCGCCCGGCGCCCAGCTGATCGGCCTGCGCGTCTTCGGCTGCGAGGGTTCCACCAACCTGGTGCTCGAGGCCCTGGACCGGGCCCTCGACCCCAACATGGACGGGGACTTCTCGGACAAGGCGGACATCATCAACATGTCCCTCGGCTCCGACTTCGGCCCCGCGGACGACCCCCAGAACGACGTGATCGACGCCCTGTCCCGCCAGGGCATCCTCTCCGTGATCGCCGCCGGCAACGCCGGGGACGCCCACGAGATCTCCGGCTCCCCGGGCAGCGCGCGCTCCGCGCTCACCGTGGCCAACTCCCAGGGCAGCACCGCGGTCCAGGACAAGGCCGAGGGGCTCTCCCCGGACAGCGCCAAGGGTGAGCTGACCGGCTCCTACAGCGGCAGCTACGACTACCAGGGTGCCAAGCCCGAGGACCTCCAGGGCGACGTGGTGGCGGCACCCGCCGACAACAAGTTCGGCTGCTCCCCCTTCTCCCAGAACTTCGCGGGCAAGTGGGTCATGCTCGACTGGGAGGACAACGGACCGTTCCCGTGCGGCTCCAAGGTCCGCTTCGACAACGTGGCCGCCGCCGGTGGCAAGGGTGTGGTCCTCGAGTCCGACTACACGGTCGACCCCTCGGCCATCGCGGGCAACGCGAAGATCCCGGGTCTGCTCATGGGCAAGAAGTCCGTGGACAAGATCAAGCCCGCGGTTCAGGCCGGCGGCGCGAAGATCAAGCTGGCTCCGGAGTGGGTCGGTGCCGCACGCGCGGAGACCGGCAACAAGGACCAGGTCAACGACTCCACCTCCCGCGGCCAGCACGGCAGCAACGGCGTGATCAAGCCGGACGTCGCCGCTCCCGGCACGAACATCGGCTCCGCCGGTGTGGCCCAGGGCAACGGCGTGTCGATCAAGACCGGCACCTCGATGGCCACCCCGCACGTGGCCGGCATCGCCGCCCTGGTGCAGCAGAAGCACCAGAACTACGATCCGCAGCACGTGAAGGCCGCCATCATGAACTCGGCCGTGCACGACGTGCACGCCGCGAACGGCGCCACCTCCGCGGTGGACCGTGTGGGCTCCGGTCGTGTGGACGCCCGCCGCGCCGTGGACCAGGACGTGACGGTCTACGACAAGGCGGATCCCACGCTGGTCTCCTCGACCTTCGGTGTCACCGAGATCAAGGACGGCAAGCAGACCTTCTCGCGTGAGCTGGTGCTGGACAACGCCGGTGGCGCTGCGCACACCTACAAGGTGCGCTTCGACGCCTCCACCGACGTCCCCGGTGTGAGCATCTCCGCCCCGAGCTCGGTCACCGTGGCCAAGGGCGGCAAGGCCACCGTGAAGGTGACCGCCACCGTGGACCGCGCGCAGCTCGAGAAGACCCACGACCCCTCGGAGGCCGTGACCCAGCTGGGCCGCGCCCGCCAGTTCCTGGCCAGCGAGTCCGGACGCCTGGTGCTCACCGAGGCCGGCCAGGACATGCGCCTTCCGATGTCGATCGCCCCGAAGCCAGCGGCCGACATGCGCGTGGACAACGCCAAGCTGGACCAGTGGGACAAGGACGGCAACTCCACCGTCTCGCTGACCGGCACCGGCCTGGACAAGGGCGGCTGGAAGTCGGCCGTGGGTGCCTTCGAGCTCGGTGCGAAGTCCGATCGTCTGGACTCCACCAAGCTGGCCGGCGGCAACTCCCAGTTCGCCGACCTGCAGTACGTGGGCACGTCCTCCAACATCCCCCAGCTCAAGGCTGACAAGGGGGACGTGGCCAAGGACGGCATGATCAACTTCGGCATCTCCAGCTGGGGCACCGCGTCCACCATCAAGCCCGACGTGGAGATGGAGATCCCGATCGACACCTCCGGTGACGGCCGCCCCGACTTCTTCGCGGCCCTCGGCCGCACGGACGGGCTGGACTACCCGCTGGCGAACCTCTACGGCTACGTCAACGGAGAGCTCAAGGTCATCGACAGCCAGCCGGTCAACGGCTCCTGGGGTGACACCGACACCAACACCTTCGACACCAACGCGGTGGTGCTGCCCGTGAGCGCCGCCAAGCTGGGCATCGACCCCGCCAAGGCGGACACCAAGCTCACCTACCAGGTGAACACCTACTCCGCGAACGTCAGCGGTGCGGTGGACCGCTCCGATGCGGTGCAGTTCAACCCGGTGTCCCCCAAGGTCTCCTTCACCGGCGAGAAGTTCAACGCGTCGCTGTTCACGGACCTGCCCGGCAAGAAGCTGACCGCGCACCGCAGCTCGGACAAGGTCAAGGGTGACGCGCTGTTCCTGCACATGCACAACGGCACCGGGGACCTCTCCGGCATCCGCAAGGGCGAGGACGGCTCCAAGGCCGAGGTGAAGACCATCCAGTCCGCCGCCGTGCCGCCCGAGACGCAAAACCCGATGTTCAAGGACGTCCCCAAGGACCACGTGTTCTACAACGAGATCTCGTGGCTCGCCAACAAGGGCGTGACCAAGGGCTGGGCGGACGGCACCTTCCGTCCGAACCAGGCCGTGCAGCGCGACCAGATGGCCGCCTTCCTCTACCGGATGGCCGGCTCGCCCCAGTACACCCCTCCCACGAAGTCTCCCTTCAAGGACGTGCCCACCAGCCACGTCTTCTACAAGGAGATCGCCTGGATGAGTGAGCAGGGCATCACCAAGGGCTGGTCCGACGGCACCTTCCGCCCCACCCAGCAGATCAACCGTGACCAGATGGCCGCGTTCTTCTACCGGATGGCGGGATCCCCGGCGTACACCGCTCCCAAGGCTTCTCCCTTCAAGGACATGCCCACCAACCACGTCTTCTACAAGGAGATCGCCTGGATGAGCAGCCAGGGCATCGCCAAGGGCTGGTCCGACGGCACCTTCCGTCCGTACCAGCCGGTGAAGCGCGACCAGATGGCCGCCTTCCTCTACCGCTACGACCAGCAGAAGTAGCACCTGAGAGCGGGATCGGGCAGGACCGCTGATCCCCTCGACCGCCAGGGCCCCTCGGCATCCACGGTGTGGATGCCGAGGGGCCCTGGTCGTGTGCGGCGGCGCGGGGGCGGACACACGCCCTCCCGCGACGTCGTGCGCTGCGGGCACCGGCTCCCCGGACCCGCACGAGTCGTGCGAGCCGTGGGAGCCGTGCGAGCCGTGGGCACGGCGCCACGGCGACGTCGTCCACCGCGGCGGGCACCCGCCCGGTGCCGCCGCCCCGCGGCTACCGCCCGTAGAGCTGTGCCGCCTCGTCCCGCTTGGCGCGCACGGCCTCGGCGAAGCCGGTGGGCCGGGCCAGCTCCTCGAGCCCCACGGGCTCGGACTGCCGGGCGGCGTGGACCACGGGCCAGCCGGAGCCGGCCTCCACCACGGACTGGTGCTTGACGTCGTAGTAGCCGGGTTTGCCGTTGAGGGCCACGCCCCTGGCCCCGTGCAGGGCAGCCACGAGGTGGTGGTGGAAACGGGTGGTGAGCCAGAGCTGGTGGGGCCCGAAAGTGAAGTCCCCGTCCCACGCGGCCTGGAACGGGATGAACCCGTCCGGGGCGATCACGTCCCGCAGCCGGTCGTACCCCTCGTGGTCGTCACCCGGGATGGCCTCCAGGTACCGCACGGCGTCGCGAGGCAGGTCCCACCGCTGCAGCTGGGCCCTGGCGAAGTCCAGCATCATCTCGAAGGAGCCCTCGGCGAGGGTGTCCGACTGCACGCACACCACCACCTCGCGCGGCGGATCGTCCTGCTGCGCGCCGGGTCTGTCCCCCTTCTGCCCGGCGAGCAGCCCGAGGGCGCGGGCGTGGCGCGGGTCCTCGGCCAGGAGGAAGGCGTCGTCGTAGCCCAGGGGCACCCCGGCGGCCTCGGCGCTGGGACGGTCCCGCACGCTGAGGTGGTCGAGGTCCGAGAGCGGGTCCCCGGCGTAGGGCATCAGCCCCTGCCCCGTGGCGAACAGCCGCGCCCCGGTGAGCTCACGCACGGTGCGCATCGCCTCCACGACTCTCAGGTTCTCGGACCAGTCGCTGTGCAGCACCCCTCCGCCCAGCAGGTGCACGGTGCCCGCCTCGCGCAGGGCGAGCAGGCCGGCGTCGTACTTCGGGGAACCGAGATCCGCAACCAGGCTGCGCATGGAGCGTTCCAGCCCGTGGTGGATCTCGTGCATGGCCCGGAACACGGTGTTGACCACGTGCAGGCGGGGGTGGATGCCGCGCAGCAGGCTGGTGACGGTCCCCGGCTCGCGCACGTCCAGCCACACGTCCGTGGTGGGGGCGACCTTCGCGAGGTGGTTGACCCAGGTGGCGGCGATCAGCTCATCCCCGAAGTTCGGGTAGCCCGCCCACGAGATCAGGTAGATGGGCGGCTTGCGGGACGGCGGCACCCGGCGGTGGTCCTTCAGGAGGTTGCGCATGGGGGCACAGTACCCGGGGGCCGTCCCCGGCGCGGGTGGATGACATCGACCCCCGGCCCCGCGCGGGACGCACCGAAGACCTGCCCGGACGCAGACTGACGGGCGCGGTCGAGCGGACGCGGGCGGAGCGGGCCCCCGTGGCCGGCGGAGAAGGGCCCCGGGGCGCGGTGGCGCGCCGGGCGGCGTCGTCGCCCCGGGGACGGGCGCCACCCACCCCCGGGCAGCCGGTACTCTGTTCTCCCATGACCCCGCCCCACGCCGCCCAGGAACCGCCCGCCCAGCAGCCACCCGCCGAGCCCGCCCGCAGCGGCTCGGCCAGTGTGATCGACGGGGGGCAGCGCGAGCACACCCCGCACGTGCCGTCACAGCCCGCGCAGGGCACGTACCTCAAGCCCCGCCACCTGGTGATGATGGCGCTCGGCTCGGCCATCGGTACGGGACTGTTCGTGGGCACGGGTGCGGCGATCCAGACGGCCGGGCCTGCCGTGCTGATCTCCTACCTGGTGGCGTGCACGCTGCTGGTGCTCGTGATGCGGGCCCTCGGTGAAATGGCCGCGGCGGACCCCTCCTCCGGCGCGTTCTCCACCTACGCCGGCAAGGCCCTGGGGCCCACGATGGGCCGTGCGCTCGGCTGGCTGTGGTGGGCGCAGATCGTGGTGGTCGTGGCGGCGGAGGCCACCGCCGCGGCGCAGCTGGTCACGGAGATGTGGCCCTCCCTGCCGCAGTGGGCGTGGGCGCTGGTCTTCATGGCCGCGTTCACCGTGATCAACCTGGTGCGCGTGGGGACCCTGGGCGAGGCGGAGTTCTGGTTCGCGCTGCTCAAGGTGGCGGCGGTGGTCGGGTTCCTGGTGGTGGGTGTGCTGCTGCTGATCGGCGCGCTGGAGGTCCCGAGCCCGGGGCTCTCCAACCTCACGGAGCACGGCGGCTTCATGCCCACCGGGCTCACGGGCGTGGCCTCCGCTCTGCTGGTGGTGGTCTTCGCGTTCGGTGGCACCGAGCTGGTCACGATCGCCGCGGCCGAGACCGAGGACCCCCAGAAGAACGTGGCCCACGCCATCCGCACCATCCTGGTGCGCATCCTCATCTTCTACGTGGGCTCCGTGTCCGTGATGGTCGTGGTGCTGCCGTGGAACAACGAGGGGCTCTCTTCCAGCCCGTTCGTGGCCGTGCTCACCGAGGCTGGGATCCCCGGGGCGGACGTGCTCATGAACGTGGTGATCGTCCTGGCGCTGCTCTCCGCGCTGAACGCCAACATCTACGGCAGCTCGCGCATGCTGTTCTCCCTGGCCCGCCGCGGCTCGGCCCCCCGCGCACTCGCGGCCACCACGGCGCGCGGTGTGCCCCGCGCCGCCGTCGTTGCGTCGGTGGTCTTCGGCTTCATCGCCGTGGTGCTGAACTACCTCTGGCCGGAGACCGTGCTGAACGTGATGCTCAACCTGCTGGGCTCCACGTGCCTGGTGGTGTGGGGCATCGCGCTGGTCTCGCAGATCATCCTGCGCCGCCGCATGGACCGCGCCGGGGAGTCCTCGCCGCTGAGGATGTGGGCCTTCCCGTGGCTCTCCTACTTCGCGCTGGCCCTGCTCGCGGCCATCGTGGTCATCGGGCTGCTGGACCCGACCGTGCGCATCCAGTTCATCGCCACGTTCGTGCTGGTCTGCCTGATCGCCCTCGCGTGCAAACTCCTCCTCCGGGACGACGACGCCGCCCGGGCCACCCCCGCGCGCACCTCCTGACCGCGGCGCGGACCCGGTCCAGGGTGCAAGCCCTCCGGCCACGGCACCGGCCTGCACCACAGACGGGGTCGGTGGACGCGGCCGGGGGTCATCCACGGCAACGGCACCGGCCGTCGCAGGGACCGTTCCCCGCGACGGCCGGTGCCGGTACGTCGTCGTGCGCGGTGCCGCACCGCACGCGTGGTGCAGCCCGAGCCGCGGACCTCAGACCGCCGAGGGCAGGTCCGGGAAGGTCTCGGCCACGCCCGGCGTGTGGAGCTTGCCGTGACGCGTGGAGAGCCCGGTGGCCAGGGCGGCGTCGGACTCCAGGGCGGCGTCGATGCCCGCGGCGAGACGCATGACGTACGGCGTGGTGGCGTGCGTGAGGCCCTGGGTGGCCGTGACGGGCACCGCGCCCGGGAGGTTGGCCACGCAGTAGTGGCGGATGCCGTCCACCTCGTACACGGGGTCGTGGTAGGAGGTGGGGTGGGTGGTCTCGAAGCAGCCGCCCTGGTCCACGGCCACGTCCACCATGAGGGCGTGCGGCTTGAGCAGGGACAGGTGCTCGTGGCGCACGAGCTTGGGGGCGGCGGCACCCGGGATCAGCACGGAGCCGACCACCACGTCCGCGCGGGGCAGCTCCTCCTCGATCCGGTGGGCGTCGCTCATCAGGACACGGGCGTGGGGGAACAGGGCGTCCAGCTGGCGGATGCGGTCCCCGTTGGCCTCCAGGATGGTCACGTCCGCGCCGGCACCCACGGCCGCACGCGCGGCGTGCTCGCCCACGGTGCCGCCGCCGATCACCAGCACGGTGGAGGGCACCACACCGGGCACGCGGCCCAGCAGGATGCCCGAGCCGCCGGCGTGGAACTGCAGATGGTGCGCGGCGTTGGCGATCGCCAGGCGCCCCGCGATCTCGGACATCGGGCGCAGCAGCGGGAGGGTCCGGCCCACGCGCACGGTCTCGTAGGCGATGCCGGTGACGCCGCTGTCCAGCATGGCCTCCGTCAGCTCACGGCTGGCTGCGAGGTGCAGGTACGTGAACACGGTGAGGTCGGAGCGCAGGAAACCGTACTCCGCGGGGATCGGCTCCTTGACCTTCACGAGCAGCTCGGCCTGCGCCCAGGCATCCTCCTGGGAGGTGAGCTGCGCGCCCGCCTGGCGGTAGTCGTCGTCGGAGAAACCGGCACCCAGACCGGCACCCTCCTCCACGAACACCTCGTGGCCCTGCGCGGTCAGCGCGGTGACCATGGTGGGGGTGAGGCCCACACGGGCTTCTTCGGGCTTGATCTCGCGGGGGACGGAGATTCTCATGACGGCACGCTCCTCGTGGGAAGTCCATGGGCGGCGCGGGGCACGAGGGGATGCGCCCGGGCTCCGCGCTGAGCCCCTGATGAGTCCCCATTGTGTCCCACAGGGCCCACGGGCAGCAGGGGCCTCCCGAATGTGACCGAGCGCCCGCCCCCACACGGGAACGGGCGCTCGGCTCCGCGCGGCGGAGCGGGAGGTCAGCGGGCCTGGATCTGCGCGGCCGCCTCGGGGTCCGAGTCGTTGAGGAACTTCTCGATCCGCGTGGCCTCGTCCGACTCTCCGATCTGCGCGGCGGCCTGGCCGAGCGCGGCGAGCGCCCGCAGGAACCCACGGTTGGCCTCGTGCGCGTACGGCACGGCGCCGTGGCCCTTCCAGCCGTGGGCGCGCAGCGAGTCCAGGCCGCGGTGGTAGCCCACGCGCGCGTACGCGTAGCCCTCCAGGGTGCGCCCGTCCGCGAGCGCCTCCTCCGCCAGGACCGCCCACGGCAGCTGCTCCTTGGGGAACGCGGCGGCGAGGTCCTCGGCCTCGTCACCGGCCTCGAAGCGCGCGCTCATCGCCTCGTTCTCCTCCAGGTACGTGGGCTCCGGTTCGTCCAGCAGATTCTTGCCGAGCAGTGCCACGGTGGTTCCTTTCCACGGTCGTGCGGGGTTCGCTGCCACTGTACGCACGATTCACGACGCCGCTCCACGCCGTTCGCCGCGGGGGTGCGCTCAGTCGCCGATCATGATCCCCACGCCGGGACCCAGCGGCAGCCCGCCCACGTAGAAGACCACCAGGATGGCCACCCACACGAGCCAGAAGGGCACGACGAACGGCAGCATCCGGGCCATGAGCGTACCGAGCCCCGCCGAGGGCTCGTACTTCCGGAGCATCGTCAGCAGCACCACCATGTAGGGGTTCAGGGGAGTCATCACCTGGGTCGCGGAGTCGCCCACGCGGAACGCGGCCTGGATGAAGGCGGGCTCGAAGCCGAGGAGACCGAACATGGGCACGAACACCGCGGCCATGAGGGTCCACATGGAGGACCCGGAGATGATGAACAGGTTGAGCAGCGAGCACAGCAGGATGAAGCCGATGATCACGGGGAATCCGGTCACCCCCGCGTCCTCGAGGGCGGTGGCGCCGGTGACCGCGATCCATGAGCCGATCCCGGACCAGTTGAACAGCGCGATGAACTGCCCCAGGACGAACGCGAGCACCAGGAACGAGATCATGTCCCGCAGCGCGGCTCCCATCATCACGGGCACGTCCTTGAAGCCCCGCACGGTGCCCGCCACCCGGCCGTAGACGTAGCCGCTCACCGAGAAGAACGTGAAGATGATGAACACGATCGAGGCCAGCAGCGGTGACTTGGGGAGGAAGTGCCCTGCCTCGTTGCGCCACGGGGAGTCCGGCAGCAGGGCGAAGACCGTGAGGGCCACGCCGATCAGCACGAAGGTGATCCCGGCCCACAGCAGGGCCTTCTTCTCGCGCGGGGACAGCGCCGCCTCCACATCGGGTTCCTGGGACTCGGCCACCGTCTGCTCGTCGCCCACGATGCGGATGGCGCGGGTGTCCGTCATGAGCTGCTGGGTCTGCGGGTTGACCTCCTCGCGGGAGACGCCCACCCGTTCCACGCGCGGTTCCAGGACCTTGTCGATCACCCACCCGGCCACGAGGGACAGGATGATCGCTGAGACGATGTTGAACCAGTAGTTGGACAGCGGGTTGACCTCGGTGGCGTTCTCCGCCAGCGCCGGAACGGTGGGGATCACGGCGTTGGTGATGCCCGCGAACAGCGCGTCCAGGGACGTGGGAAAGATGTTGGTGGAGTACCCCGCGCCTGCCGCGGCGAACCCGCCCAGCAGGCCCGCCACCGGGTGGCGCCCCGCCGCCTTGAACGCGAGGGCCGCCAGCGGAGGAATCACCACGAACGCGGAGTCCGCCATGATCGAGCCCACCACGCCCACGAACCCCACGGTGTAGGGCAGCATCCACCGCGGTGCGCTGCCGATCGTGAAGCGGATGGCCGCGGCCAGGAATCCGGACTTCTCCGCGATGCCGATGGCCAGCAGAATCGTGGCCACCGTGACGAGCGGCGGGAAGCCGATGTAGTTCTCACCCAGGGTGGTGGTGAACCATGCGATCCCGTCCCCCGTGAACAGGCCCTGGATGGCCACGGGTTCGTCTTTGCCCGGAACCTGCACCACCACTCCGGCCCACGCCATGGCCGTGGAGACCGCCGCGGTGATCAGGAACAGGATGGTGAACAGCGCAAAGGGCTCGGGCAGCCTGTTGCCCACCCGTTCGATTCCGGAGAGAAGACGATCCCCCCGGCTGGGCCTGGTGGTGGCGGTGGCGTTCATGGGTGCTCCGTGGTGGTCGGTGGTGTGGAAGGTGTGGTCCGGGGCGGAGCCGGGGCGGCGGCGTCGAGCCGGTGCCGGAGAAACGGTGGAACGCCCCGTCCCGGGCGCTCAGTCGAAGTAGTCGGGTACGGAGATCCCGCCACCGCTCGCCCGGAAGTCCTCCGCGACGTCGGCGGCCAGCTCGTCGTCCGTCAGGTAGTCGAGGGCCACAGCGGCCAGTCCGTACGCGCCGTCGAGACCGGCGCGCTCCGCGCGCGGGGAGCCCGCCGCCTGCGCGAACTCGCGGGAGTGCAGCCCTGTGTCCTCCGTGGCGATGCCGATGAGCGGGTGGATCCCGGGGACGCGGTAGCTGACGTTGCCGAAGTCCGTGGAAGCGGCCAGCACCTCGGACAGTGTGCCCGCGGGGTAGGGGTCCCGCCCGCGCCGCTGCTGCGCGAGGACCCAGCGGTCGGACAGCGGGCCGTTGCTGAGCACGGGCAGCGTGGCCGGGGAGGTGTCCCACGCGACGCTCACGCCCACCCCGGCCATGAGCGCTGCGCCCTCCATGACCTCGCCCACCCGCTGGGACAGGGCGCTGAGCGTCTCGGGGCGCTGGGACCGCACGTAGAGCCGCAGGGTGGCGGACTCGGTGATGATGTTCGGCCGCTCGCCGCCCTCGGGCAGCACCGCGTGGATGCGGTCCGTGGGCGGGGTCTGCTGACGCAGCAGCCCGAGGCCCTGGTAGGCGAGCACGGCGCCGTCGAGCGCGTTGCGGCCCATGAAGGGGTGCGACGACGCGTGGGAGGCCCGGCCGTGGAAGGTCACCTCGCACTGGCGCCGTCCGAGCCACACCTGGTCCGTCAGGTCGGTCATGTAGGGGTGGACCATGGCGGCGGCGTCAACGCCCTCGAGCGCACCGTTGCGGGCCATGATCTCCTTGCCGCCCTCCCCCTCCTCGGCGGGGGTGCCCAGGTAGACCACGCGCCCGGAGAACGCGCCGGGCTCCTCCCGCAGCAGTTCGGCGAGCGCGACGAACGCCCCGAGGCCCGTCACCGCGATCACGTTGTGCCCGCAGCCGTGGCCGATCCCCGGCAGGGCGTCGTACTCGGACATCACGGCGATGGTGCGGTGGGATCGGGGGTCGAAGTCCTCGGAGGAGACCTCCGCGTGAACGGCGGTGTCCAGCCCGAACGCGGGGCTCTGCGCCTCGACCCCGTGCCGCGTGAGGTGCTCCGTGATGCGCCGCGCGGCGCGGTGCTCCTGGAACGCCGTCTCCGGGTCCCGGTGGAGTTCGTGCAGGATGCGCACGAGGGCCTCGGACTGCGCGTCCACGAGGGCCTCCAGCCGCTCCTGCGCCGTGGGCCCCGCACCGTGGTGGTCCCGCAGGTGGTGCGCCAGCTCCCTCTTGCGGCGCTCCGTGTCCCGCTGCAGCTGGCCCAGGTAGGCGCGCGAGGGCTCAGGCGGTTCGTGCTCCGGGGCGGACCGTGGTGCGGGCGGCGTGGACTGCTCGTGCGGGGATGCCATGCCCAGGACAGTAGCAAGGGGCATGACCCACAGCACAGCGGTGCCCCGCACGCGGACGTGCGGGGCACCGGGGAAGGACGTGCGGGCTACTTGATGGACGTGCCCGCGGAACCGAGGTTCTGGCAGGCCTCCACCACGCGGGCGGCCATGCCGGTCTCGGCCTCGGCGCCCCACACGCGGGGGTCGTACTTCTTCTTGTTGCCGACCTCGCCGTCAATCTTCAGGACACCGTCGTAGTTGCTCAGCATGAAGCCGGCCACGGGGCGGGTGAACGCGTACTGGGTGTCGGTGTCCACGTTCATCTTGATCACGCCGTAGGACACCGCGTCCGCAATCTCCTGGGCGGTGGAGCCGGAGCCGCCGTGGAACACGAGGTCGAACGGGCGGTCCTTGCCGATCTTCTTCCCGACCTCGTCCTGGATCTCCTTGAGCAGCTCGGGGCGCAAGCGCACGTTGCCGGGCTTGTAGACGCCGTGAACGTTGCCGAAGGTCAGGGCGGTGATGTAGCGGCCCTTCTCGCCGGCGCCGAGCGCCTCGATGGTCTTCATGCCGTCCGCCACGGTGGTGTAGAGGGAGTCGTTGATCTCGCCGACCACGCCGTCCTCCTCGCCGCCCACGGCGCCGATCTCGACCTCCAGGATGATGTGTGCCTTGCTGGTGCGCTCCAGCAGCTCTTGAGCGATCTTCAGGTTCTCGTCCAGGGCGATCGCGGAGCCGTCCCACATGTGCGACTGGAAGATGGGGTCCTCACCGCGGGCCACGGCCTTCTCGGACTCGGCCAGCAGCGGGAGGACGAAGCCCTCGAGCTTGTCCTGCGGGCAGTGGTCGGTGTGCAGGGCGATGTTGACGTCGTACTTCTTGGCCACCTCGCGGGCGAACGCGGCCATGGCCAGCGACCCCGTGACCATGTCCTTCACGGAGGAGCCGGACCAGTACGCCGCACCGCCGGTGGAGGCCTGGATGATGCCGTCCGAACCGGCCTCGGCGAACCCGCGGATCGCGGCGTTCAGCGTCTGCGAGGAGGTCACGTTGATGGCCGGGTACGCGAAGCCCTTCTCCTTGGCCCGGTCGATCATCTCGGAGTAAACGTCAGGGGTTGCGATGGGCATGGAGTGCTCCTTCTTCTGGGTTCCCGATGCACGGCTGGACCGTGGCCTGAGGCCTGTTTCCAGTCTAGGCGACGGGTCTGCTCGTGACCCGGGACGGCACCGTAAAATTGCGGGCCGCCACGGGATGAACCGTGGCGGCCCGATCGGCTCAGAGCCGCGCCGTGGTCACGCAGCCGTGACCACGTGCGGACCCACGGGTGACCTCCTCGGTGGGTGCGCGGCGCCCGGGGGTCGTTGCCTCGTGGCGCTCACAGCCGCCAGCATGAGCTGGTCTGCGAGATGCCCTTGAACCGTGCGTCCAGGTAGACGAGCATCGAGGGAATGCCCTCCAGGGAGGCGCCCACATGGGTGGGCGTGGCGAGCGTCTGCATGGACACGTTCACCCCGGAGGCGCACCATTTCTGGGCGAGCCGTCGGCCCGACTGGTAGGGCACGACGTCGTCCGCCACGGTGTGGGCGATGCGCACCGGGACACGCGGGTGGCGGCCCGCGGCGCCGATGGTCTGCTCGTCCAGGTACGCCTTCAGAGCGGGATCCCCGAGCAGCTGGGAGAAGGAGCGCCCGTCAGCCGTGAGCTTCTCGGACGGCACCAGGGCGTCGGAGAGGACGGTGCCCACCAGGCAGCTGTCCTGGGCCTTGTCATAGCGCCTCTGCCCTTCCGCATTGAGCCTGTCCCGAACCGCCACCCCAGAGTCCTCGGCCGCCCCCATCACGTAGAAGGACAGGCCGGAGAAGAGAGAAGAGTCGATGTGCTGGCCCGTGAGCGTGAGATCCGCGGGCGGCGCACCCACCCACGCGCTCTTGAGCTGCACCTCCGGGGCGTACTCAGGGGCGCTCTCCGCGGCTGCAGCCGTGGCACCGCCGCCCTGCGAGTACCCCACGGCGGCCACGGGGGTCTTCGCGTCCACTCCCTCCACGCCGAGCTGCTGCGCACCGCGCACGGCATCGAGCACGGCGTGGGCCTGGTCCACACGGTTCATGTAGGTGTGGGCGCCCTCGGTGCCCAGACCGATGTAGTCCGGGGCCACCACGTTGTAGCCGGCGTTGATCAGACCGGTCAGGCTGAGGCCTTCGTAGTTCGTGCCCATGGCCATCTGACGGGACGGCGCGCACGAGTCGCCCATGCCCTGGGTGCCCGAGGACAGCACCACGAGCGGCCGCGGGCCGGGCCTGCGCCACGCAGCCTTGGACTGCAGCACGGTGCCCGTGGTGGCCACGGCCTGGTTCTTGCTGTTGGTGGTTTTGTACATGATGCGCGTGGCGGACGCATTGGGCTTGATGAGCTTGACGGGGTCCAGGTAGAACGTGGACGGCTCCGAACGCACCACGCCCCCGTTGGCGGCCGGCAGCTGTGCCGGGGCGCTGTAGAAGTCCGTGTCCGTGGAGCTGCGGAGCTTCTTCAGCGCATCCTCGCGGGCAAGATCATCGCGGGTCAGACCCTGCTCCTGGAGCTTCTGGTCCTGCTCGCTGCGCGGCAGCTCGGAGAAGCCGCCATCCGGTGCAGTGCCTGCTGCGTTCTGCGCATGCGCGGGCTGCAGTCCAGCAAGCAGCAGCCCGGCGCCCAGGGCGAGGGCACCCGCAGAACGCCGGAAGGATGATGGCCGTGTGGTCGAGGCAGGCATGAGCATGCGACCCTTTCATCATGTGATTTGTCTCACATGACCATACGGTAACTTCTGCCTCCTGGCTATGGCCGGTCGGCCTCTTTCACACTCCCGCGCCCTTCGTGACGTGGGACGAGGGCGCAGGACCCTGCTCGAACACGTGGCGCCGGATCCACGCGTGCATGGTCACGGCGGCGGCCGCCCCGGCATTGATGGAACGGGTGGAGCCGAACTGCTCGATGGCCAGGACGGCATCCGCCTGCGCCACCAGCTCCCCCGAGACCCCCGGGCCCTCCTGGCCGAAGACCAGGACGCAGCGCTCGGGCAGGTCGAACGTCTCGATCAGCTGCGAACCGGGGACGTTGTCGATGGCCAGCACCGCGAGCTCCTCGCCGCGCGCCCACTCTACGAACTCCGCGACGCTCGCGTGGTGGCGCACGTGCTGGTAGCGGTCGGTGACCATGGCCCCGCGGCGGTTCCAGCGGCGTCGCCCGATGATGTGGACCTCGCGCGCCAGGAACGCGTTGGCGGTGCGCACCACGGAACCGATGTTGAAGTCATGCTCCCAGTTCTCCACCGCCACGTGGAAGGCGTGGCGGCGCGAGTCCAGGTCCGCGATGATCGCGTCCATGCGCCAGTAGCGGTACGTGTCCGCCACGTTGCGACGGTCGCCGTCGCGCAGCAGCTCGGGGTCCCAGTGCTCCCCGGTGGGCCACTCACCCTGCCAGGGACCCACACCCACCGCGCGCTCCTCCGGCGCCGGTGGGGCGGGCACGTGCCGCGCGCGGGCGGCGTCGTCGGCGGACGTGCCCGGATCAGTCAAGCCCCAGCTCGTCCTTGGAGTAGGCGTACAGGCACGGGACGCCCGCGGTCTCCTCGATGCGCTCCTTGGCGCCGGTGCGGCGGTCCACGATCACGGCCACGGCCACCACGTTCGCGCCCGCGTTCTGCAGGGCCTCCACCGCGGTCAGCGCGGAGCCCCCGGTGGTGGAGGTGTCCTCCACGACCACCACGTTGCGCCCCTTCACGCTGGGGCCCTCCACCTGACGGCCCATGCCGTAGGACTTCTGGGCCTTGCGCACCACGAAAGTGTCGATCGCGCGGTCCTGGTCCCCGGCGGTGCGCATGATCGCGTGACCCACCGGGTCCGCACCCATGGTGAGGCCGCCGGCAGCGTCGAACTCGATGCCCGCCTCGTCCAGCAGACCCAGCATCACCCGGCCCACGTAGCGGGAGGCCTCGTGGTGCAGCGTCACCCGCCGCAGGTCCACGTAGTAGTCCGCCTCGATGCCGCTGGCCAGCGTGACCTTGCCCCGCACCACGGCGAGGTCCTTGATGAGGTCGCGCAGGCGCTCGCGGGCGGTGTCCAGGTCCACGGGAGAGAAGTCGGTGCTCATGCGCCCAGCTTACGTGGCCAGGTGGCACGGCAGCGGGGACGACGGCGCCCGCTCACCCCAGCCGGCCGCCGGACTCGCGCAGGTAGCACGCCGCGCACAGGGACTCGTAGGTCACGGCCACGCCGTCGATGGCCACCTGGTCCCCCTCGAACACGAAATCCTCCCCCACCTTGCGGGTGTTGAACACCGCCTTGCGGCCGCAGCGGCAGATGGTCTTGAGCTCCTCGAGCGAGTGGGCGAGCTCCATGAGCCGCTCGGAGCCGGGGAAGGAACGCGTACGGAAGTCGGTGCGGATGCCGTAGGCCATCACGGGAACCTCGGAGAGCACCGCGATGCGCAGCAGGTCGTCCACCTGCTCGGCCTGGAGGAACTGGGCCTCGTCCACCAGCAGGCACGCCACGGGCTGGGCCTCCACGTGCTCGAGCAGGGCGTCCGGGTCGTCGCCCAGGGCGTGGCGCTTGAACAGCCCCATGACGCTCTCCCCCGGCGGGATGAGGAAGTCCACGGACCGGGTGACGCCCAGGCGGGAGAGGATCTGGTCCTCACCCTTGGTGTCCACGCGGGGCTTGGCGAGCAGCACACGCTGCCCGCGCTCCTCGTAGTTGTAGGCGGCCTGGAGCAGCGCCGTGGATTTCCCGGAGTTCATCGCGCCGTAGCGGAAGTAGAGCTTGGCCACGGTCGGTCAGTCTATCGACGCGCGCAGCCACGCGGCCGACGGGCGGGGCCAGCGCTGCACCCGGCCGTCCTCGGAGGTGGCCTCCACCGCGTACTCAAGTTCCCGGGAGTCCGGCCCCTGCGGCAGGTGGGCCGTGTACTCGCCGTTCAGCGCGGTCTCCCGCATGGGGGTGCGGGTGGTCTCCGCACCGTCCGCCCGGCGACTCAGCAGGGTCACCGCCTTCACCCGGGTGCCGCCGCAGCCCTCCGCGCGCACCCGCACCAGGGAGGGGTTCTCGGGGCCGGGGCGTCGCACGGACACGTGCATCATCCTGGGGTCGAACACCCCGCGCACGCGGCAGTGCAGCACGTCCCCGTCCCGCCAGCCGGTGGGGCCCGTGTTCCGGGGGTTGCGCACCGCGTGGGGCTCCTTGTCGAAGGAGAACGTGTACCCGCGGACCTCGTAGCCCGGCATGGCCGCGCGCCACTGCTCCAGGGCCGTCTCGTCCTCCGGGATGCCGTAGCGCGGCACGTAGACCACCTTGTTGAGCACCACCGAGTTCACGTACGGCGCCAGCCCGCCGTGGGGGCTGATTCCGGTGTCCATGCGCAGGATCTCGAAGGGCCGCCCCCAGCGGGTGAGCAGCGGCTCCAGGTGCTCGGTCACGATCGCGTCGTAGCGTTCCCGCAGCGGGTGGTCCGCGGGCGGGCGCAGCACCAGCAGCCGCTCCTCGTCCAGGACCTTGAGCAGGCAGTCCGCGTGCTGGATGCCCCAGTTCTCGTAGTCGGGCAGCACCACGTGCTCACTCATGCCCGTGGCCGCGGAGGCGTCCTGGCGCACCTCGTCCCACATGGCGCCGTCGAACGCGTTCTCCGCCACGAGCACCTGGGTGCTGATGAGCAGGTCGTGGCCGTCCGAGAGCACGTTGCCCCCGGTGAAGGCGTGCGGGAGCTTCTCGAACGGCAGCCCCAGCGCCCGGGCGAGCGCGGGCTGGGCACGCTGGTCCACAGGCTCGTACTCGAGCGCGGCGAGCGGTTCACGGTCCGCGGTCTCGAGGGGCGCGCCCGGTTCGTGGGTCGTGAACGGGGTGGCGTAGACGTACCGCGGGCCCACGCACCACAGCTGACCGCGCTCGTCCATCACGGGGTGCGGGCCCCAGTCGCGCACCCACACGGCGTCGTCGCCCTGCGGCGCATGGACGAAGGTGACCCGGTCCGGGGAGACGCCCTGGGACGCGAACCACGCGGCGGCGTCGGTCTCCGAGGCGGCGCCCGTGACGAGGACCCACAGGTGCGCGTCCAGCGCGAGGTCCCGTAGCAGGGCACCCGGAAGCGCCGCGGGCCAGGTGACGAAGGCCCCGAGCGCGGGCTCCCACTCAGCGACAAGTCGTTTCTTCACGGGAGAACGCCTTTCCATGCCGGCAGAGGTTGGGAGGTCACGGCCCCTGCCCCGGCCGTATGCTGCGCACAGTCCACACTAGCCGTCGCCGGCAGGGGCGGCCTGGATGCCCCGGCGCTCCCGGGGACGCATGCGGCCGCGCGGCGCGGGCACGGCACCGCCCGGCGGGCCTCCACGCGGCCCGGGCCCTCAAACCTGACGGACCGGAACGGACCACCGTGACGCCAGGAGCGCGAACCCCAGGGACACCACGGCCACCCCGAGCATCGTGGCCGCCCACGCCCACGGGGCGAGCGTGGCGGGAAAGGCGATCAGCGCCGTCGTCAGCGCGCCGGAGAGGAACTGGGTGGCACCGAGCAGCGCGGAGGCCGCCCCCACGTTGCTGGTGGCCGAGGACATGCACAGGGACATGAACGCGGGTTCGCACGCGCCCAGGCCCAGCAGCCCGAAGCCCACGCTCAGGGCCAGCAGGAACAGGGAGTCGGTGCACAGCGCGGCCGCGGTGGCCATGATGCCGCCCGCCACCATGATGAGCATCCCCAGCACGCCCAGCTGGCCCGTGGTCAGCCGGTGCGCCAGGCGGTGGCCGATCACCGCGCCGCCCACCGAGGCGAAGCCCGTGACCCCGAAGATCATCCCGAAGTCCGCCTGACCCACCCCGTAGTGGCCCTGGTAGACGTAGGACGCCCCGCCCAGGTAGCAGAAGAGGTACACGAACGTGCCCGCGAGCGCCCCCAGGGGCACGAGCATCCGGCGGGAGCGCAGGTGCCCGGCGTAGGCGCGCAGCACGGGCGCGAAGGCCAGCGGGACCCGCCGCTGGGCGGGCAGTGACTCGGGCAGCCACCGGAACACGATGCCGAGGGACACGGCCCCGATCAGCGCGAGCACCAGGAACACCGGGCGCCACCCGAAGAGCTCGCCCACCCAGCCGCCGACGGCCGGGGAGATCATGGGGATCACCGAGGTCACGGTGACGAGCACGGCGAAGGCGCGGGTGGCGGCGTCGCCGGAGACGCGGTCCCGCACGGCGCTGTTGACCACCACGAACGCCATGGCGGCCCCCGCGCCCTGGAGCATGCGGGCCACCACGAGCACGGCCATGGAGGGCGCCGCGGCCGCGAGCAGGCAGGCCGCGATGAAGATGCTCAGGCCCAGCAGCAGCGGGCGGCGCCGTCCGAAAGCATCCGTCACGGGCCCCGCAACCAGCTGCCCCGCGCCGAGCATGATGAGGTAGCCCGTGAGGGTGAGCTGCACCGTCCAGGACGGGGCGGCGAAGTTCGCGCCGATCTCGGGCAGGGACGCGAGGTACATGTCGATCGCGAAGGGACCCACGCCCAGCACGGCGGCCAGGGAGAGGAGGAAGGAACGGGGCGGGGCCGCGGGGGCCGGAATCACCTCGGGGGTGTCAAGGGTTGCTGTCATGGCTGAGCTTGCCTTCTCGCTGTCTCTGCCCGCACGGCGGGTGGCACTCGACGAGGATATAGCATAGTTGTACGCCCGTACTAGTTTTGAGGAGTGGTGGTCATCGCAGGCACACAGGCCCGCGCCGTGGAGCGCCGGGCGGACATCCTCGCCGCCGCGTGCGAGCTGCTCGCGCACGGGGGCACGGCCGCCGTGACCCACCGCCAGGTGGCCGAGAGGGCGGGGGTCCCCAACGGCTCCATCCGCTACTACTTCGCCACCCGGGACGCCCTGCTCACGGCGTGCGTGGAGGACATCGAGTCCCGCCGGGACGCCGAGGCCCGGCGGGTGCTGGCCGAGGCGGCCGCGGAGGCCGCCCGCCCGGACCCGGAGGTCACCGCGCAGCGCATGCTGCGGGTCATCACCGGCCGGGGGCTGGAGGACGCGGAGTTGCGCGGGACCCTGTGCTGGCTCGTGGACACCACCCGGGAGAACGCGCAGCTGGCCACCGTGCTCGCGGAGGAGCGCGTGCGGCTCGAGGGGCAGGCGCGCGAGCTGCTGCGGCTCAGCGGGTGCACCAGCATTCCCGCAGAGCTGGTGATCTCCCTGGGGGAGGGCGTCATGTTCAAGCTGCACGTGGAGAACCGCACGGGGATCGCCCGGGAGACCGTGGCGGCCATGGCGGAGCTGCTGAAGTACCGGCGGGACTGAGCCGTCCCGGACGCTGCCCGCCGCCCGGCGGGCGTGGCGCGGCGACGCAATCCGCGCTCCGATTCGCCCGCACGTCCCCGCGTGCGCTCCAATGGACGGTGATGTCCGCTCTCAGCGTGTTTCTGATCCTCCTGGCCGCCGTGGTGCACGCGGTCTGGAACATCCTCGCCAAGGGCATCCGCGGCAACGGGACCCTGTTCGTGTGGTGGTACGGGCTCGTCTCCTCGGTGGCGCTGATCCCCGTGAGCCTGCTGGAACCCGGGGCGTGGCAGTCCTGGGGGTGGCCCCTCGTGGGCGCCGCCGTGGTCTCCGGGCTGCTGCACACCGTCTACGGCACCGCCCTGCAGACCGGCTACGACCGCGCACCCCTGGGCGTGGTCTACGCGGTGGCCCGCGGCACCGGGCCCATGATCACCATGATCGTGGCGGTCCTGTTCCTGGGTGAGCAGCTCTCCCTCACGGCCGCCGCCGGGGCGATCGCCGTGCTCGTGGGCGTGGCCGTGGTCGCCACGTTCGGCACGCCCACTTCCACCCGGGACGACGACGCCGCCCCGCCGAGTTCGTCCGACGCGTCGGATCCCGGCGCGGTCATCGCGCGCGACGCCGCCCCGCTGGACTCCTCCGCGTCCGGAACGTCGACCCCGGAAGGAGCGGACGGGCACTCACCGGGGGGCGACTCCGCTGCCACACCCACCCGCGGGTCCGCCCTGACCGGCGTGCTGTGGGGTGCCGCGGTGGGCGCGTGCATCGCCGGGTACACCCTGTGGGACGACCACTCCATGGCCACCCTGGACCTGCCGCCCGTGCTGTACTTCGCGCTGACCTCGGTGGTCCTGGTGCTCACCCTGACGCCCAAGGCGTGGCGGCAGCGCCAGGACATGGTGCGCTCGTGGGCCGTGGACCGGAACCGGATCGTCGCGGTGGGCCTGCTGTCCCCGCTCGCGTACATCCTGGTGCTCTTCGCCATGCAGTCCGCCCCGGTGGCGCTCGTGGCTCCCCTGCGGGAGTCGAGCATCGTGGTGGGCTCGCTGCTCGCGTGGTGGATCTACAAGGAGAACCGCCTGGTGCCGCGGCTCATCGGCTGCGCCGCCGTGCTCACGGGCATTGCGCTGATCTCCGCCTGAGGCTGCTCCCCCACTCGCCCGGGCACCCCCGGGGAGATTGGAAGACCAAGGCCACCGGGCGGCGGCGTCCGGCAGCGCGCACGAGAAACTTGCCGCGGCATGGAATAAGGCCCCGCCCGGGGCCGTTGAGACAGACATGACCACAATGAAGGCGCAGACATATCAGCAGTACGGTGACACCTCCGTGCTGGAGCTCACCGACCAGCCCATGCCCAAGGTGGGCCCCGGCGAGGTCCTGGTGAAGGTGAAGGCCGCGGGCATCAACCCGGTGGACTGGAAGGTCATGTCCGGCGGGCTGGATCCCATGATGACCGTCCAGTTCCCGGCGGCCCCCGGCTGGGACGTCGCGGGCGTCGTCGTGGGCAAGGGCTTCGACACCCCCAGCGTCTCCGAGGGCGATGAGGTGATCGCCTACGCCCGCAAGGACTGGATCCACGGCGGTACGTTTGCCCAGTACGTCTCGGTCCCGGTGCGCGCACTTGCCCCCAAGCCGAAGAGTCTTTCCTGGGAACAGGCCGGAGGGCTGCCGCTCGCCGGACTCACCGCGTACCAGGTGCTCACCCGACTGGGTCTCGCGGAGGACAAGACCGTGCTGATCCACGCGGCCTCCGGTGGTGTGGGGAGCATGGGCGTGCAGATCGCCAAGGCGTTCGGCGCGCGGGTGATCGGCACCGCATCGACCAAGAACCACGACTACGTGCGTGAGCTCGGCGCGGAGCCCGTGGAGTACGGGGACGGCCTCGTGGAGCGCGTCAAGGAGCTCGCCCCGAACGGGGTGGACATCGTCGTGGACTTCGTGGGCGGCGTGGTGGAGGACTCCGTCGCGGTGCTCGCGGACGGCGGCCAGCACGCCTCCATCGCGGACCCCGAGGTGGAGGAGCACGGCGGGCACTACATGTGGGTCTCTCCGGACGCAGAGCAGCTCACCGAGCTTGCCCGCCTGGCCGATGACGGCAAGCTCACCGTCCGCGTGGACCGCACCTTCCCGCTCGCGCAGTTGCCGGACGCATTCACCGCGAGCCAGGAGGGCCACACCGTGGGCAAGGTCGTGCTCACGGTCGACTGATCCGCGGAACGCCCCAGGGGGACGCCTCGACCTCAGCGAGGCGACTCCCGGGGGCCTTTCGCGCAGGCCGGAGCCGTGGAGCTCTGACCACATCACGACGATGCCTCGTCACGGGTGGACCGTGACGAGGCATCGTCATGTGCGGGGCCGTGCGGCGTCGTCGCCCGTGGCTGCGTGGCCGGGACGGGACGGGCGCGCGGCAGCGAGGATCAGCGCGGCGCCATGCGCAGGGCGCCGTCCATGCGGATGGTCTCGCCGTTGAGGTAGTCGTGCTCCACGATCATCCCGGCGAGCTGCGCGAACTCCCTGGGCTGGGCCAGGCGGTGCGGGAACGGAACGGACTCCGCGAGCGCTGCGCGGAAGTCCTCGCCCACGCTGCCGAGCATGGGGGTGTCCACGATGCCGGGGGCGATGGTCATGACGCGCACGCCCTTGGAGGAGAGGTCGCGCGCGGCCGCGATGGTCAGCGAGTGCACACCGCCCTTGGAGGCCGCGTACGCCGCCTGCCCGATCTGACCCTCGAACGCGGCCACGGACGCGGTGTTGATCACGAGGCCGCGCTGGCCGGCCTCGTCCACCGGCTCCTGCGCGGTCATCACCTCGGCCGCGAGCGCGAGCACGGTGAACGTGCCCACCAGGTTGATGCGCACCACGCGGTCGAACAGGGCGAGGTCGTGCACGCCGTTGCGGCCCACCACGCGCGCGGACGGGCCGATCCCGGCGCAGTTCACCACGGTGCGCAGCGGGGCGATCTCCGCAGCACGGGCGACGGCGGCGCGCACCTGCTCCTCGTTGGTCACGTCCGCAGCCACGTACGTGAGCCCCTCGACCTGGGGCGCCTTCTCGATGCCGCCCTGCAGGTCGATGCCCACGACCTTCGCTCCGCGCTCGATGAGCTGCGCGGCGGTGGCCGCCCCCAGCCCCGAGGCCGCCCCCGTGACGATCGCCGAAGTACCCGTGATGTCCATGTCCGCTCCTGCCGTTGTGGTGCGCGGCGCACGACGCCGCCCGGTTGCTTTCCCGGCCGATCGTACGGGCCCGGGCGGGGTAGTTCACGTCACACCCGGACTGTGCCGCGCGCGGCAGAGCGCGGCGGGTGCCCTCCACGGCGGAATCCTTCTGACCGCGCCGCACGGTCCACTCATGGTGGGCGCCCTCAATTCGTGCCGGGAGTCCGCCCAGGGCGGGCGCGTCCGCGGTGCCCCTCGCTCCTCCCGCCGCCGAACCGCGCGGAACGCACTCCCCAGGCGGCTGTGTCGACCACTTCCCTCGACCCCTCGATATTTCCCGTGACACGGACCACATCCGGGCGGGTTCCTGCAGTACGTTGGGGGAAAGTTCTCACCCGGACCCCTGGTGACCGCACGGCCCCGGTGAACACCGTGGTTCACGGGCGCGGCACGAGGTCCCCGCACTGGAACGAGGATCCCCATGAGCGAGACCACCGCAGCCCAGCCCACCGACGGGCAGTCCGTCACGGAGCGTTTCCGCGCCGCACGGGACCAGCTGCTGCGCCTGCGCACGGACCTGGACGCCGCCCACGCCGAGTTCGAGTGGCCGCGCTTCGACACCTTCAACTTCGCCCTCGACTGGTTCGACGCCCTCGGCGCCGGCGAGGAGGCCGACCGCGAGGCCCTGGTGATCGTCGAAGAGGACGGCGCCCAGACCCGCCGCACCTACGCGGAACTCTCCCGGCGCTCGTCCCAGCTCGCCACGTGGCTGCGCGGTCAGGGGGTGCAGCGCGGCGACCGGGTGATCCTCATGCTCGGCAACCAGGTGGAGCTGTGGGAGACCATGCTCGCGTGCACCAAGCTGGGCGCACCCATGATCCCCACCACCGTGATGCTCGGGGAGAACGACCTCCGGGACCGCGTGGAGCGCGGCAACGCCTCGTGGGTGGTCACCTCCCACAGCAACGCGCTGAAGTTCGCGGACGTCCCCGGGAACTTCACGATCATCGAGGTCCCGGATCAGCCGGACCACCGCGTGCGTCCCACCTCCGGGGCCTTCACCTCTTCCTCCGCGGACGACGACGCCGCCCCGGCCGGTTCTGCGGGCCCCGGCGCCTCCGGGGGCACCACCGCGTCCACCTTCGGCGCGGACACCTCCTCGGGCACGACGTCGGGGGATGATGCGAGCACCGTGGACGGGGCGGGTGGTACGGAAGGCGGCGCAGCGGCGTCGTCGTCCGGAAACGTGGAACTGGCACCGATCGGGGAGCACCGTGTGCTGGACTACGCGCGGTCCGTCGACGGGCCGGAGACGTTCGAGGTGCTCGAGCCCTCCCCCGCGGACGCCACGCTGCT
The DNA here is from genome assembly GCF_000010285.1 of Kocuria rhizophila DC2201. Taxonomy (NCBI): domain Bacteria; kingdom Bacillati; phylum Actinomycetota; class Actinomycetes; order Micrococcales; family Micrococcaceae; genus Kocuria; species Kocuria rhizophila. The sequence goes on along the minus strand of NC_010617.1, from coordinate 200,762 downwards.
GCTGTACTTCACGTCCGGGACCACCTCGCTGCCCAAGCTCGTGGAGCACACGAACACGTCCTACCCGGTGGGGCACCTGTCCACGATGTACTGGATCGGGCTGGAGCCGGGGGACGTGCACCTGAACGTGGCATCGCCGGGGTGGGCCAAGCATGCGTGGTCGAACTTCTTCGCGCCGTTCATCGCCGGTGCCACCGTGTTCCTCTACAACTACACGCGCTTCAACGCCGTGGCGCTGATGGACCAGATGGAGCGCGAGCACGTGACCTCGTTCTGTGCGCCGCCCACCGTGTGGCGCATGCTGATCCAGTCGGACCTGTCCCACCTGAAGAACCCGCCGCGCAAGACCGTGGCCGCGGGCGAGCCGCTGAACCCGGAGATCATCTCGCGCGTGAAAGCCGCCTGGGGCACGGACATCCGGGACGGGTTCGGGCAGACGGAGTCCTCCCTGCAGATCGCCAACACCCCGGGCATGCCCGTGAAGCCCGGATCCATGGGGCGGGCACTGCCGGGCTACGACGTGGTGCTGATCGACCCGAACACGGACCAGGAGAGCGAGACCGAGGGCGAGCTGTGCCTGAGGCTGGACCCCCGGCCCGTGGGCCTCACTCCCGGCTACCACGGTGACCCGGCAAAGACCGCGGACGCGTTCCGGGACGGCGTCTACCACACGGGCGACGTGGTCTCCCGGGACGCCAGCGGGGTGTTCACGTACGTGGGCCGCGCGGACGACGTGTTCAAGGCGTCCGACTACCGGCTCTCCCCGTTCGAGCTGGAGTCCGTGGTGATCGAGCACCCCGCCGTGGTGGAGGTGGCCGTGGTTCCCTCCCCGGACCCCATCCGCCTGGCGGTGCCCAAGGCGTACGTGGTGCTCGCGGACGGCCACGAACCCACTGCGGAGACCGCCGAGAGCATCCTGCACCACTGCCGCGTGAACCTCGCACCGTACAAGCGCATCCGCCGGCTGGAGTTCGCCGAGCTGCCCAAGACCATCTCCGGCAAGATCCGCCGGGTGGAGCTGCGCCGCCGGGAGGCGTTGCTGCACCCGGACACGCTGGGGGACGCCGGTGCGGCGTCGGGTGGAGCGGACGAGTCGTCAGGCGGGGCCGGTTCCGGCGACTCCGTAGAGTACGCGGACACGGACTTCCCGTCGCTGCGGGGTGAGTGAGCTTGGTGGCTGACATCGGCTCGGTGTGGCACCGGGAGCTGACACCTGAGCAGACCGGCCAGCTGGGGCAGCTCTTCGATGCGGAGTACGGAACCGACGAGGGGCCGTGGAACCTTGACGCACCCTATGGCTACGCTCCCGCCGAGCTGCACGTCATGGCCGTGGAGGGCGAGAGGGTCGTGGGTCACGTGGACACCCAGCGGCGGATGATTTTCGTGGGTGACCGCGAAGTGCTGGTTGCGGGCACCGGCGGAGTGCTGGTCTCCCCCTCGCATCGGGGCCAAGGCTGTGGTGCGCGGCTGCTCGCTGCAGCGCACCACGCCGCTCGATCCATTGCACCGGCCGAGTACGGATACCTCGGTTGTCGAGAAGAGGTAGTCCCGTTCTACGAGTCGTGCGGGTACAAGCGCATTGAGGTCACCGAGCGATTCCGTTCCCGCAACGGTTCCAGCCAAACGGTCGAAGAAACAGGCGCCCCGGTGATGGTGTGCACTGGAACGCGCGATGTGGACACCTGGCCCGAGGGCCGTATCGATCTTCGAGGTCGCTGCTGGTGACTCCCTGCAGCGCTCCCGTGGAGCGACCGGTCCGTATCACCCCGCCTTCCACACCAGGACCCCGTCATGCTCTCGTTCGGGGACCGCTGAGAACCTTTCGGACTCGTAGAGGTCTCTCGCGCGGTTGCCGTCCTCCACGGAGAGGCTGACGCGGTCGTGCCCGCGCGCGGCGCTCTCCACGAGAAGCATTCGGAGCAGCCGACGCCCCTGCCCGGCACCCCGGCATTCGGGGGCCACCCACAGACTGGCTTCCGGAACGTCAGCGGCAACGAACCCGTACCCGGGGTTGTCCACGCCCAGGAACTGTGCCCAGGCCACGCCGACGACGCCCGAAGGGTCCACCATGATGAAGCCGAAGTCTCCGCGCTCGGGTTCGAACACCGTGTAGTGGGCGATTGCGGGATCGGCAAGAACGTCCTCGCGCGAGAAGCGTTCTCCGCACCAGTTCATGTTGCCCAGGGTGGCCGCGCGGAGAGCGTCGCCGTCCCGACTCGACAGAGGTCGGACCAACGAGAGGTCTTGGTGGTTCATGGGACACTCCTTCAGGGATCGTGAGGCCCCACCGGTGGGGCACTTCTCGACGAGCCCAAGACCCGACCGTACCGCCCGGCCTCCCACTCGTAGCACGGAGAATCATCCATGGGAAAGACGCACAACTTCTACCACCGGGCGTGCGATGTCGCCGCCGGGGAGAACATCGTGGGCATCACCGTGGCGGAGGCCGGACGGGTGGCACTGGAGTACGGCGAGTTGCCCGAGATCCTCCGGTACAACTGGGCAGGATTTCTCTACGATCTGTCGCTGACTCCCGCGCTGCTCGACGACCTCTACCCGGACCTCCGGGTCGTCTCGGCGCACCTGCAGGAGGGGTACGGGCACGTCGTCGTCTCGGACGGCACCGCGCGGCGTGAGTACCGCTGCGAGATCGTGGCCGTGGACCGCGGGCCCGCGGCGCTCGACGTCATACCCTTCGACCCAGCCGTCGAGCCACAGAACATCAGCCGCGTCTGGGACGGTTCGTCTCCGAGCGGCTTCATGGAGGAGCTGAGAGGCAACTTCCCCGATGGGGAGCCCCTGGGGCCGTACCTGAACTCGGTGCGAGCACCGCGCCGCCCGACCGCCGAAGGGGGGCGTCGGGCGTAGGCTGGCCCGGCGTCGTCGCCCCCGGATGACGACGCGATCATCCCCTCGCCCCGAAAGGCCCCCGTGAGGACCACCGCACCAGTTGAAGTCCCCGAGACCGCCACCCCCGCCAAGCGCATGGCCTGGGCGGGGGCGGCCCTTACCCTGGTGATCCTGGTGGCAGGTCTGCTGTGGGCCAAGTGGCTCCCGTACGACCTCAAGGCCCACAAGCTGGCAGAGACCGGCATGTGGGACGGCGGGGCGATCTTCGACGCGGCCGGTTCCACTCCGTCCTTGCAGGGCGCGTTCGACTTCACGGTGGTCTATCTCAAGGCCGTGTGGAAGGCCGCGCTCGTCGCCCTTCTGATGGCCGCCGCACTGGAGTCCCTGGTGCCGCGCCGCTGGCTGCTGCGGGCGCTGAGCCGCAGAACGTCCTGGGGACAGGGCATCTCGGGAGCGCTGCTCGCTCTGCCCAGCATGATGTGCACGTGCTGCACCGCCCCCGTGGCCATCGGTCTGCGGCGTTCCGGGGCGCCGGCGGGGGCCACCGTGGCGTACTGGCTGGCCAATCCGCTGCTCAATCCCGCAGTGCTGGTATTTCTCGGACTCACCATGTCCTGGCCGTTCGTAACCACGCGCGTGGTCGTGGGCATCGTGGTGGTCCTGGTTGCGGCTGTGCTCGTGAGCCGTCATTTCTCCACGGTGGAGGTCAAGACCCCCGAGACTCTGCCCGCCGATCCGCAGACGTGGGGTGAGATGCTCTCCCGCTTCGGCAGGGCCCTGGGCCGCTACCTGCTGATCCTGGTCCCGGAGTACCTGCTCCTGGTGGTGCTCGTCGGGTTCTTCTCCGGGTGGCTCTCGGACTTCGCGGCCCTGAGCCAGCACACCGGGCCGCTCGCACTGCTCCTGGTGGGCGTGATCGGTGCGGCACTGGTGATCCCCACGGGCGGCGAGATCCCCGTGGTCGTGGGCCTCACCGCCGCGGGCGCGAGCTACGGGGTAGCCGGGGTCCTGCTCATCACCCTGCCGGCGCTGAGCATCCCGTCCATCGTGATGGTCGCCCGCCACTTCGGGATCCGCACCACACTGCTCGTCACCGGGTGGGTCGTGGTGGGCGGCCTGCTGGCGGCCGGGCTGCTCGTGGCGCTGACCTGACGATGCCGCCCGCGCCCGTCAGGCGCCGGCTCGCCTTGGCCCACACCCCCCAGTACCCGGCCCCTGATCACCCTCGCTTCCGGCCCACCACGACACCGCAGACTGCCGCTGGGTTGAGCGACGGTACGCAGCTTAAGAGCGCAGAGAGGCAGCCGGGCGCGGTGCAGCGTCGTCATCCCGGGGGGGCACCGGCACAACACGTCAAACCGCGATCAGCCAGTAGATCCCGCCCAGGAACACCACCCCGTAGGCGGAACCCGCCACCAGCTGCGGCCATGTGTGCGCGCCCAGGACGCGGCGGCTCACGCAGACGGCCACCGCCACCGGGATGAAGAGCAGGCCCCACGGCCCCCACGCGACGGGCAGGATCACCGCGGTGCCGCCCATCATCATGCCGTGCACCGAGATCTTCCACCACGGGCTCACCAGGGCCACCGCCGCGCTCGCGGCGAGCGTGGCGGTGAGCAGGCCCGTGATCTCCACGGGCCCGTGGAACGCGAGAGTCGCGGCGAGGAACGCCACCACCAGCAGGAACGTTCCGACCATCACTGGGCGGCGGTGCTCCTTGACGCTCACGTGGTGGTCGGTGAGCACACCCCGGCGCGTCAGCACAGTGACCGTGGCGAGTGAGACCCCGCAGACCGCCAGCGCCGCCACCACGCCCCACAGCAGTGCCCCGAGGCTCCTGTGCACGGTCCACGGCAGGACCACCAGCAGCGCGGCCAGCACGATCGGCGCCTGGAAGACCTCGCTGAGGGCAAGGGCCCACGCGGGTCCTCGTTCAGCCGGGACAGAATCCGGGCGCGGCGGCGTTGTCCCCGCGTGGTTGGTCACGTGTGGCGGTCAGAAGTCGAGCGTCTCGTAGGTCTTGTGCGCACGCTCCGCCAGGACGGGGATCGCCTGGCTTGTTCCCCACTGGTCGAAGTGCTCGGAGCTCACATGGGCCGTGAACGCATCCTTGTCCGTGTACACCTCGAAGATGCGGAACACGGCAGGCTCCTCCGGGCTCTGGTACGCCTGGTAGTAGAGGTTCCCGGGCTCCTGGCGAGCGGCCGGGGAGAGGTGGGAGAGCGCGTCACGCACGGTGTCCTCCTCTCCGGGCTTCGCAGTCCAGGTGGCGCTGCAGACGAAAGCCATGGGTTGTCCTTTCTCGATGTCGACGCCGGACGGTCACCGGCCCGGCTCATGCTACCGATCCGGAGGCGGGCGCCGGACGGCGGGGGCTCGTTCTGCAATCACGCCGCCGACCGGCGCAGTCTCCACCCCTTGTCGAACACCTCGAGGCGGGCGAGGATCGTGGGACCAGCCGTCCCCCGAGAGGAACGACCCCATGTCCACGCCGACGACCGTTCGCATGTTCAACGAATACGGCTGCGGCTGGCCGTTCCGGGGAGAGGAAGGTCTCCTGGACCAGGAGGACTTCCCCCTCCCGCCGGAACTGACCCGGGACGTCCTGGCGTGGACCCGGAACTTCAACCAGCACTTCGACCACGAGAGGGCTGGCCCACGCCGGAGCAGCGGGAGGCCAGCCGCTGCGAGGGCGAACGACTCGCGGAGAGGGCGCAAGACGCGGTGGGCCCAGAGGTCACCATCGACCTGCACCTGTGGGAGGTGCACGTCGACGAACCACGCCTGCCTCGGTGAAGGCGGGTCGTCCGCTCACCCTCCGAGCGTGCCTGAGAACCCTGTCTGCGTGAATTCGTCGACACTCCTCTCCTGCCGCACCGCTCTACGAGACTCGCCCGCATCCCCACCTCCACCGTCCCACCCCGTTCGGCCGTCAGGATGGAGAGCATGATTCGCATCGAGCACCTCACCAAGCGCTACGGCGGATTCACCGCGGTGGACGACATCTCGTTCGTGGCACAGCCCGGCCGGGTCACCGGTTTCCTGGGGCCCAACGGCGCCGGGAAGTCCACGGCACTGCGGATGCTCACCGGTCTCACGCCGGCCAGCTCGGGCGAGGCGCTCGTGCTCGGCCGCCGCTACGCCGAGCTGCCCAACCCCAGTCGGCACGTGGGCGTGATGCTCGACGCCGCCGCGCAGCACCCCGGGCGCACCGGCCGCGAGGTGCTGCAGCTCGCCGCCACCATCACGGGTGCGGGTAAGGCACGGGTGGACGAGATGCTGGACCTCGTGGGGCTGGAGCCCTCCGAGGCACGCCGCCGCGTGAAGAACTACTCCCTGGGCATGCGCCAGCGCCTCGGTCTCGCGGGCGCACTGATGGGGGAACCCCAGGTGCTCGTGCTCGACGAACCCGCCAACGGCCTGGACCCCGCCGGCATCCGCTGGATGCGTGGCCTGCTCCGGGACTTCGCGGACCAGGGCGGCACCGTGCTGCTGAGTTCACACCTGCTGCACGAGGTGGAGCAGGTCGCGGACGACCTCGTGATGATCGGCCACGGCCGGATCGTCGCCCAGGGCCGCATGGCGGACCTGCTCGCCACCCGCCCCGGCTGCGTGGCCGACGCCGAGGACCAGGCGGCCTTCGCCACCGCGCTCAGCGCCGCAGGCATCGCCTTCTCGGGACGCGCGGACGGTGCCGCCGAGATCGAGGCCGACGCCGCCCGCGTGGGTCGCGTGGCGCTCGACGCCGGTGTGCCCCTGAGCCTGCTGCGCCCCGCGGACGGCACCCGGCTGGAGGACATGTTCCTGCAGCTCACCGCGGACACCGCCCGCGACGAGCGGGGGCGCGGAACGCCCGCACCCGGCGCGGCGGCGTCGTCCGCCACCACACCGCCCGCGCAGCCGTCACCCGCCCAGGCATTGCCCGCCCGAGAGGAGCCCACCGCATGAGCACCGCAACCACCACCACGGCCCCGTGGGGCCACGCCGAACCGACGGGCCGCGGGCTCTCGTTCCTCACCCTGCTGCGCGTCGAGCTGCGCAAACAGGTGGACACGCGCGCCGGGCGCGGTCTGCTGATCGCCATCGGCGTGCTCACCGCCCTCGCGCTGGGGCTCGTCACCTGGCTGACCCGCGAGCAGGGCACCGACCTCCCCGGGCTGTTCGTCGTGACGTTGACGCCGCAGGGGCTGCTGCTGCCCGTGCTGGGGATCATCACGGCGTGCAACGAGTGGAGTCAGCGCACCGCCCTGATCACGTTCACGCAGGAACCCCGCCGGCTCCGTGTGGTGCTCGCCAAGCTCCTCGCGGCACTCGTCCTGGGGACGATCGCCCTCGCGGCCGCGTGGGTCCTGGCGCTGATCGCCCACCTGATCTCCGCCGGTCTCTCCGGCAGTCCGGTGAACATCGACCTCGCTCCCGGTCAGCTGGCGGGCCAGTGGCTCAGCCAGATGCTCGCCCTCCTGCAGGGTGTGGCGTTCGGGCTGGCGCTGCTGTCCGTGCCCCTGGCGATCGTCGCGTACTTCGTCCTGCCCATCCTGTACTCGGCAGCTGCCCTGATGGTGCCCGCGCTGCAGGATCTCGGCGCGTGGGTGAGCATCACCGCGGCCTCCGCCCCGCTCATGGAGGGAGTGGACCTCACCGCCACGGAGTGGGGTCAGCTGGGAACGTCCTCGCTGCTGTGGATCGGGGTGCCGCTGCTGATCGGCATCTGGCGGGTGCTCACCCGCGAAGTGAAGTAGGGGCCCCGGCACCCCCGCGGGTGATCGCAAGGGGAGATCAGCCCTCGCAGGGCTGACGGCCAGGGCTTGTCCGGCACAGCGGACATCGATGTCCTCCGTACGTACGAGGACCGGCCCTGACCTGTGGAACAGGCGGGCCGGTCATGGTGGAATTACGTCGTCTCAGCCTGGTGCGACCGGCCATTCCCACCACGGATGACCCGATCCATCCGCACCACCCCGTCCGCGAGTTCGGCGACGTCCGCGTCGTCGTGAGTGATGACCACCGCGGTGCGCCCGGCCAGCACGCGCTTGAGCACCTCGCGCATCCGCGGGCGGGCCGCCACGTCCAGTGCGCTCATGGGCTCGTCCAGCAGGATCACGCGCGGGTCCGCGGCCAGCACGCGCGCGATCGCGACCCGCTGCGCCTGCCCTCCCGAGAGTTCGTCCGGGCGCCGCTGCACGAACTCCTCCGCGCCCACCTCCCGCAGCCATGCCCGGGCACGACGCCGCCCTTCCGCCCTCCCTGCCCCGCTCGCCCGCGGCCCGAACGCCACGTTGTCCAGCACGCTCAGGTGGGGGAACAACAGAGGCTCCTGCGCCATGAGGGCCACCCCCCTACGGTGCGCGGGGACCCACACGGGCCGAGCTCCGGTGCCCGCTCGGACCACGCACCGCTCCCCCACCTGGACCGCACCGCGATCCGGTGCCACCAGTCCGGCGATCACGCCGAACACCGTGGACTTCCCCACCCCGTTGGGCCCGAGCAGCGCCACGGTGGCGCCCGGCTCCACGGTGAACTCGGCCGCCGCATGCCGCTGCTCGTGAAGCACGTCCACGCGCAGCCCGATGGGGCGGTGGGACCCCTGCGCCGGACTGGCAGGTGAGACCGGGGTCGTGGCCGACGGCGCATCTTCCCATGTCGACGGCAGCGACGCGGACGGCGAGAGCCCGCCCGCGGCCCGGGTTCTGGGCGCCGACGCGTCCGACACCCCGCCCACGCCCGCCCGACTGCGGTCCGGGTGGCAGGTCGCCTCAGACCGGTCCCCCACACCCGCACCGACCCGCCACTCCACCGACTCGGCCGGCGCGGCGAGGACCCCCTCGGTCGAGCCCGGCGCGGCGGATTCCCCGCGCGGCTCCGGATCGGCCCGACCGCCCGGCCCGTCGGCGCCACCCCGGCCGACCCACCGGGTGAGGTTGGCGCGGAAGCCGGCCCCGCGGCGTCGTCGTGCGGGGGCGCTGAGACTGACGACCAGCAGCGCGACCAGGACGAGGAGCAGGGAGAGGGCCACGGCGGCGTCGGGATCAGTCTCGCGCTGCAGGTAGATCTCGAGCGGCAGCGTACGGGTGACGCCCTCCAGGCTGCCGGCGAACGTGAGGGTGGCGCCGAACTCGCCCAGGCAGCGCGCGAAGGACAGCGCGGCGCCGGAGAGCACAGCGGGCAGGGCGACCGGCAGCGTCACGCGGAAGAGCGTGTGCGTGGGGGAGGCGCCCAGGCCCGCGGCGACCTGTTCGTAGCGGGTGCCCGTGGTGCGCAGCGCACCCTCCAGCGAGACCACCAGGAACGGCAGGGCCACGAACGTCTGCGCAAGCACCACCGCTGCGGTGGAGAACGCGATGTCCACCCCCAGCGCGCCCAGAGGACGCCCCAGGAATCCCATGCGCCCGAACGTGTAGAGCAGCGCGATGCCGCCCACCACCGGGGGCAGCACGAGCGGAAGCAGCACCAGCGAGCGGAACACGGTGAGGCCCCGGGCCGTGGACCGCGCCAGCACCAGGGCCAGCGGGCAGCCCAGGACCACGGACAGCACGGTGGAGACCACCGCCGTGCGCAGGCTCAGCCACAGCGCGGCGAGCGAGGACTCACTCGTGAGCAGCTCCCCCAGGTGCGCCCAGTCGATGCGCAGCAGCATCCCCACCAGGGGCAGCAGGATCAGCAGGGCACCCACGGCCGCCGGGAGCAGCACCCACCGCGGGGTGGCGGAGAAGCCGCGCGTCACGGGGTGCCGAAGCCCGCGTCCTTCAGCATCTTCTGCCCGCGCTCACCCGTGACCAGGTCCACGAACTGCGCGGCGAGCTCCGGCTGCTCGGACTTGTTCAGTGCCACGATCGGGTACTTGTTGATCGCCTCGTCCGTCTTGGGGATCTCGATAGTGGTGACCTTGTCCCCGGCAGCCTTGGCATCCGTGACGTACACGATCCCGGCGTCCGCCTGGCCGCTGGTGACCTTGCCGAGCACGTCCGTCACGGCGTTCTCCTGGCTCACGGGCTTGAGCTCCACACCGTTGGCCTTCTCCACCTTCTGGGTGGCGGCGCCGCACGGCACCTCGGGCGCGCACGTGACGAGCTTGACCTTCTTGTCCAGCACGTCCTGGACGCTCGTGATCCCCGCCGGGTTGTCCTTGGGCACCACGAGGGTCAGCACGTTGGTCGCGAAGATCTTCGGCTCCCCCTGGGTGAGATCCGCGTTCGTGAGCTTCTTCATGTTCTTCTGGTCCGCGGAGGCGAACACGTCGGCGGGTGCGCCCTCGGTGAGCTGCTGCACGAGCCCCGAGGACCCGCCGTAGTTCACGTCCACGTTCACGCCGGGGTGGTCCTTCTCGAACTCGTCGGAGAGCTGGTCGAAGGACGTGGTGAGGGACGCCGCCGCGGACACCCGCAGGGTCTTGTCCCCGCCCCCGGCCTCCGAGGACGACGCCGATGCGTCACCTGCCCCGCTCTGCCCACCGCAGCCGGTGAGCACCAGGGCACCCAGACCCGCAGCGGCCACGAGGGCCGTGAGGCGGCGTTTACCCGCGGTGCCCGGTGTCTTCCGCTCTGCGCGCGCCATCACTTGCGCCCCTCCGTCTCCACGATCACCGCGGTGGACTTCACCACGGCAGTGGCCACGGATCCCGGTTCGAGCCCGAGGTCCTCCACCGCCTCCGTGCTCATGAGGGACACGATCCGGTGCGGACCGCACTGCAGCTCCACCTGGGACATCACGGGGTCGGACTTCACCGCGGTCACCAGCCCCACCAGCCTGTTCCGGGCCGAGCTGCCCACCTTCGCGGGGTCCTCGGGGCTCACGGCATTGCGGCGGGCAAGCTGCGCGAGCTGCGCCCCGTCCACCACGGTGTGCCCCGCAGAGTTCTTGTGCCCGGTGAGCGCGCCCTGCTCGATCCACCGCCGCACGGTGTCGTCGCTGACGCCCAGGAAGGTGGCCGCCTGGGCCACGCGGAGGAAGGTCATGGACACACCCTATCCGCAGCTGCGGGTCATAGGTACCAGGAGGACCGCAGATGCGGGGACAGTCCGTGGTCACGGGCTCGCGGCGTCGGCCTGGCGCCCTTCCGGTGCTGCCTGGCGGAGCAAGTGCACGCAACGGCCCGAATGTCGACGTTTGCTCCGTTGGTGCACGCCCCCAGAAAACCGCCCACCTCTCGCCTCCACCCCCGCGCAAGAACGGAGCAAACGCACCAGAACCGCTCAATTTCCGCATCTGCTCCGTTGTTGCGACCGCCGCCGGGCAGCACGACGGCGCCGCCCCCGGGCCTCCCCCGGAACGGCGCCGTCGATGCGTGTCACCGGGTGGTGCACCACCCCGCGCGGTGCACCTCTGGTGCTCACTCGTGGGAGAAGTTCGGCTTCCGCTTCTCCGTGAAGGCCGCCATGCCCTCCTTCTGGTCCGCAGTGGAGAACAGCCCGTGGAACACGCGGCGCTCGTACTGCAGGCCGGCGGCCAGGGTGGTCTCGTACGCGGTGTTCACCGTCTCCACGGCGTGCTGGGCCACCGGCTTGGACATGGAACCGATCTTCGCGGCGACCTCCAGCGCGGTGTCCATGAGGGAGTCGGCGGGAACCACGCGGGAGACGAGTCCGGAGCGCTCGGCCTCCTCGGCGTCCATCTGGCGGCCGGTGAGGATGAGGTCCATCGCCTTGGCCTTGCCCACCGCACGGGTGAGCCGCTGCGTGCCGCCCATGCCCGGGATGACGCCCAGGGTGATCTCCGGCTGCCCGAACTTGGCGGTGTCCGCGGCGATGATCATGTCGCACATCATGGCCGCCTCGCAGCCACCGCCCAGGGCGTAGCCCGAGACCGCGGCAATCTTCGGAGTGCGCAGCCGGGCGAAGGTGTCCCACGCGGAGAAGAAGTCCTCGCGGTACATGTCCGAACCGGTCTTGGAGCCCATCTCCTTGATGTCGGCGCCCGCGGCGAACGCCTTCTCGGAGCCGGTCAGGACGATCGCGCCGATCTCCGGATCGCGGTCCAGGTCGGTGGCGGCCGCCACGAGCTCGGTCATGGTCTGCACGTTCAGCGCGTTCAGCGCCTTGGGGCGGTTCAGCGTGATCACGCCCACGCGTCCCTCGCGGCGGACCAGGATGGTGTCGTAGGTGTTCTCAGTCATGTGACCAGCATCTCACGACACCGCCCTGCCCTGCCTCACACACGGCGCGAACCGGAGCAGGCGCCGGCGCGGCGTCGTCGTCATCCGGCGGGTGGGACGTGATGTGCCGGAAACACACGGTCGCTAGCATGGCGGCATGCGTGAATTGCAGGCACAGATCATCGCCGAGCTCGGGGTGGCCCCGCAGATCGACCCGGAGGCGGAGGCGGCGCGACGCGTCGACTTCCTGTGCGACTACCTCCGGGCGACGCACACCAGGGGCTTCGTGCTGGGCATCAGCGGCGGCGTGGACTCCACGCTCGCGGGGCGGCTCGCGCAGCTGGCCGTGGAGAAGCTGCGCGAGGACGAGATCCCCGCGGAGTTCGTGGCCATGCGTCTGCCGTACCGCACCCAGCAGGACGAGGACGACGCGCAGGCGGCGCTCGCCTTCATCGAGCCGGACCGGGTGGTCACGTACGACGTCGCTCCGGCCGTCGACGGGTTCGAGGCCGCCTACGCCGCCGCCACCGGTGAGCAGCTCAGCGACTTCACCCGCGGCAACACCAAGGCCCGCGTGCGCATGACCGCGCAGTACGCGGTGGGCGGGGACCACAACCTGCTGGTGATCGGCACGGACCACGCGGCGGAGTCCATCACCGGGTTCTTCACCAAGTTCGGGGACGGCGGGGCGGACCTCCTGCCGCTGGCCGGGCTGAACAAGCGGCAGAACCGACAGCTGCTGGGGTACCTGGGAGCCTCGGAGCAGCTGGTCGGGAAGGTCCCCACCGCGGACCTGCTCAACGACAACCCCGGCCGCACGGACGAGGACGAGCTGGGGCTCACCTACGAGAACATCGACGACTACCTCGAGGGCAAGGACGTCCCCGTGGAGGTCGCTGAGAAGCTGGAGCAGATCTTCCTGCGCTCCCGTCACAAGCGCACCGTGCCGGTCACCCCGGCGGACGCGTGGTGGCGGGAGGGCTGAACCCGCTCCCGTTCAGCGCCGACGCCGCCGAGCGGGTCGTGCCCGGCGGCGTCACTCATTGGGGGCCCCGGTGATGCGGGCCCTCAGCGCGTCGTGGAGTGCCATGGCACGGCTTCCGTTCCACGCGATCCGACCTCGCGACTGACACAGTTTCGGCCCCGGGAAGCGCCCGGCACATGACCTCCGCAACGACCACCGCAGGGGACGGAAGCCCCCGGTCCCTACGCCTCTGCGGCGTCGTTCCCGAACACCCGGGGTGACGCGCTGCGGTAGCGGCGGTTGCGGACCGCCAGGACACCGCCGGCCAGCACGGCCGCCAGGACCGAGGCGGTCAGCACGGCCACCTTGGCCTGGTCCCCGGCGTCCGCGGCCGGGTCGAAGCTGAGCTCCGAGATCAGCAGGGACACCGTGAACCCGATCCCGGCCAGCAGCGCGATCCCCACCAGGTCGATCCACCGGTAGGACGGGTCCAGCTTGCGTCCGGTGAGCACGGTGGTGAGCCACGTGGCACCCATGATGCCCAGGGGCTTGCCCAGGACGAGGCCCGCGATGATGCCGAGCGTGACGGGGGCGGCGAGCGCCGTCGTCAATCCGTCCCAGCCGCCCACCGCGACGCCCGCGGAGAAGAACGCGAAGACCGGCACCGCGAACCCGGCAGACAGGGGCCGGACGCGGTGCTCAAGGTGCTCGGCGAGCTCCACGGGCTCCCCGGAGGCCTTCCCCGCGAGGACGGGGACGACGAAACCGAGCAGGACACCCGCGACCGTGGCGTGGATCCCGGCCTCGTGCACCAGGGCCCACGTGATCACGGCCAGCGGCACCAGGATCGCCCAGGCGGCCCACGTGCGGTGGGCGAAGAAGCGCGGGAAGCGGTGCGCCAGGAGCCCGAACACGGCCAGCGGGACGAGCGCGAGGAGCAGCGGGAGCACGTGCACCTCGTCGGTGTAGAAGACCGCGATGATGGTGATGGCGAGCAGGTCGTCCACCACCGCGAGCGTCAGCAGGAACAGGCGGAGCGCGCTGGGCAGGTGCGAGCCCACGATCGCGAGGACGGCCACCGCGAACGCGATGTCCGTGGCGGTGGGGATCGCCCAGCCGCCCAGGGTCTCGGGGCTGCCGAGGTTAACGCCCGCGTAGATCAGAGCCGGGACGACGACGCCGCCCACGGCCGCCGCGATCGGCACCGCCGCCTTCCCGAGGTCCCGCAGATCACCCGCGACGAACTCGCGCTTGAGCTCCAGGCCCACGAGGAAGAAGAACACGGCGAGCAGCCCGTCCGCGGCCCACGTCCCCAGGCTGAGGTCCAGGTGCCACGGCTCGTAGCCGACCTTCAGGTCCCGGAGGGCGAAGTAGCTCTCCACGAAGGGCGAGTTGGCCCAGACGATGGCGAGGACGGCGGCGACCACCAGGAGGATGCCGGCCACGGTCTCGCGGCGCAGGACGTCCTGGAGGCGGGAGAAGAGGCCGCCCGAGGGGTGGTCGGGCTCGCACGGGGGCTCAGGATGGTTGAAGAAACCGGGCTCCGAGACGAAGCCGGAGGGTTCTGTCTGCACCACGGTTCCCGGGGTTCCGGGCTCAACGTGGGCAGGGGTGGTGCTGTGGTGCGGGGGCATGGATCACTCCAGTGTCGACGGGCATCACGCTCATTACCGCCGACCAGACTTCCCGGCACACCAGCCAGCAAGGGTAGCAGTGCGCTTTTGGGCGGCGCACGCGGGGCGGCTGCCATGAGGCTGAGCGGCTCCGTCTACACTGGCCACCAGTGACACGGGGTGCCGCCACCCTCCCCGCCCACCGGGCGGGCAGACAGAGGACCGCAGCGGCTGAGATGACACCCGTCGAACCTGTCCAGTTAGTACTGGCGAAGGGATGTCACGGTGGCACCGCGCAGGTGGCGCACCGCTTTCTTCGCCGTGAGCCACAGGAGTGAGCATGCGGATCGAGAACACCATCGTCCTGGTCACCGGCGGAGCCCGCGGGCTCGGGGAGCACCTCAGCCGGGCGTTCGCGCGCGAGGGTGCGCGCGTCGTCGTGAACTACCACTCCAGCGAGGAGCGGGCCCGTGCGCTGGTCAGCGAACTCGGGGAGGACCGGGCACTCGCGGTCCAGGCGGACGTGACCGACGCCCAGCAGGTGCGGGACATGGTCGCCCGCGCCCGGGAGCACTTCGGCGCACCGATCACGGTGGCCGTGAACAACGCCCTGGTGGACTTCAGCTTCAACGGCGATGCCCGCCCCACCCTGGACACCCTCACCGCCGAGAACCTGACCCAGCAGTTCCAGGGCGCCGTGGTGGGTGCCCTCAACGTGATGCAGGCGGTCACCCCGGGCATGGCGGAGGCTGGCGAGGGGCGCATCATCAACATCGGCACCAACCTCTTCCAGAGCCCGGTGGTCCCCTACCACGACTACACCGCCGCGAAGGCCGCCCTGCTCTCCCTCACCCGCACCGCCGCCAAGGATCTGGGCCCGCAGGGCATCACCGTCAACATGATCTCCGGCGGCCTGCTGCGCACCACGGACGCGAGCGCCGCCACCCCGGACGAGGTCTTCGACTTCATTGCCGCCGGCACTCCCCTGGGCCGCGTGACCACCCCCGAGGAGTTCGCGGACACCGCCCTGTTCTTCGCCTCGGACTGGTCCCGCGGGGTCACCGGCCAGAACCTGGTGGTCGACGGCGGGCTGGTGATGGACTGACATGGCCGCCCCCTCTCCGCACGACGACGCCGCCCAGCCCGGTCCCGCGCGCACGGCACCTGCCGGGGGCGCGGCGTCGGCAACCACCCCCGAAGCCGGGCCGACGCTCGGGACGGCCGCTGCGGCGTCGTCGCCCACGACCGCACCGGCCCGCCGCCTCCACCTCAACGCGTTCCTCTACGGCGCCGGCCACCACCAGGCCGCGTGGCGCGCCCCGAACTCCTCGGTGCACCGCCTCACGGACATCACCTACTACGAGGAGCTCGCGCAGACCGCCGAGCGCGGCCTGTTCGACGCCGTGTTCTTCGCGGACGGCCACAGCGTGGGCGACGTGTCCGGCGGACCCCACTGGTCGCTCGAACCGCTGACCGCGCTGTCCGCGATGGCGCGCGCCACCGAGCGCATCGGCCTGGTGTGCACGGTCTCCTCCACGTTCTTCACCCCGTTCCACGCGGCCCGGATGCTCGCGTCCCTGGACCACATCTCGGGCGGCCGGGCGGGCTGGAACGTGGTGACCTCCATGTGGGATGCGGAAGCCCGCAACCACGGCTACCGGGCCATGCCGCCCAAGGACGAGCGCTACGAGCGCGCCCGCGAGTTCGTGGAGGTGGCCCGCGCCCTGTGGGCCAGCTGGGACGAAGACGCCGTCACCGCGGACCCCGAGGGCCGGTGGGCGGACCCCTCCAAGCTGCACCGCCTGGACCACGAGGGCCGCCACTTCCTGGTGGACGGACCCCTCACGGTCCCGCGCTCCCCGCAGGGCGAGCCGGTGCTCTTCCAGGCCGGTGCGTCCGGCCCCGGCAAGGCCCTGGCCGGGGACTACGCGGAGGGGATCTACGCCGTGGCCTACGACCTCCCCGCCGCCCAGGAGTACTACTCCTCGGTCAAGGCAGAGGTCGCGCGGGCCGGCCGCGATCCGGAGTCCGTGGCCGTGATGCCCGGGCTGGTCACCTACGTGGGCCGCACCCACGATGAGGCCCTCGCCAAGCAGGACCGCGTGGACCGGCTGCTGCCCGTGGAGCAGTCCCTCGCGCAGCTCTCCACGTTCGTGGAGCAGGACTGCTCAGCCTGGGACCTGGACGCGCCCGTGCCCCCGCTGCCGCCCCTGGAGGAGTTCACCGGGCCGCAGGGCCGCTACGGGACCATCCTGCGGATCGTCGAGGCGGAGCACCCCACGGTCCGCCAGCTGCTCGGGCGCCTGGCCGCTGGCGGGGGCCACTGCACCATGGTGGGCACCCCGGAGTCGATTGCGGACCAAATGCAGGAGTGGCTGGAGAACGGCGGGGCGGACGGCTTCAACCTCATGCCACCCGTGCAGCCGGACTCGCTCGAGGACTTCGTGGACCTCGTGGTCCCCGAGCTGCAGCGCCGCGGCCTGTTCCGCACCGAGTACACCGCCACCACGCTGCGCGGTCACCTCACGCTGGGCTGACACCCGCCGCACGACGACGCCGCCGCGCCCCTTCCCGGGGGCCACAACCTCGCCAGCGCCCCCGCCCACATTCTTAAGTGCAGCTTTTGCCACTTTTCGGCCCCTGAGGGGCAAAACCTGCACTTAACCCTGGGGTGGGGGGCTTATTGCTGGGGCGGGGAGCCCGATCTTGGGGAGTGCAGGGTTCCGCGAGGGCGGCGGCGGTCCGGGGACGGGCGCGCGGGAGCCGGCCGTGCGGCGTCGTCGTCCGGCGGGGATGTCAGAGCAGGGGGCGCAGCGGGACCAGCAGGACCTCGGCAACGCGCGCCATGGGGTGACGGTCCCGCCAGCGCGGGGAGGTGAGCTCCTCGCAGTGCTCGCTGTCCGCGAGGAACACCTTCTCCATCTGCGCGGCGAAGTCCGGGTCCACGATCTCCACGTTGGTCTCGTAGTTGAAGGACAGGGAGAGGCGGTCCAGGTTGGCGGTGCCCACGGTGGACCACTCGCCGTCGATCGTGGCCGTCTTGGAGTGGATCATGCTCGCGGCGTACAGCAGGATGGTCACTCCGCCGCGCAGCAGCTGGCCGTAGAAGCCGCGCGACACCCAGTCCGCCAGGATGTGGTTGGAGTCCTTGGGGACCATGATCCGCACGTCCACCCCGCGGGCCGCGGCGTCCAGGAGGGTGTCGAGCACCTGCTGGTCCGGGATGAAGTACGGGGTGTTGATCCAGATGTGGTCCTGCGCCCGGTCGATCGCGTTCATGTACATCTCGCGGATGGGATACACGATCTGGATGGGCAGGTTGGCGTTGACCCGGACCTCCGGGTCCCAGCTCTTGGGCGGAACCCACTCGATGGCCGTGCCCGGCTCGCGGTCCTCGTTCCACACGGTGGCCACCGCGTTGCGCAGCCCCCACACCGCTGGGCCGACCTCCCGGATGTGGGTGTCCCGCCACTGCCGCGAGTACATGGACCCGATGTTGAACCCGCCCACGAAACCGATCTCGTCGTCCACCACCAGGATCTTGGAGTGGTTCAGGCCGGAGAACCGCAGCGGCCCCTTCCAGAACGGGCGCCGCAGGAACGGCATGCGGAACACGTGGACCTTGCTGTCGAAGCGGTAGAAAGTCTGCGGGACCACCAGGTTGGCGAAGCCGTCGTAGATCACGAACACGTCCACGCCGCGCTCCGCCGCACGGTTCATGCCGTCCAGGAAGCGCTGCCCGATCTCGTCGTTCTTCCAGATGAACGTCTCCATGTGGACGGAGCGCTCGGCGCCGTCGATGGCCTCCAGCATGTCCTCGTAGACGTCCTCACCCGAGGTGTAGATGGTCAGCTCCGAGTCCTGCACCTGCGCCGTGAACGTTCCCGGACGGGGGGCGTCACGCTGTTTGCGCCCGCGCTGCTTCCACCAGTCGATGCCCGCGAGCGAGGCCACCACCGCTGCCTGTGCCCCCAGCAGGGAACCCGCGCCGATCCCCGCCGCCTTGACGACGATCCGGCGTTCTCTGATCTCGGACAGCACACGCGAAGCACTCATCCCGCCACCCTACTGCCCGGCGTTCACGGGGGTGCCGTGCCACGGCTGGGGCTCCTGTGGAAGTCCCCGGACGGCGACCCGTGCGGAGCGCACTGCACCGGTTTCTCCGGTGCGGCGCGGATGGCTACGGTGGAGCCCATGAGAATCGCCACGTGGAACGTGAACTCCATCCGCGCCCGCGCCGACCGCATCGAGGCGTGGCTCGACCGCTCCGACGTGGACGTGCTGGCCATCCAGGAGACCAAGGCCAAGGACGAGAACTTCCCGTGGGAGCTGTTCGAGTTCGCGGGCTACGAGGTGGCCCACTTCGGCGTGAACCAGTGGAACGGCGTGGCGATCGCCTCCCGCGTGGGGCTCACGGACGTGCAGCGCACCTTCCCGGACCAGCCCACGTTCGGCAAGCCCGGCCAGGAGCCGGCGCAGGAGGCCCGCGCGATCGGCGCCACGTGCGGCGGTGTGCGCGTGTGGTCCCTCTACGTGCCCAACGGCCGCGGCCTGGACGACCCCCACATGCCGTACAAGCTCGAGTGGCTGCGCGTGCTGGAGGGCCATGCCAAGCAGTGGCTGCAGGAGGACCCGGACGCGCAGATCGCCCTGGTGGGCGACTGGAACGTGGCCCCGCAGGACGACGACGTGTGGGACATCCAGCTCTTCAAGGAGGGCGGCTACACCCACGTCAGCGAACCCGAGCGCGCGGCATTCCACGCGTTCATCGAGGACGCCGGCTACCAGGACGTCGTGCGCCCGCGCCACCCCGGCCCCGGCGTCTACACCTACTGGGACTACAAGCAGCTGCGCTTCCCCAAGAAGGAGGGCATGCGCATCGACTTCCAGCTGTGCTCCCCCGCACTGGCCGCGCGCGTGCAGGACGCCTGGATCGACCGCGACGAGCGCAAGGGCAAGGGCGCCTCGGACCACGCGCCCGTCGTGATCGAGATCGACTGATCCCGTGCCCCTGATCAACGCGGGCAGCGCCTACCGCAGCATCACGGGCCCGCCCCTGCGGTTCGCGCTGCGTGTCTACGTGCCCCAGCAGGACCTCGACGCCCACTACGCCCCCGGCATCCCCCGCGCCCTGGACCCCTTCACCGGCGGGGTGCACGAGTTCTCGGAGCAGCTCGCCCGCCTCACGGACACCTCCCAGTCCCTGCTGCCCCCGGCCCGCGAACCCCTGTGGACCATGCCGTTCTCCACGGCACCGGCCGGCGCGTGGCGGTTGCTGGGGGTGCCGGGTGCAGCGGGGCCATCGGGTTCCTCCGGTTCCCCGGGCGCCGCGGGTGCCTCGGGTTCTGCGGGTGCCCCCGGCGCTGCGGGCGCTTCCGGTTTTCCGGGCCGTCCGGGGGCCGCTCGCGCCTCGGGCGCTGCAGGTGCGTCAGGTTCCGCGGGGGCTCCGGGCGCTTCGGGGTCCGCGGACACTTCGGGCTCCCCGGGGCCTGTTCCCGGTGCGTCCCCGAACCACCCCGGGGACTTCCCAGTGTTCCACCCCACCCAGAGGCTGCGCCGCTCCCTGCGTCTGTTCACCGCGGCGGAGAACGAGGACAGCGCCCAGCTCCTGCCCCTCCTCGTCCCCGAACGCGAGGTCGAGGACGCCGCCCGGGCCACCTCCACGGAGGCCTTCCAACCCGTCTACACCCGCGAGGCCGCCTACGCCGTCCCCCTCGCGTGGTTCGCGGCCTTCGAACCGGCGGACCACGTGGCGTCGCAGCACTCCGGGCACGAGATCCACCGGTTCATCGCCCCCGCTGACACCGCCTCACGGCGCGCGCTCGACGCCGCACGGACCGTCGACGACGCCGGGCGGGCCGTCTCCGGCAACGCCCCCGAGGACGACCTCCCGGACGAGGCCCGACAGGCCGCCGCCTTCGCCCAGGACCTCACCCGACTGGGCCGCTGGCTGGGCTCGTTCAGCTCTGCTTCCCTGGTGAGCCTGGACTACGGTTCCCTGGCGGACCGGATCCAGCCGGACGAGTCCCCGCAGGACATGGCCGATGCCCTGGATCTGCTGCGTGAGGGGGAGTTCGGATCCGCGACGGCGGCACTGCGGCGCATCTTCCGGCGCTGGGCCCCGCTGGCGCAGCTGCAGCAGGCGAACTGACCCGGAGGGGCGGAACCGAGCGCCGTCGCCCCCGCTCTCCGCACCCGGGAAGCGGCACCCCCGCCGGCCGGTGAGCCTGGGGGCCTGTCCTGCAGGTGCTGCATGTGCTCCGTTACGGCAGATTCAAGGCCGTGTGGCTGCATTTACTCCACTCGAGAGCACGGTGCGAGCGACTCAGGTTCCGTTGAATGCGTGAGAGCCACGTCATCCTGCGCGCCGGGGAGCGGAGATCGTCCCACGTGAGGACCGTAACGTCCCACCCCGCGTCTCGCAGGAGGGACAGGCGGTACATCTCGTCCCGGTACTGGGACACCTCACGAGCATGAACACCGCCGTTGTACTCCACGGCCGTTCGCGCACCCGGCCATGCCAGGTCCAGGAAGAACGTGCGCCCTGCAATCGTCACCTGATGGTTCAGGGACGGCTCAGGCAGGTCGTGGCGGGCAATGATCAACCGGGTCAGGGTCTCCGCCGCCGACCAGCACGGTGACCGGGCGTCACGCCACGCGCGGCGCAGCCGGATGACCCCTCGGGCGGCCGGAGGAAGCTGGTCCAGACTCTCCTCCAACTGGTCTCGCGTGAACTGCAGCGGGCGGGACGTGCCGGGCATGACGAACCGGGTGGACAGCAGCGCGTCCAGGCACGCGGTGATCCGCCATGGAGACAGCACGGTGCTCATCCGGGACAGCATCTCCAGTGGGTGGGCAACCCTGCTGCCCCATGGGCCCTCGAGGCCGGGCAGACCGTGGGACATGGCAATGCGCACTCCGTCCTGCTTGGACTGGGCGCGGTGACCAGTCCAGAGCAGCTCAACGCAGTGGTAGGCGGCGTTCAGTGACGAAGCGCTGAACACCCCCTGACGTTGGCCGCGCGACTGGTGGGGCCGCGCAAGCACGTCTTGCACCCACGCCTCGCTTCCGCCCACGGGAAGCCGCAGCAGCTCCAGCCCGTGCAGGCCGCTCACCAGGAGCCCGGCCTCGGGTCGGCACAGATGCCGCTGCAGGAGAACGGCTCTTTCCACCGCCGTGAGCGGTTGGTCCCGGAGCACCCACAGTCCCCGCGCGAGTCGCTGCACGCCCGGGCTGCCGAGCAACTGTGAGGCGCGTCGGCCGGTTTCCGCCGTGGGGACCACCAGGGGCTCAGGGGGAAACGGGACTGGACGCTGCTGGTACAACACCATGCCCGAACTGTAGGTAGGTGATCCATTGACCGGGGCAGGTTATCCACAACCCTGCCCCGCACACCCTCTGGGCCGGAGGCTGCACCGCCCCTCGGCGCACCCGCCCCGAGATGTGGACGCTGTCCAGTGGAGCAAATGCAGCTGAGGGTCCTGTTTTCTGCACTTACGGAGCAAATGCAGCGGGCGGGCGGGGGGTCGCACGGGGTAGCGCGCCGTGGGGCGGGTCCCCTGCAGAGGGCGTGGTGCCCCTTGGCCCCCTGCGCCCGGACGTGGGTAGCCTGGAACGCGTGACTTTCTCCCAGACTTCCTTCCCTGCCCCCTCCGGTTCCGAGTGGTGGCGCGATGCCGTGATCTACCAGGTGTATCCCCGCTCCTTCAAGGACTCCAACGGTGACGGCATGGGGGATCTGGGCGGCGTGACCCAGAAGCTGCCGTACCTCAAGCGGCTCGGCGTGGATGCCGTGTGGCTCTCCCCCTTCTACCTCTCGCCGCAGCACGACGCCGGCTACGACGTCGCGGACTACCGCACCGTGGATCCCCGCTTCGGCTCGCTCGAGGACTTCGACCGCATGCGCGAGGAGGCCCACCGGCTGGGGTTGAAGATCATCGTGGACCTGGTGCCCAACCACACGTCCGAGGACCACGAGTGGTTCCGGGCCGCCCTGGCCTCGGCACCCGGTTCACCCGAGCGGGACCGCTACATCTTCCGCGAGGGGTCCGGTGAGAACGGGGAGCTGCCGCCGAACAACTGGAAGTCCCTGTTCGGCGGTTCCGCGTGGACCCGTGTGGCGGACGGCCAGTGGTACCTGCACCTGTTCGACTCCTCCCAGCCGGACCTGAACTGGGAGAACCCGGAGGTGTGGGAGGAGTTCCGCGCGATCCTGCGGTTCTGGCTGGAGCGCGGTGTGGACGGCTTCCGGGTGGACGTGGCCCACGGGATGATCAAGGCCGAGGGCCTGCCGGACTGGGACGAGCAGGTGCACATGGTGGAGGGCACAGCCGCGGAGGACGACGCCGCGAACGGCGCCCCAGCGGACCGCACCGGCCCCGCCGCTCAGGACGTCCCCGTGGACTCCACGGCCGCGGCCGAGACCGGCCCGGCACCCTCCGGGCCGGAGACGGTCGGCGCCGAGCAGGCGTGCGGGGCCGGAACCGGGCCGGGCGGCGTCGTCGGAGACGACGAGGAAAGCGCGAACGCGGACGATCCCGCCAAGACCATGGACACCGGCCCGTACTTCGACCAGGACGGCGTGCACGAGATCTACCGGGACTGGCACCGCGTGCTGCAGGAGTACCCCGGGGACCGGATGCTCGTGGTGGAGGCGTGGGTGGGCCCCGCGTCCCGCCTGGCCCGCTACGTGCGCCCGGACGAGGCGCAGCAGGCCTTCAACTTCGACTTCCTGATCTCGGGGTGGCACCGCAACCGCATGCGGGACACCATCGACATCTCCCTGCGCGCCAACTACGAGGTGGGCGCGCCGTGCACCTGGGTGCTCTCCAACCACGACACCGTGCGCCACGCCTCCCGCTACGGCCTGGGCTCGCGCACCGCGTACCCCAACGGCATCGGCGCGCAGGACGAGCAGCCCCACCACGGCCAGGGCCTGCGCCGCGCCCGCGCCGCCGCACTGGTGGAGCTGTCCCTGCCGGGGTCGGCGTACGTCTACCAGGGGGACGAGCTGGGTCTGCCCGAGCACACGTCCCTTCCCGACGCCGCCCGCGAGGATCCCACGTTCCACCGCACCGCGGGCGCGGAGCTGGGGCGCGACGGCGCTCGCGTGCCGCTGCCCTGGTCGCCCGTGGGCGAGGGGCTAGGTTTCGGTGCGGAACCGTGGCTGCCGCAGCCCGAGTCCTTCGCGCAGATCACCGTGGACCACCAGCTGGGCGACCCGCAGTCCACGCTGAACCTGTACCGGCGTGCGCTGACGCTGCGGGACGAGCTGCGGGTGGGGACCGCGGACTTCTCGTGGCACCCGCTGAGCGACGGTCCGGAGGGCGTGCTGGCCTACGTGCTCAGCGCCCGGGGCGGCCGCCGCGTGCTGGTGGCGGCGAACCTCGGGGAGACCGAGGCGGAGGTCGCGGAGCTCGGGAACGGCACGCTGCTGCTCACGAGCGGCCAGGACGCCGTGGTCAACGACCGGCTCACCGTGGACAGCGCGGTGTGGGTGGAGCTGTGACCGGTTGAGCGGGGCTCTGCGGCGTCGGCCCGGCCCGCAAGAACGCAGAGCCGCAAGACCGCAGGCCCGGGGGACCGCAGGGCCGCGTCGCTCGGGTGAAGTTCAGCATGTGAGCGGGAGTCCCCGCTCGTGCTCATGGCGCTTGGCGCGGACCTGGTGTCCAGCTCCTGCCCCGGGCCCGGGGCTCAGCCCGTGAGCCGCCCCGCTCAGCCGCCGGGGCGGGCCGTGGCCGCGCAGTGGGACTGCAGCCAGGCCTCCGCGGGGTCGAGGGCCCGGTGGATCTTGGCGGCCTCCCCCGGCTGCAGGGTCTCCCCCGCGCCGTCGAGGATCGAGCGGACCTCGTCGAACGCCGGCTGCACCTCGGAGGGCAGCTGACCGCGCACCCGGCCCGCGGCGGCGCGGGCGTGGTCCAGGGCGTCGTCGTCGGTGGTCTCGTCCTCCGCCTGGTCGGTGAGGGGCAGCAGCTCCACGCCGCTGAACAGCTCGGCCACCTCGAAGCACTCCTGGGACGTGGCCGGGGAGGGCTGGGACGACCCGCCCGTCGAAGGTGTCGCGGCGGAGGGGCTGGGACTCACGGGGGTGAGCTCGATGGCGGTGCCGCGCTGGTGCTGCAGGCCGCACCCGGTGGCCACGGCGGAGACCGCGAGCAGGGCCGTGGCCGCGCCCATCACACGCATCCGCCGTTCCATGACCGTTTCCTCCCCCGGAGCGGAGCCGCCCGCGCACGCGGCGGACCTCCCGCCGACACCCCTGACGGTAGGCGGGCAACCTCGGCGTGCCCTGGGGGTGTGGTGGGCGGGTCCTGCGCCGGGTGCGCCGCGGGAGACGCGACCAGGAGCAGCGGTGGCAGACCCCCGGGGCCGCCGGGCGGAGACAGCAAAGAACCCCCGCGTGTAGAAGCCACGCGGGGGTTCAGTGGCTCCGACCGGCGTCGATCCGGTGACCTTACGATTTTCAGTCGTACGCTCTACCAACTGAGCTACAGAGCCAGGCACACGCCGGGAGGAAACCTCTCGGTGATATGCCGCGACGGCGCGAAAAGTTGCCTTTTCATCGCCGCCTGAGCGACCCTGACGGGACTTGAACCCGCGACCTCCGCCGTGACAGGGCGGCGCGCTAACCAACTGCGCTACAGGGCCTTGGTTGTTTCCAACGAGTGGATATCCTACCAGGACGAACGGTTCGCTGTGCAAATCGAGCGTCCGGCGGGCTCCTCCGTGGAAACCGTACCCCCAACGGGATTCGAACCCGTGCCGCCGCCGTGAAAGGGCGGTGTCCTAGGCCGCTAGACGATGGGGGCCAGAACAGCGTCCGGGAGCACAGAGTGCACCATGGGACGATGGACCTCCAGTAGCTTAGAGCCAAACCACCCGTTCCACAAACACCCGTGGTATGGGACGGCCGCTCGTCAGACCGCCACGTGGGGCCGGTCCGAGAGCCGCGGGTCCTGGAAGCCCGGCACGATCATGGACGGGCCCGTGCAGTTGTGCAGCACACCCTGGGACGTGGAGCCCAGCAGCATCCCCGCGAAGCCGCCGCGGCCGCGGGTGCCCGTGACCACCAGCTGGTTGCGGGCGGAGCGTTCCACGAGCACGTCGATGGGAGAGCCGTCCACGAGCTCACCGGTGATCTCGAGCGTGGGGAAGTGGGACCGCAGCCAGGCCACGCAGGCGTCCAGTGCCGCGCGGACCTCGCCGCGCAGGTCGTCGAAGTCCACGGGTGAGGGCAGCCACGCGGAGGTGCCCGCGTCCGAGGGGGCGGCGCACACCACGGTCAGCGGCACGCCCAGCTGCTCGGCCTCGTCCGCGGCCCACAGCATCGCGGCACTCGCGTGCTCGGAGCCGTCCGAGCCCACCGTGACGCCGTCCACGAAGGCGGAGCGCCGGCTGACGTCCTCGTGCACCCGGTACTCGGTGCCCCACTGCAGGGGGATGATCCCCACGGGGCAGTGAGCGTGGGCGGGCACGGCCGTGGACACCGAGCCCAGCAGCCGTCCGATGAACCCGCCCCGGCCACGGGATCCCAGGACCAGCAGCTGGGCGTCCCTGCTGAGGTCCACGAGCACCCCGGAGGGGTCCCCGGCCTGGACCGTGGAGCGGACCTCCACGTCCAGCTCGGCCACGCGGCGTCGGGCGTCCGCGACGAGGTCCTCCACGGCGCGGTTCATGGCGGCGTCGTCGAACGCGGCGTAGCCGACGTCGAAGGTGGACCCGCCGATCATGGGCACCGTGTAGGCGGTGACCACGCGCAGGGGCGCCCCGCGGCGTCGGGCCTCGCGGGCCGCCCAGTGCAGTGCGCCCAGGCTCTGCTCGGAGCCGTCCACGCCCACGATGATCTCGGCGTCCGGTGCGTTCATGCTGATCCCTCCCCGGGTCACGGTTCCTGCGTCCAGCCTAGCCCCGGGGTCCCTCCCGGGGCGGGCGCGGTGACATGATGGGAGGGTCCGCACCGGGCGACGACGCCGCGGGGCACAGCGCTCCCGCACCGAGGGTCCCCGAGGGGCCGCGGCCCGCACGGACACCACCCCGCGGGGGACCGGCAGCGCCCGTGGGCGACGCCGGACGGACGAGGATCGAGGGGATCGCACGGTCCCCGGGAACGGAGGTGAGCCGTGAGCACACGCGGAGCATCGGAGCCGCGCATGACGGCCCAGGTCAGGGGCGGTGCGTGGCGTTCGTGGGGTGGGAACCAGAGCGCCGATCCCGCCGCGACGGTGCGCCCGACGACCTCGGACCAGGTCCTGGACGTGCTGCGTGAGGCGCGCGCCGCGGGAACGGCGGTCCGGCCCGCAGGATCGGGGCGCAGCTGCTCCCCACTGGTCCCCACCGGGGGTGTGCTGCTGGACACCTCGGCGCTCAAGGGTCTCGTGTCCGTGGACGAGGACCACCAGAGGGTCACGGTGTTCGCCGGGACCACGCTGCAGGAGCTGAACCTGGTCCTGGAGCAGCACGGCCTGGCGCTGGCCAACCTCCCCGACTCCTCACACATGAGCGTGGGCGGGGCGCTCGCCACGGGCACCCACGGCACGGGCCTGGGCCAGCCCTCGCTGGGCGGTCAGGTGATCGGGCTGAGCCTCGCGACCCCCGAGGGCGAGCTGATCTCCTGCTCCGAGACCCACCGCCCCGAGCTGTTCGACGCCGCCCGGGTGAACCTGGGCGTGCTGGGCGTGGTGGTGTCCGTGACGTTCCAGTGCGTCAACGCGTTCCGGTTGCACTGCGCCGAGTTCCGCGAGCCGATCGGTTCCCTGCTGGACACCCTGCAGGAGCGGATGTCTGCCGCGGACCACTTCGAGTTCTCCTGGATGCCGGGCACCACCATGGCCCACACCCGCATCCTGAGCCGGCTGCACCGCCTCCCGGACACCTACACGCGCCCCGCCTCACCGATCTCCCGGGCGCTGCGCCGCGCGGACGACGCCGTTCTGCGCACCTCCCTGACCGCCGGGCTGGGCCGCGTGGGGAACCTGATCCCGCGGGCCGTGAACGGGCTCAACCGGATCGAGTCCCTCGCGGAGAGCTCCCGGCGCTACACGGACGTGTCCTACCGCGTGTTCACGGTGGCCCGTCCGGTGCGCTACGTGGCCGCCGAGTACGCCCTGCCGCTCGAGGCCACCGCTTCCGCGGTGCGCGAGCTGCGCACCCTGGTGGACGCTCACGTCTACGACCTCGCGTTCCCCATGACCGTGCGCTGCTCACCGCCGGACCAGGGCCACCTCTCCCCCGCCGGGGGCCGCTACACGGGGTGGATCAACCTGCGCCAGTACGGCCGGCGCCCCAGCCAGTCCTTCCTCACCGCCGCGGAGCAGATCCTGGTGGAGCACGGCGGCCGCCCCCACTGGGGCACGCTGCACACCCGCACCGCCGAGGACCTCGCACCGCTCTACACACAGTGGGACGAGTTCCTCACCCTGCGCGCCGCCATGGACCCCCAGGGCACGCTGCTCAACCCCCACCTCCGAAGGTTGCTGGGACTCTAACGCCCGCACGTTCCGCCCCTGCGCGGAGCTCGCACTGCTCAGAGCAGACCGTCGGCTTGGAGGAGCGGACGGACGCCCTCGCCGAACCAGTAGGCCTCCTCGAGGCACGGGTACCCGGAGAGCACGAACTCGTCGATGCCCGCGGCGACATACTCCGCGATGAGGTCGGCCACCTCCCGGTGGGACCCCACCATGGCCGTCCCCGCTCCACCACGCAGTAGGCCCACTCCTGCCCACAGGCCGGGGTGGACCTGCAACTTGGTTGCGGAACCACCGTGCAGATCCAGCATCCGGCGCTGCCCCTCGGACTCTGAACGGCGCAGCGCTTCCTGCTGCTCCTGGATCATCCGTTCGTCCACGCCCGCGAGCATGCCCTCGGCCACCGCCCATGCCTGAGCCGACGTCTCCCGCGAAATGGTGTGCAGACGGATGCCAAAGCGCACGCTGCGTCCGCGTGCCCTCGCGAGTTCACGGATCCGGTCGATCTTCTCCTTTGCCTGTTGCGGTGGTTCACCCCACGTGAGGAAGACATCCGCGTGCTCCGCAGCCACGGTGGCCGCAGCTGCGGAGGAACCCCCGAAGTACACCTGCGGACGGGGCGCAGGCGGGAAGTCCAGCCTGGCCTGCTCCACGGCGAGGTGCTCACCTCGGTAGTCGAAGGGTGACTCGTGATCCCACAGGCGGGACACGATGTCCAGGAACTCTCCGGTCCGAGCGTAGCGACCGTCTTTGTCCAAGAAGTCTCCGAAGGCGCGCTGCTCGGTGGACTCCCCGCCGGCCACCACGTTGACGTTGAGCCGTCCCCCCGTGAGGTCCTGGTACGTGGCCGCCATCTGGGCCGCCAGGGTGGGGGACATGGCTCCGGGACGCAACGCGACGAGGAACTTGAGTCTTTCCGTGTGCTGGGAGATGGCGGCCGTGGTCAACCAGGCGTCCTGGCACCACAGGCCCGTGGGCGAGAGCACGGATTCGAAACCGTTGTATTCCGCCGCCTGCGCCACCTGCACCAAATAGGGCAGACGCGGTCCACGCAGGGTCTGTGTGGCCTGAATGCTCGCCCCGTGGCCTCCGCCCACAATGCCGCGGGAATCCGACGCGGTGGGGAGGAACCAGTGGAGGGAAATCGGGGACATGGGAAACACTCCTGTCGTAGCTGTCCGGTCCAGGCCACGCTACGGCTGACGGAGCTGAGGCCTATGCGTCACGTCACTCAAG
This sequence comes from Kocuria rhizophila DC2201, assembly GCF_000010285.1. Classification (NCBI taxonomy): domain Bacteria; kingdom Bacillati; phylum Actinomycetota; class Actinomycetes; order Micrococcales; family Micrococcaceae; genus Kocuria; species Kocuria rhizophila. The sequence goes on along the minus strand of NC_010617.1, from coordinate 171,548 downwards.
GACACACAACCCGATCCCACTGCGCGCCTGGGCAGGCGGCGGCCCAAGGGCGTGCAGGGGAGGGGAGGACGACCTGATGGGCGCTACTGCTGGACAGCTCCGCGGGAGACCGAGATCATCTCGTCCCGCTCCACCACCTTGACGCGCTCGCGCGGGTTGCCCTCGGCGTCGTGGGAGGACTGGCCCAGGCTCTGCTCGTACTCGTCCAGGGCGAGCCAGCCGTCCCACGTGGTGTACTGCACGCCCTTGTCCTCGAGCAGCTCCACGACGGCCTGCGGCTCCGGCCGGTCCGGGTCCGCGAGCGAGGCACGGTCCTCGACCAGGTGGGTGACGGTCTCCAGGGCGTCGGACTTGGTGGCCCCGATCAGGCCCACGGGCCCGCGCTTGATCCAGCCCGTGGCGTAGACGCCGGGGACCGGGGTGCCGTCCGCCTCGACCACGCGGCCCTCCTCGTTGAGGATCACGCCGCGCTCGGGGTCGAACGGCAGCTCCGGCAGGGGCGAGCCCAGGTAGCCGATCGCGTGGTAGACGGCCTGCACGGGGTACTCGGTGTACTCGCCCGTGCCCGTGACGGAGGCGTCCCCGTTGAGGCGCGTGCGCTCCATGCGGATGGCGCGGACCTTGCCGTCCTCGTCCCCGAGGATCTCGTCCGGGGTCTGCAGGAAGTGCAGGTGCAGCCGGCGGGACGCGGTCTTGGGGGTCTCGTCCTCACGCCACTTCTGCAGCGTCTTCATCATGACCTTGGTCTGGTTGTTCTCCACCATGGCCTTCTCGGAGGCCTCGTCGAACTGGAAGTCCTCGTCGTAGACCACGATGTCCACGTCCCGGGACTTGGCCAGCTCGCGCAGCTCCAGCGGGGTGAACTTGATCTGGGCGGGGCCGCGACGCCCGAAGATGTGCACGTCCGTGACCGGGGACTCCCGCAGCCCCTGGTACACGTTGCCCGGGATCTCCGTGACCAGCATGTCCTCCGCGTGCTTGGACAGCACCCGCGCCACGTCCAGCGCCACGTTGCCGTTGCCGATCACCGCGATCTCCTTCGCGGTCAGCGGCCACGTGCGGGGGTAGTCGGGGTGGCCGTCGTACCACGCCACGAAGCGCGCCGCACCGTAGGAACCGTCCAGGTCCGCGCCGGGGATGTCCAGGGGGGCGTCGTTGACGGCGCCGGTCGCGAAGATCACGGCGTCGTAGTGGGTGAGGAACTCCCCCAGGGTGATGTCCCGGCCGTACTCCACGTTGCCGAAGAACCGGATGTCCCCGCGGCCCAGGATGGAGCGCAGCGCCGTGATGATCCCCTTGATGCGCGGGTGGTCCGGGGCCACGCCGTAGCGGATGAGCCCGAACGGGGTGGGGTAGCGGTCGAACAGGTCCACGCTGACCTCGAGCTCACCCTCGCGGACCGCCTCGGTCTTGGTGATCATGTCCGCGGCGTAGATGCCGGCGGGGCCTGCACCGATCACGGCCACGCGGAGCGGGCGGGAGTTGGGGGTTGTCACGGTGGTGATTCCTTTCGACGCGCACACGGATCCCGCGTGCTGGCAGGGACTGGGATCAACGGTAGTGAACGCGGGTCAGTCTTGCCTAACCACGCGGGGCGCCCGCGCGGGCACCGCGCACCCCACCCCGCGGGACCGGCCGCGCAGGTGCGCGCGGTGCCGCGGTGAGCGGGCGGCGTCGGCGTAGTATTTCTACACAAACATCCCCCACCCGTCCCGTTCGGCGCCCGAACGCGCCCACCCGTGAGGATCCCCATGTCGTCATCCACCCCGCCCGCCCAGCGCAGCGAGCCCCGAGGCGGGCTGGACCGCTTCTTCTCCATCACCCGGCGTGGTTCCACCGTGGGCCGGGAGGTCCGCGGTGGCGTGGCCACGTTCATCGCCATGAGCTACATCGTGGTGCTCAACCCGCTGGTGCTCGGCTACGGCCCGGACGGCGCCGGGAACACGCTCGGCGGTGACCGCGTGGCGGCCATGACCGCCCTGGTGGCCGGTGTGCTGACCATCCTCATGGGCGCGTGGGCCAAGGCCCCGTTCGGTGTGGCCACGGGGCTGGGCGTGAACGCGTTCCTGGCCGTCACGATCGCCACGAACCCCGGTCTCACCTGGCCGCAGGTGATGGGGCTGGTGATCTGGGCCGGCGTGATCATGGTGGTGCTGGTGCTCACGGGCTTCCGCACCGCCGTGTTCAACGCGGTGCCGGACTCCCTCAAGGCCGCGATCGTGGTGGGCATCGGTCTGTTCATCGCCCTGATCGGCTTCGTGAACGCCGGGTTCGTGCGGCGCATCCCGGACGCCGCCCACACCACCGTGCCCGTGCAGCTGGGCGTGGGGGGCGAGCTGTTCGGCTGGCCCACCCTCACGTTCGCCGTGGGTCTGCTGCTGACGGTGGCGCTGCTGGTGCGGGACGTCAAGGGCGGCATCCTGATCTCGGTGGTGCTCACCACCGTGCTGGCCCACGTGCTGGAGGCGGTCTCCCCGTCCGGCTCCTCCGTGGAGAACCCCCACGGCTGGTCCCTGGTGGTGCCCTCCGCCCCCGAGGGTCTCTTCGCGGTGCCGGACCTCTCCCTGCTGGGCTCCGCCGCCCCCATCGACGCCTTCACGCAGCTCGGCGGGATCGCGTGCGCGCTGCTGATCTTCACCATCCTGCTGTCCATCTTCTTCGACGCCATGGGCACCATGGTGGGGCTCTCCCGCCAGGCCGGGCTCGAGGACGCGAACGGTCAGATCGAGAACGTGGACCGCGTGCTGCTCGTGGACGCCCTCGGTGCGGTGGCCGGCGGCACGGGTTCCGTGTCCTCCAACCAGATCTTCGTGGAGTCCTCCACGGGCATCGCGGACGGCGCCCGCACGGGCCTGGCCAACGTGGTCACCGGCGTGCTGTTCCTCGCCGCCATGTTCCTCACCCCGCTGGTCAACGTGGTCCCCTTCGAGGCCGTGGCCCCGGCCATGGTGGTGGTGGGCTTCCTGATGGCCCGCAACGTGGTCAACATCGACTGGACCGACTGGGGCGTGGCCATCCCCGCGTTCCTCACCTTCGCCGTGATGCCGTTCACCTACTCGATCGCCAACGGCATCGGCGCGGGCTTCGTCTCCTACGTGTTCATCCGCCTGGTGCAGGGCCGCGCCAAGGACGTCCACCCGCTCATGTACGTGGTGGCCCTGGCGTTCGTGGCGTTCTTCGGCATCGGCGTGATCCACGGCTGGGCGGGCTGATCCAGCTTTCCTGACGACGACGCCGCACGCCGCCTCCCACGGGCCCGTTCCCGTGAGGCGCGGGCGGCGTTCGTCGTGGCTGACCGTCAGGCCGCGTCCGGCCCCTCGGGGACCGGGTCCGCAGGCTTGTCGAGCCACGGGCGAGTGTCCGCCGCGAGCTCGCGGCACCACGCGGTGTCCTTGTACTGGGCCGGCAGGGAGCCGCCGAGCAGCTCGCGGCCCAGCGCGGCGGCGTCGGCGGAACCGGCCGCGGGCAGGGGTGCGTGCGAGGCGGCGAGCACCACGTTGCCGTAGCGGCGGCCCTTGAGCATGGGGGCATCCGCGACCGCGGCCACGTGCTCGAAGACCTCCAGCAGCGCCGCGATCTCCGCCCGGGTGCCCTTGAGGTTGCGGGTGTCCCCCACGTTCAGCAGGTACAGCCCGTCCGGCGCGAGCACGCGGTCCACGTGGTGCGCGAACTCGAGCGTGCGCAGGTGGCCCGGGGTCTGCTCCCCGGCGAAGACGTCCCGGATCACGATGTCCCGCGAGGCCTCGCTGAGCGACTCCGTGACCGCCCGCGCCTCCCCCGGGCGGATCCGCAGCAGCGGTGCCCGGGGCAGGTCCAGCCACTCGCGCACCAGGGTGGCCAGGGCGGCGTCGAGCTCCACGACCACCTGGCGCGACTGCGGGTAGCGCCACGCGAGGTAGCGGGCCACCGAGCACGCACCGCCACCGAGGTGCAGCACGCGCAGCACGGTGGGATCCAGGTGCGAGGACACGTGGTCCTCGAGCACCGTGGAGAACCAGCGCATGTACTCGAACTCCAGCTGGTCCGGACGGTCTGGGACGATGTGCGAGGACGGCACCCCGTTCACCCGCAGCACCCACGCGCCGGGCACGTACGTGTCCTGCTGCAGCTCCACGGTCCCGGTGTCCGTGACCCAGGTGCGCGCCACGAGCCCCGGTGCGTCCGACGACGCCGCGGCGCCGGTTTCCGCGCGACCGGCCCGTTTGGCGTTCTTGCTCTTCCTGCTCACGAGGTGCGCGGGGCCGTCACGTCCGACCGACGGCGTCGGAGCTCGCGGTGCCCTCCGGGCCAGCGGTGCCATTCGAGCCGGCGGTGCCCGAGGTGATGCCGCGGCGCTCCTGCGAACGGCCCAGCTCGTGGTGGGACAGCGCGGACTCCAGGCGCTCCAGCTTGCCCGTCAGCTCACCGGTGTGGCCCGGGCGGATGTCTGCCTTGAGCACCAGGGACACGCGCGGCCCGTACTCGGCGACCGCGGCGGTGGCCTCCTTGACCACGGCCATGCACTCGTCCCACTCACCCTCGATGGTGGTGAACATGGAGTCGGTGCGGTTGGGCAGCCCGGACTCGCGCACCACGTGAACGGCGGCGGCCACGGCGTCGTGGACGGAGGCATCGGGATTGTCCCCACCGCTGGGGGAGACGGAGAAGGCGACCAGCATGTGACCAGTGTGGCACCGATCCCCGGTGTGCGTTACCCCTCACCCCCGGCCGCGTGGGGAGTCCATAGACTTGGAGGCACAGCCGGACGCTACCGAGGGAGCACGTTCCATGACGCAGGGCATCTACATCTCCGCGATGACGCCGCTGAGCGGAAAGACGCTGGTGGCACTGGGGCTCACGGACACCATGTTCAAGCGCACGGACGCCCTGGGCTTCTTCCGCCCGGTCTTCGACGGCACCTCCCCCGAGGAGGACTCGGTGCTGCAGCTCATGAAGCGCACCTTCGACCTCCCGGACTCCCGGTGCCGGGGCGCGGTGTCTCTGGAGCGCTGCCGTGAGATCCTCGCCTCCGGTGAGCACGACGACCTCGACTCCGCCGCCATGGCCGTGTACTCCGAGATGGCGCTGGAGTGCGATGTGATCGTCGTGGACGGCACCGACCTGCTGGCCCACAACGCGGTCACCGCCGAGTTCGACCTCAACGCCCGCCTGGCCAACAACATGGGCTGCTCCGTGGCCGCGGTGATCGGCGCCCACGAGTCCGGGCGCGTGAAAGACGTGCTCAACGCGATCGACGTGACCCGCACCGAGCTGCGCCAGGCCGGGTGCGACATCTACGCCGTGATCGTCAACCGCGCGGACCCGGAGCAGGCGGAGCAGATCCGCCGGGAGGCCAAGCCCGGCAACCACAACCTCCCCGCGTACGTGATCCCGGAGATCCCCGCGATCTCCAACCCCACCGTCGCCGAGCTCGTGGACGCCCAGGGCTACGGCACGGACTTCAACTCCGCGTCCCTGGACCGCGACATCAAGGCCGTGAAGGTGGCCGCGATGACCGCCGGGAACTTCCTGGACCAGATGGCGGACGGGGACCTGGTGATCACCCCCGGGGACCGGACGGACGTGGTCTCGGCAACCCTGGCGTCGTCGTTGGCGCCCACGCTGCCGGTGCCCGCCGGGATGCTGCTGACCGGGGGCTTCCGGCCCGCCGGCGCGGTGGGCTCGCTGCTGGGCGCGGCCCCCTTCCCCGTGCTGACCACCGAGCGGGACACCTTCACCACCGCGCAGGCGGTGGCCGGCACGCGCGGCACCCTGGCCGGCGCGCACTCCCGCAAGATCGCCGCCGCGCGCGGTGCGTGGGCGGAGCACGTGGACAGCGACGAGCTCTCGGGGCGGCTCACCCTGCCGCGGCCCGTGCGACGCACCCCGCTGCGGTTCCTGCACGAGCTCGTGGAGTCCGCGCGGGCGGACCGCAAGCGGATCGTGCTGCCCGAGGGGGACGACCCCCGCATCCTGCGCGCCGCGGAGCTCATCCACCGCCGCAACTTCTGCGACCTCACCGTGCTGGGCGATCCCGAAACGGTCCGCTCGCTCGCGCAGTCCGAGGGCATCGAGCTCGACTTCGACGCCGACGGCCTGGACCTCGTGGACTTCCAGCACGACGACGCCCTGCGCGAGAAGTACGCGGACGAGTACGTGCGGCTGCGCTCCCACAAGGGTGTGAGCAAGGGCCAGGCGCTCGAGCGCATGATGGACGGCTCCTACTTCGGCACCATGATGGTCCAGATGGGGGACGTGGACGGCATGGTCTCCGGTGCCGCCCACACCACCGCGAACACCATCCGCCCGGCGCTCGAGTTCGTGAAGACCCGCGAGGGCGTGAACATCGTCTCCTCGGTGTTCTTCATGCTGCTCGCGGACCGCGTGCTCGTCTACGGCGACTGCGCAGTGAACCCCAACCCGGACGAGCAGCAGCTCGCGGACATCGCCCTGGCCTCCGCGCAGACCGCCCGTGAGTTCGGCGTGGACCCCCGCGTGGCCATGCTCTCCTACTCCACCGGCGGCTCCGGCTCCGGCGAGGACGTGGAGCGCGTGCGCGCCGCCACCGACCTTGTGCGCGCCGCGGACCCTGACTTCGAGGTGGAGGGCCCCATCCAGTACGACGCCGCCGTGGACGCCTCGATCGCGAGGTCCAAGCTCCCGGGCTCGCACGTGGCGGGGCAGGCCACCGTGTTCGTGTTCCCGGACCTGAACACCGGCAACAACACCTACAAGGCCGTGCAGCAGTCCGCGGGTGCGGTGGCCGTGGGCCCCGTGCTGCAGGGGCTGCGCAAGCCCGTGAACGACCTCTCGCGCGGCTGCACCGTGGACGACATCGTCAACACCGTGGCCATCACCGCGATCCAGGCGCAGACGCTGTGACCTGGGAGGACGCGGCCGGGGCTGCGGGACGACGCCGCCGGCGCCGGCGCCGTCGGCCGCCCCACCAGGCCGCACGCCTCGGCAGCCAACTCCTCCACAACCCACGGCACTCCTGCCTCTGAAGGGACACCACCATGCTCGTCCTCGTCGTCAACTGCGGTTCCTCGTCCATCAAGTACCAGGTGCGGGAGGTCACCCCGGAGGGCTCCGAGCCCAGCCCGTACACCTCCTCCATGCCCGCGATCAACGAGAACATCCCCCTGGCCACGGCCACCGCGGGCATGGCCGGCGACCAGGTGATCACCAAGGGGCTCATCGAGAACATCGGCACGTCCGAGATCCAGGACCACACCCAGGCACTGGAGATCCTCGCCCGGCGCCTGGACGAGGAGCTCGGCGGGCGCACCATCGACGCCGCGGGCCACCGCGTGGTGCACGGCGGCGAGCGCTTCTCCGCCCCCGTGCTGGTGAACAACGAGATCATCCGGGCGATCGAGCGCCTGGCCCCGCTCGCCCCGCTGCACAACCCCGCGCACGCCCTGGGGCTGCGGGCCATCCAGAAGACCTACCCGGGCATGCCGCAGGTGTGCGTGTTCGACACCGCCTTCCACCGCACGATGCCCGAGAAGGCCTGGCGCTACGCCATCCCCGAGCAGTGGTACGAGATGGACGGGATGCGCCGCTACGGGTTCCACGGCACCTCGCACGACTACGTGACCGGCAAGGCCTGCGAGTTCCTGGGCATCCCGCGGGAACAGTTCAACACCGTGGTGGCCCACCTGGGCAACGGCGCCTCGGTCACCGCCATCCGCGAGGGTCGCTCCTACGACACCTCCATGGGCTACACCCCCCTGGCCGGGCTGGTCATGGGCACCCGCAGCGGGGACCTGGACCCCTCCGTGGTCACCGCCATGCTGGAGCGCAAGCCCGGGATGAGCGCCCAGGACATGAACCGGATCCTCAACAACGAGTCCGGGCTGCAGGGCATCTGCGGGGACTCGGACATGCGCGCCGTGGAGCAGCGTGCCGACTCCGGGGACGAGCGCGCCCAGCTGGCCCTGGACATGGCCGCGTACCGGCTGGCCAAGTACATCGGCGGGTACCACGTGGCCGTGGGCGGTGCGCAGGCGCTGATCTTCACCGCGGGGATCGGGGAGAACTCCCCGGGCTTCCGCGCGCTGGTGTGCGATCAGCTGGGGGCGCTGGGTGTCCGCCTGGACGCGTCCCGCAACGAGCACCCCGAGGGGAACGTGGCCCGCATCAGCTTCCCCGATTCGGCCGTGGAGGTGCTGGTGGTCGCCACGGACGAGGAGCGCGCCATCGCGGAGGCCACCGCGGCCCTGGTGTGGGAGCGCGTGAAGAACTGACCCGCGGGGCGGCGCCCCTCCCGGTCCCAAGTGCAGATATTGCCGCCTACCAGGCAGTAGGCGGCAATATCTGCACTTGAGACTCAGGGGACGCGGCTGGCGGTGTGCTGCTCACCCGCGGGTACCCGCGGGCGCGGCACCACGGGCCCGGGGGGCGGTGAGCCGGAGGAACTCACAAGGGTAACGAGGCTGCGCGGCAGCCGGGTCCTGCGGCGCGGGTCAGCTGGACCGGGTGACCGGCTCCTGCGCGGACCACGGGAACACGATCCACTCGTCCGTGGACTTCCAGGAGAAGTCGGGCCGCACCTCGGAGCGGGGCTTCTCGTAGATCACCGCGGAGCGGCACTCGGCGCCGTAGCCGCGCAGCAGCTCGAGCACGAGGGCCAGGGTGCGCCCGGAGTCCACGACGTCGTCCACCACCAGGACCTTCTTGTCGCTGATGGACTCGGTGTCCAGCATGGGGGCGAGCAGCACGGGGTCCGGGAGGGTCTCATGGACGTCCGTGTAGAACTCGACGTTCACGGCGTCGGAGAGCTTCACGCCCATGGCGTAGGAGAGGGCACCGGCGGGCAGCAGTCCGCCGCGAGCCACCGCGATGATGATGTCCGGGACGAATTCCGAGTCCACGATCTGCTGGGCGAGTTCCCGGGTGGCGGTCCCGAACCCTTCCCAGGTCAGGATTTCCTTGTTGTCCAGTTCGGTGGAGTCCGCGTGAAAGGCCATTCCCGTAGGGTAGTCGGTTTTGCGCGGCGGGAACTGCACGTGCCGCACCCCGCCTACACTTTTCGTGAGTCCACGTCTCCGTCCCCACCGAGGATCCTCATGCCCAGCAGCGCACCGTCCGTCCCGTCCGACGAGCGGGGGTCCCGCCCCGAGGACGAACGGCTGGGCGCCGGGCGCACCGTGGCGTACGCGGTGCAGCACATCCTCACCATGTACGGCGGTCTCATCGCCGTGCCGCTCGTGGTGGCCAGCGCCGCGGGGTACGACGCCGCCACCACCGCCCTGCTCGTGGCGGCCGCCCTGTTCGTGGGCGGGTTCGCCACGTTCCTGCAGGCGTGGGGGCTGCCGCGGATCGGTTCCCAGCTGCCGCTGGTGCAGGGGGTTTCCTTCACCGGCATCGCCACCATGCTGTCCGTGCTGGCCACGGGCGGCGGCATCCAGTCGGTGATGGGCTCCATCATGGTGGCCTCCGCGTTCGGGTTCCTGGTGGCCCCGTTCTTCGCCCGCGTGCTGCGCTTCTTCCCGCCCGTGGTCACGGGGTCGATCATCACGACCATCGGCATCACCCTGGTGCCCGTGGCGGCGTCGTGGTCCATGGGTGGGGACGAGAAGGCCCCCGGCTACGGCTCCCTGGGCAACATCGCCCTGGCTGGGGTCACGCTGCTCGCCGTGCTGCTGCTGTCCAAGTTCGGCGGGGCGGTGCTGTCACGGCTGGCCATCCTGGTGGCGATCGTGGTGGGCACCGTGGTGGCGTGGGCCACCGGCATGGCCGACTTCTCGCAGGTGGGGCAGGGGCCGTGGGTTGCGCTGCCCTCCCCGTTCCACTTCGGCGCGCCCACGTTCCACATGGCGGCGATCGTGGCCATGGGCATCGTGATCCTGGTGAACATGGCGGAGACCACCGCGGACATCCTGGCCCTGTCCGAGATCACGGGCTCGCGGATCAACTCGGCGCGCATCGCGGACGGGCTGCGCGCGGACATGCTGTCCTCCGCCGTGGCGCCCGTGTTCAACTCGTTCACGCAGACGGCGTTCGTGCAGAACGTGGGCCTGGTGGCGATCACCAAGGTCAAGAGCCGCTACGTGGTGGCCCTGGGCGGTGTGTTCATGGTGCTGCTGGGCATGCTGCCCGTGCTGGGTCAGGTGATCGCCGCGATTCCGCTGCCCGTGATGGGCGGCGCCGGGTTCGTGCTGTTCGGCACCGTGATGTCCTCGGGCATCCGCACCCTGGCGCGCGTGGACTACCGGGGCGGGATGAACCTGATCATCGTGGCGGTGTCCCTGTCCTTCGGGATGGTGCCGATCGTGGCCCCCACCTTCTACGCGGCGTTCCCGTCCTGGGTGGGCATCATCTTCTCCTCCGGCATCTCCTCCGCCGCCGTGGTGGCCCTGGTGATGAACTTCTTCTTCAACGAGCTCAGCGTCCACAAGAGCTCCACCGAGGCCATGGGCCTGGGCACCGTGGGTCTGCGGGTGCTCTCACCGCGGGAGGCCGGGGCCCTGCAGGACGGCGACCAGTTCGTGGACGGCCGCCTGCTGGACGCCCAGGGCCGGGAGGTTCCCTTCGCCACCTCCCAGGAGCAGTACGAGTCCGTGCGCGAGCGCATCAGCGCGGGCGAGCTCACCTCGCTCGAGGACATCCGCCGCGCCGTGGGCAACTAGCCCCGGACGACGCCGCCCGCCCCCGTCCGCGAGCGACGTCGGCGCCTGCCACTGCTCCGTTGGTGCAGAAATCGGCCCGGAAATCTGCACTGGCGGAGTAAATGCACGCGCGCGCACGTGGTGGCGGGGGCAGGCACGGGCCGGGGCGGACGTGCCGCGAGCGCTGGCCGTGGTTCACGCCCCGCGTCAGCGGCACAGCTCCCGTCAGCAACGCACCCGGCGGCGCGGCACAGCTCCCGTCAGCGGCGGACCCGGTGGTAGGCCGCCGCCACGTCCTGCGCCCTGGGCAGCGCCAGGTGGCCCGGGTGGCCGCGGTGGTGCGCGAGGGCGTCAAGGCCCTCACGGACCACCCGTTCCAGGGTGGCGTCCACGAGCTCGGTGAGGGGCGTGCGACCGTCCGCGGTGCGCTCGACCTCCTCCAGAAGCCGCGCGATCGCCTCCGTCTGTGAGGGGTCCACGAGCTGGCTCAGGGCGGAGAGGTCCACGTCCTCGCGCCCCAGCTGGATGGTGTCGAGGCCGCGAGCGCGTGCCGGTTTGTTCCGGCCCCCGGGGCGGCCGGAGCTGCGGTCCGATCCTCCCCGGCCATGCTGTCCCCGGCCACCGCCGCGGTGCTCGCTGCGTCCACGGGAATCGTCCCGGGCACCCGCCACGCGCTCGGTCACCCCACCGTCGTGACCACCGTGGGCTCCGGGCGCTGCGCCGGGACCCACCCCCGGACCGGACCGGGCGGCGTCGTGCCCCGAGGCCCGGGACGCGGCGTCACCCGGGACGCCACCGGGAACGTGCGGACGGATCTGCCCGAAGGACTCCGCGGGACGCATGTCCTCGGGGCGCGGGAACTCGCGGACCACCTGCCGGGCGCGGTCGGTGACGTCCAGGGCGCGGTAGGCGTCCATCGCGATCACCAGGTCCGCGACGTCCAGGAACGCCCCGGAGCCGCCCGTGACCAGGATCGAGGACACCCCGCGCTCGGCGTAGAGGGCGCCCACCCGGTCCACGAACGGGGTGATGGGCTCGCGCTCGCCCGGAACCATGGCGCGCATGCGCTCGTCCCGGACCATGAGGTTGGTGGCGCACGTGTCCTCGTCCAGCAGCAGGACGCCGGCCTCCGCCTCCACGGCCTCGACCGTGGCGGCCGCCTGGGACGTGGAGCCTGACGCGTTGGACGTGCTGAAGTCGCGGGTGTCCGCGCCGGTGGGCAGGTTGGTGATGAACGGGGAGACGTCCGTGTGGGACACCGCCCGACCGTCCTCGGCGCGCACGGACACGGCACTCGGCAGGGTGACCACGCGCTCGCGGCCGTCCCCGGGCACGTGGCTGTAGACCCCGCGCTCCAGGGCCTGCAGCAGCGTGGACTTGCCGTGGTAGCCGCCGCCCACGACCACCGTGACACCCTCCGGCACGCCCATGCCGCTCACGGTGGAGCCGTCCTCGAGCTCCAGCTCCACCCGCAGCCGCGGCGGGGTCTCGAACGGCACCGCCCCGCGGGCGAGCGGCTCGTCCCGGTGACCGGAGGCGCGGGGCAGCACGGCGCCGTCGGCCACGAACGCCACGAGGCCGCGCTGGGGCAGCTGCGCGCGCAGGTGCTGGGCGTCCAGGTGGGAGGTCACGTGCGCCTCGAACGCGGCGGGGTCCAGGTTCTCCCAGCGCAGCGAGCGCTCGACGACGCCCGGCAGCACCTCCGTGAGCAGCCGGTGCGCGGCGTGGCCCTTGATGCGCCGCCCTGCGGCGGGCAGGGCGATCTCGCAGCGCACCTCGACGGCCCCCGCCTCAGCGGTCGACGACGCCGGACGGCCGGCTCCGCGCCCCCGGTCCACCGCCCCGGCGTCCCCCGCCCGGTGCATCCCGGACTCGCGTGCCGGGGCGGGATCCACCGCGCTCCCTGGATCCGGCACGATCACGGAGGAGCGCTCGAGGATCTCCTGGCCCGTGCGCTGGATCGAGATGCCACCGGAGTCCTTGCCGCCGCGCGGGCCCAGGTCCCGGGCGGCCCGGGCGAACTCACGGGTGAGGAAGTCCCCGGCGGCCACGCGGGCGTCCCGGGTGGCGATCAGCTCGCGGGGGATCCCGGTGTCGGACAGGGAGAGCCGGATCCGGGCCAGGGACGGCGGGGCGTACGGGTCCGACTGCACCCGGTCCACGATCAGCTCCGCATCACCCAGCCGCCACGAGCCCTTGAGCTGCTTGTAGGCGCCGTAGCTGCCGCCGTCCAGGCGGCGGAGGGTCTGGGCGAGGTCCGTGCGCGGTGAGCTCATGGGTCCATGGCACCACATGTGCGCTGGCCGGGGCACGCGGCAGGGCCGTCTTCCCGTGCGGTTCCCCACAGGCAACGGGCCGGGGACCAGGCCCAAGCGAGCGCTGCGCGCCCCGGGCCCCGTTCACATCTCAGGCTCTGCGTGCCTGCACCCGCCCCAGCACCAGCGCTGCCACGAAGCACAGCACGTACGCCCCGGCGACGGCGGCCCAGCCGGCGGTGAACGCTCCCGTGAGGTCCACGAGCTGGCCCACCACCACGGGCCCGAGCGCGAAACCCAGGTACATCCCGGTGGCCACCAGCCCGGACGCCACACCGATCCGTTCCTTGGGCACGGCGGCCACGATGCCCGAGTTGATCACCACGTTCGCAGCCAGAGGCAGTGCTGCGTGGAAGGCGACGCCCAGCCACATGAGCCAGTGCTGCTGCGTGGTCTCCGCGAGCACGAGCAGCCCGAGCCCCACGATCCCGCCCACGCTCATGACCTGGATCAGCGGCGCGGGCCTGCCCAGTCTGCCGGTCACCCGACCCCACCCGATCCGGCTTCCGATCCCGATCACACCCATCACGCCCAGCAGCAGCCCGGCCACCGTGACGGTGTACCCCATGGCCCGCACTGCGAACAGGGACGCGTACACGTTCACGCCCTGCGTACCCACCGCGTTGAGGAAGGACGTCAGCGTCAGCAGCCACACCGCAGGCGGCAGCGCGCCCGACGACGCCGCGGCCCCCCTTCCCGGGGCTCCCGCACCCGCCGCGCGCAGCCCGGACCTTTCCCCCGTTCGTTCCTGAGAGACCTGGCCGGGGCCCGGGTTCACGCCGTCGGCTGCGGCGTCGGACAGTTCCACGTGGGCGGACTCGAACGGTCCCCCATGGGTCGGCCCGGGCAGACCGGCGGAGGGGCGGTCGCACGGTGGTGCGGGAGCGCGCCGCGCGGCGGAGGGGGCCGCGGGAGAGGGAGCGGGCGGCGCCGTCGTCGGGGTGCTCTCGCGGGCGCGGCGCTGCAGCCGGGTGACCACGGTCCACCCCGTGACGAGCAGGGGAACGCACAGCAGCGCGCCGAACAGTGCGGCACCCCGCCAGCCGAACGCCGCGCCCACCACGGGGAACGTGAGGCCCGCGACCAGCAGACCCACCTGCACCCCGGACTGCTTCCACCCCATCCACGCGGAGCGCTGGGCCAGCGGCACGCGCTGCGCGACGATGCGGTTGGTCACCGGGTTGGAGAAGGACTGCGCAAGACCCGCAATCAGGGCCGCGACCAGCAGCATGGCGTAGGACTGCCACGTGGCGCTGAGCAGGAACGCCACCAGCACACCCCCGAAGATCAGGGTGAGCTGCACGCGGGTGTCGATGCGGTCCGCGAGCACTCCCAGCAGCGGCGCCGCGAGACCCGCTACCACGAACACCGCCGTGATGATGAACCCGTACTGCCCCTCGGTGATCCCGTAGCTCTCCACGATGGTGGCGCTCAGCGCACCCACCCCGTAGTTGAACACCGGCCCGGCGGCCATTGCGGCCATGAGCACCGCCAGCAGGATTCCGGGGGCCTTGCGCGTCGGCGCGGATGGGGTGCGGGTCACAGTCGATCACCTTAGCCCCGCACCGCGCCCTCGACCTCCCGTAGGCTTTCCCCACGACTGAGAAAGGCGGACGTCATGAGCGACTCACTGGATCCGGAGCTCGCCCGGGCCCTGCAGGAACCGGCGCGGCTGGTGCGCGCGGACCCCGAACTGCTGAACACGGTCCACCAGGCTGGCTCCCCCGCCCAGGCGGAACTGATGCGCCGCACTTCGGACGCGGGCACCGTGGAGGACCGGTACGCCGCGGCCGCCATGCTCGCTGCCCTCTTCGGACACCGCGGCCCGCTGGACCAGGCCGCCCACGGCTACGGCAGCACCCCTCCGTCCGAGCTGCTGGACCTCGCCGAGGTCCCGGCGTTGCGGCCCGCCCTGCGGGAATCCCTGTCCTCCCCCGTGCGCACCGGCCTGCTGGAGTGGGCCACCACCGCGGACCCCTCGCGCCCGCCCCTCGAACTCGCCATGGCGGCCCGGGACCTCGGGCTGCCCGACGCCGCGGTGCTGCGCTCCGTCGCGGACCGTGCGGACCAGGTCGCCCAGGGTGCGGCCCCCGCGCAGCGCGATCCGCTGGCCCGTTTCTCGGAGGTGCTGCGCGCGGCGGCGGCCAGCCCCCGGGACGGCGGGGCGGCGTCGTCCGCGCCCGGTTCGATGCCGACGCCGCAGGGCCCCGTCGGCTCGCAGGGCCCCGCGGTCACGACCACCGGCATCCCGGCCTCCGAGATGCTCGGCGAGGACGAGCTGGACGAGCCCGCCCGGCCCGGGAACCGCTACCCCGGCGAGGGCGTGCCCGTGCGCGACTCGATCGCGGGCCCCGGCGCCGGCGCGCCGCGGCAGACCTGGGAGCCGGGCAGCCTCTCGGGACGTCCCGCGGCCGGCGAGTCCCGGGACGGGGACGGCGCCGCCCGCCCGGCCGGTCCCGCGGGTTCGGCCGACCGCCACGGACCGCCGGTGCCCCCGCGCGAGCCGTCCACCAACGAGCTGTACTACGGGGTGGGCAGCGACCGGCACGCGGACCGGGACCCGGACAGCGAGCAGACCCGGGCCGAGGACCGCCACGCCGCCCGCAACTGGGCCATCGTGTTCGCGGTGATCGTGGCGGTCATCGTGGTGCTGGTGCTCCTGTTCTGACCGCGGCAGGGCCGCCGACCCCCGCCGCGCTCAGGAGTCGAAGCCGAGGCCCATGGCATCCAGGGTCCTGAGCAGTGGGTGCCGCCTGCCCTCACGGTGGTCCGCACGGTCCATGGCCCAACGGGTGAAGTTGATCCCCGCGCTGGCCACGGGCTCCGGGGGGAACGGCACGGGCTGCTTGCGGACCATCTCCAGGGCGGTGCGCTCGGTGTGACGGCCCTCCAGGAGGTCCAGCATGACGTCCGCCGCGAAGGCGGTGGCGCCCACACCCAGCCCCGTGAACCCGGCGGCGTAGGCCACCCTGCCACCGCGGGCCAGGCCGTGGAACGCGCAGAACCGGGTGGAGGAGTCCACCGCACCGGACCAGCGGTGCGTGAACCGGATGCCCTCGAGCTGCGGGAACGTGGTCAGGAAGTGGGAGGCGAGCCGCCGGTAGCTGCCGTCGCGCTCCTCGTAGCGGTGCCGGACCTTGCCGCCGTAGTGGTAGATGGCGTCGTAGCCGCCGAAGAGGATCCGGTTGTCCCTGCTGAGTCGGTAGTAGTGGAACTGGTTGGCCAGATCCGCCAGGCCCTGCCGGTTGCGCCACCCGATCGAGTCGAGCTGCTCGTCGGTGAGCGGCTCGGTCATGAGTGCGTAGTCGTAGACCGGGACGGTCTTGAGCCTGTTGCGCTTGAGCAGCGAGGGGAACACGTTGGTGGCCAGCACGGCCCGGGGCGCCCGCACGAGCCCGGCCTCGGTGTGGGCCACCACGCCGTCACCGGAGGTGTCCAGCTCGGTCACGCGGCTGTGCTCGTGGATCTCACCACCCAGTTCCGTGACCACCCGGGCCAGTTCGAGGGCCAGTTTCGCGGGGTGCACCAGGGCGCACGACCGCTTGCTCCACCGCCCGGCGAGGTACGTGGGCGAGTTGACCTGTTCGCGCACCGCCCGGGCGTCCAGGAAGATGCTGGAACCGTCCCCGACATCGGGCTCGTTCAGCCACTGCACCTGGTGCGGCTCCACGGCCAGGTCCAGGCTGCCCGTGCGCTCGAAGTCCACGTCCATCCCGTAGCGCTCGACCGTCTCCTGGATCGCGTCCAGGTTCTCGAGGCCCAGGCGCTCCAGCGTGTCGAACTCCTTCGGCCAGCGGCTGCGCCCGTTCTCCTCCCCGTGGGTCAGGCTCGACTCGCAGAAGCCGCCGTTGCGCCCGGATGCGGCCCAGCCGACCCGCTGGCCCTCCAGCACCACCACGCGGGAGCCGGGATGGCGTTCGAGGGCGCGCAACGCGGTCCACAGCCCCGCGTAGCCGGCGCCGACGACCACCAGGTCCGCGGTGTCCCTGCCCTGCAGGGGAGGGTGCTGGACCTGCTGGTCCCGCACGTCGTCCAGCCAGAACGTGGACTGGACGCTCTGACTCAGCGCTTCGGTGACCGCCTGCTCGGACGGGGCCTGACGTTCGAAGACGGTGGGACGGGACTGCATGGTTCCTCCAGCGGTTGACGGGTGCCGCGCTGATCGTGGTCGGGTCGAGCGCCGTCCCTGGTCGGTCCGGGCTGCTCGGCGGGGGGTTCGAGCAGCACTCGGCCTCACCCCGTGGTGCTCGACGGTAGTGCGGCCCCCGCGGAGATGTCAACGGTGTTGACAACACTGTGCAGCAGGCCGTTCCGCGGCACCGGAGACCGCAGACCACGTGGCACCATGGGGTGGATGCAGAGAGGAACCGCCGTGCGCGCCGAGCAGGACACCCCCCGACGCCCCCGCCCCCGGCTGGAGCGGGAGTCCATCATCGAGGCGGGCCTGGAGATCACGGCGCGGCCCGGCACGCGCACCCTGTCCGTGCGGGACCTGGGGCAGCGCCTGGGCTCCGACCCCACGGCCATCTACCGGCACTTCCGCAACAAGGAGGACCTCGTCCTCCACCTCCTGGACACGCTCACCGCCCGTGCCGTGGCCGCGGTCGACGCCCCCGCGGCGAACTGGCGGGAGCGCCTGACGCAGCTCTCCGAGGCCTCACTGGCCCAGTACACCGCCCACCCCGCTGTGGGAGTGGAGGCCATCACCGCCACCACGCACGGACCGGGCGAGAAGGCCTCCGTGGAGCTCATCCTCGACGCCTTCACCACCGCCGGTCTCGACGAGCGCGCAGCCGTCGCCCACTACGCCCTGTTCGCGCAGTACATGATGGCCTCCGCCTCCGGCCTCGCCCGAGCCGTGATGGAGACGGGCGCCACCGACCCCTCCGTCCCGTGGTTCGACGCCGTTCCCACGGCCGATCCCACGGCCCACCCCCTGCTCATGCGCCTGGGCGGCCAGCTCGGGGAGCTGCAGGACAGGGAGGTCTTCCGCTTCGGGATCGGCGTGATCCTGGACGCCGCCGAACGCCAGGCCCGCGGCACCTGACCGGACGGTGCGTCGTCGGCCTCGGGTATCGTCGCCGGGGTGACTATCGAGCAGAACGGCACCGCATCCTGGCAGCACGGCGTAGTGGTGCGCGGCGCGCGCCAGAACAACCTCCGGGACGTCTCCCTGGACCTGCCCCGGGACGCCATCGTGGTGTTCACGGGGGTGTCCGGCTCGGGGAAGTCGTCCCTCGCGTTCGGCACGCTGTTCGCGGAGTCGCAGCGGCGCTACCTGGAGTCCGTGGCGCCGTACGCGCGGCGGCTCATCGACCAGGCGGGCGTCCCGGACGTGGACGTGATCGAGGGGCTGCCGCCTGCCGTCGCCCTCCAGCAGCAGCGCGGCGGGGGCGGAGCGCGCTCGGACGTGGCCACCGTGACCACCCTGTCCAGCCTGGTCCGGATGCTGTACTCGCGCGCCGGGTGGTACCCCCCGGGGCAGGGGATGCTCTACGCGGAGGACTTCTCCGCGAACACCGTGCAGGGCGCCTGCCCCACCTGCCACGGCATCGGGCGAGTGTACGAGGTCACCGAGGACTCCATGGTCCCGGACCCGTCCCTGACCATCCGCGAGCGCGCCGTCGCCTCCTGGCCCGTGGCGTGGGCGGGACAGAACCAGCGGGACATCCTCGTGTCCCTGGGCTACGACGTGGACACCCCCTGGAAGGACCTCCCGCAGAAGGACCGCGACTGGATCCTCTACACCGAAGAGCGCCCCACGGTGGGCGTGTACCGCGGGCTCAGCCCCAACCAGACGCGCAAGGCCCAGCAAGAGGGTGTGGAGCCCACCTACCAGGGCACGTTCATCGGGGCGCGGCGCTACGTGCTGGACACCTTCGCCAACGCCAAGAGCCCCAGCACCAAGAAGCGCGCGGCCCAGTACCTCACCAGCGAGCTGTGCCCGGAGTGCCACGGCAAGAAGATCAAGAAGGAGGCCCTGTCGGTCACGTTCGAGGGCCTGGACATCGCCGCGTTCTCGCACCTCCCACTCGCGCGCCTCGCGGAGATTGCACGCGCCGTGGCCGCGGACGGCTGGACCCCGAGCGAGGCCGGTCACCTGCCGGACCACGTGCTGGACACCGAGTCCCGCGCGGCCTCCACCGCCTCGCGGGTGGCGCAGGGAGGGGCCTCGCACGACGCCGCCCCGGACGTCCGGCGCACCCCGAACCTCTCGGTGGAGAAGCGTGCCGCCGCCCAGCGCCTGGCCGCGGACCTCGTGGCGCGGCTGCAGCCCATGATCGACCTGGGCCTGGGCTACCTCTCCCTGGACCGCACCACGCCCACGCTCTCCGGGGGTGAGCGGCAGCGGCTGCGCCTGGCCACGCAGCTCTCCTCCAAGCTCTTCGGGGTGGCGTACGTCCTGGACGAGCCCTCCGCGGGTCTGCACCCCCGTGACCTGGACGCGCTGATCGGGATCCTGCACGGGCTCAAGGACCGCGGCAACAGCCTGTTCATCGTGGAGCACTCGCTCACGGTGATCCACGAGGCGGACTGGCTCGTGGACATCGGCCCCGACGCCGGCGAGCGCGGCGGGCGCGTGCTCTACAGCGGGGATCCCCGGGGCCTCGCGGACGTTCCCGAGTCCGCGACGCGCCGCTACCTCTTCCCGGAGCAGGCCACCGCTCCCGCAGCCCGCGCACCGCGCACGCCGCGCGGATGGCTCGCCCTCGAAGAGGTCACCCGCAACAACCTGCGCGGCCTGGACGTGAGCTTCCCCGCCGGGTGCCTCACCGCCGTCACGGGCATCTCCGGCTCCGGCAAGTCCAGCCTGGTCAGCCAGGCCCTGCCGGTCCTCGTGCGCGAGCGCCTGGGCCAGCGCACGGGCGAGTCCCAGGAGATCACGGGCGATCCGGAGTCGGACCTGCTGACGGCCGACGACGCCGCCGAGGACGTCCGCGGGAAGGTCACCTCGGCGCCGGGAGGCGTGCGGCGCGTCGTCGTGATCGACCAGAAGCCGATCGGCCGCACGCCGCGCTCCAACGTGGCCACCTACACGGGGCTGTTCGACGACGTCCGCAAGCTCTACGCCGCCACGGACGAGGCCAAGGAGCGCGGGTACAAGGCCGGGCGGTTCTCGTTCAACGTGGTGGGCGGGCGCTGCCCCACGTGCGAGGGCGAGGGCAGCGTGATGGTGGAGCTGCTGTTCCTGCCCAGCGTGTACGCCCCGTGCCCGGACTGCCACGGCACCCGGTACAAGGCGAGCACCCTGGAGGTGCTGTGGCGGGAGCGCTCCGTGGCGGACGTGCTGGGCATGAGCGTGGACGAGGCGCACGCGTTCTTCGAGGGTGAGGACTCCATCCACCACAGCCTGGGCGTGCTGCGGGACGTGGGGCTCGGCTACCTGCGGCTGGGCCAGCCGGCCACGGAGCTCTCGGGCGGTGAGGCCCAGCGGGTCAAGCTCGCGTCCGAGCTGCAGCGGGCCTCCCGCGGGGACACCCTCTACGTGCTGGACGAGCCCACCGCGGGTCTGCACCCGGCGGACAGCGACCGGCTCATGAACCACCTGCAGGGGCTCGCGGACGCGGGCAACACGGTGGTCATGGCCGAGCTGGACATGCGCATGGTCGCCCAGGCGGACCACGTGGTGGACATGGGCCCCGGCGCGGGAGCCGACGGCGGCCGGGTGGTCGCGGCGGGCACCCCGCACGACGTCGCCGCGCACTCGGACGGCGCCACGGCACCGTACCTAAAGGCCGTCATGGCCTGACGGAGACCTTCTCAAGCAGCGACGAGCCCCACCGTGAGTGCCGTACGGTGGGGCTCGTCGTCGTCCGCGGTTCCTCCGTCTGTCCGGACTCGGTCCGGTCAGACGGCGGCTGCTCAGGCCTTGATCATGCCGTGCGGGTCGATGATGAGCTTGTCATCCGAGCCGGCATCGAAGGCCGCGTAGGCCTCAGGCACCTCGTCGAGGCTGATGACCTTGGTGTTGAGCATCTTGCTCAGGTACGGCATGCGGTCCCAGAGGATCGACATCATGAGCTGACGATTGTAGTGCATGATGGGCGCCTGGCCAGCAGAGATGCGCGGGGACTTGATCCATGCCTTGCCGAAGTCGATGGGGTACGTACCCTCCTGCTCCGCCTTCGAGGATGCCAGCGGATCCGGGCCGTAGACGCCGATGATACCCGTGGCACCGCCCGCGCGGGTGGCGTCCAGGACCTGGTTCACGGCGTACGCGGGATCCATGTTCTCCGCCTCGGAGCCGATGCCGTGGGCCTCGGTGCCCACGTAGTCCACCGCGCAGTCGACCATGGGCTCGCCCAGGATCGCCTCGATCTGCTCGGTCAGCGGGACGTCTTCGGAGAGGTCGATGGTCTCGCAGCCGTTCTGCCGCACGAGATCCAGCCGCTCCTTGCTGTAGTCGCCCACAATGATGCAGGACGCCCCGAGCAGCCGTGCCGCGGCGGCCCCGCAACGGCCCACGGGCCCGGCGCCCGCGATGTAGACCGTAGAACCGGGCTTGGCGCCCGCCTCCATGAGGCCGTGGAATGCGGTGGGCAGGATGTCGGAGAGCAGAGCGAGGTCCCGGATCTTCTCCATGGCCTGGTCCCGGTCCGGGAAGCGCAGCAGCTGGAAGTCCGCGTACGGCACGAACATGTACTCAGACTGTCCGCCGTCCCAGTTGCCCAGGTTGAACCCGTACGCGGCGCACGCGGTGTCCGGGTTGGTGGTCTCGCACACTTCGGTGCGTCCGGCACGACAGTTACGGCAACGGCCGCACGCCACGTTGAACGGCACGGAGACGAGGTCTCCCTCGCTCAAGAACTCGACGTCCGAGCCTACTTCCACGACCTCCCCGGTCATCTCGTGGCCCATGCGCATGCCCTCAGGCACGGGGAACGAGCCGCGGTAGATGTGCAGGTCGCTACCGCAAATGTTCGTGGCCACGATCCTGAGGATGACGCCGTGCGGGGCCTTCTTCCCGTTCGGCATGACGAGCTTTGGGTACTCCACCGTGTCCACCTGCATGTTGCCGGTGCCGTGGAACACTACTGCGCGATTGCCGTCTGCCATCTTCACCACTCCTTCGGACCCGCCGCACGCGAGGCGCGGGACCACAGGGACGGTGCCGTCGGTTGGCGGCACCGTGGCCCATCCTTGCCGATGTCCTGGGCAAATGCCAGAAATTTCCCTGAACTGGGCCTTGCTGAGAAGCGTTCTCCGTTGCGCTGTGAACCGTTCTCATCCCCTCCGGCGGCTCTCGCGACGGGCCCGGTTGCCGCTGCGGGCGCAATGACCGCATGAGCCTCCAGCTGCGCCCCGAGCACCCCAACGATGCCGCGGCCGTCCACGCGCTAGCCGCCCGCGCCTTCGAGTCCGCCCCGTGGCCGTGGACCCGGCCCGGCAGGGCGAGGGCATCGGCTCACGGCTCATGACCGCCCTGGTCCAGCGCGCCGCCGAGGCCGGGCAGGCGGTCCTGGTGCTGCCGGGCGACCCGGAATTCTACTCACGCTTCGGGTTCGTCCCGGCCTCCCGGATCGGCATCACCGGGGAGCCCGAGTGGGGCGAGTTCTTCCAGGCCGCGCCACTGGGGGACGGCGGCGTCGTCGACCCGGGCGAGTACCGCGGCCCGCGCGGCTGCTACGAGTACGCCGAACCGTTCGCACGCCTCGGCTGAGCCGGGCTCCGCCCGGTGTGACCTGCGACACCGTAGGGTGGATCCCGGAAGGGACGTCGGGGCGTGGCAGCACCCCGGCACGGGGGTCCTGCCACGGCTGCCGCGTGCGGGGGCGCGCCGGGGGTGACCGTTCGACGTCGTCCACCGGGGTCCCGCGCCGGACGGGGGAACACCGAGATGACCGAGCCCGAGAAGCAGCGCGGCCACGCCGCCCACCGAGCCGAGCGCCGAGGCCCGAGCAGGGCCCTGCTGTGGATCACCCTCGCCGTGCTGGCGATCATCGCCTCCACCGTGTTCGCGCTCTCCCGCCTGGCCCCGGAGGACGCCGCCGCCCCCGGCGGTTCCGAGGCGAACGGCCCCTCCGGTGCCGCGAGCGCGGGAGGCGAGGAGCCCGTCGTCGTGGGCCCGTCGAAGACCACGGCGGGAACGTGGGCCGCAGTGCTGCAGGACCCCGCCGTGGAGCTGGGCGCCCCGGGCGAGGACACCGGGACCCGCGAGCTGATCTCCCGTGCACTGGGCGAGGCGCGGGACGGTCAGGCGGAGCGCGCGGCCACCGAGCAGGCCATGAAGCGGCGCGCCCGCACGGAGGGGGACGCCGCCCCCGTGCAGGACGCGGCGCGACGCCTGCAGCAGGTCGCCGAGGACCCCGCACCGAGCACTGCGCCCGCGGCGGACCCGAGCGCCCCCGCGTATGCCGCGGGCGCGCAGCACCCCGCAGCCACCGTGGTCACGCGCGGCGAGTGGGAGGACTACCGCTCCCGGCACGCGGACACGACGCTCGTGGCCAGCACCCCGGGCGACCGCCCCGCCTCCGAGGCACCCACCGCGGACGACGCCGCCCTGACGCAGGCCCTCGGGCAGTGGCAGCACCTCGCGGAGCCGTTCCACGCCCTCGTGGCCATCGACGTCTCCGGGTCCATGGGCACGAAGGCCCTGCCGGACGGCTCCACGCGCATGGACCTCACCAAGGCGGCGGCCACCACTGCCGTGGGGCTGTTCCCCGAGCACGACGCCCTCGGGCTGTGGACGTTCGAGCGGCACCTGGACGGGGACAAGGACTACCGCAGCGTGACCCCGGTGCGCGAGCTCTCCGCTTCCGTGGACGGCGGCACCCAGCGGGACCAGCTCTCCCAGGACGTCCAGTCCCTGACGTTCTCCCCGGACGGCTACACAGGCCTGTACGACACCACCCTGGCCGCCTACCGCCAGGTGCTCCACGACGACGCCCCCGGTCACCTGCGCACGGTCATCGTGCTGTCCGACGGCATGAACCACGACCCCGACTCGATTGCGCTGGACGAGCTGCTCTCCACGCTGAAGGCCGAGCAGGACGCCGAGAACCCGGTGCGGATCATCACCGTGGGGGTCTCGAAAGACGCGGACGCCACGGTGCTGCGGCAGATCGCGGAGGCCACCGGCGGCTCGTCCCACGTGGCGCGCACGCCGCAGGACATCCAGAAGGTGTTCGTGGACGCGCTGACGGGGGCCTGAGGGGCGCCCGTCGCAGACGCGGGCGCGGTCTCGGGCGGCGACGCGTGAGGTGCGGTTCTGCCAAGGATTTTCGCGACTAGGCGGGCAGAAATGCACCTCATGCGCTTCGGGCGCGGAGAACACCTCGGATCTAGCGGTAGACCTCCCGACGGTGTCCGATCCTCGGCACCATGATCACCGGCTCCCCATCGAGGATCTCGTAGATGACGCGATGGTCGCCCACCCAGATACGCATCTCCCCCGCGCCGCCCTTCAACTGGATGAAGCCCGGTGGGCGTGGGGCCCGGGCAAGTTTCCCGATTGCTTCCCGAAGACGCCGCGCAGTGCGCTGGCCCAGCTTGCGCAGCGTCGTCGCCGCCGAGGCCGCATAGCTGATCGCGTAGGCCAAGGCAGGGTCTCAGATGCCGAGTTCTCGCCGCAGGTCCTCGTGGGAGACCCGTGGCTCCTGCTCGGCGCGCGCTTCTGCCGCCGCCCGGGCATCGGCCACGTCCTCGAGGGTCGCCACCACACGTTCGTAGAACTCGGGCGAGACCACGACGGCACGTCGTCCCGCGCCCCTCGAGGTGATCTCGACTGGCTCGCGTTGAGCAGTTGCGATGTAGTCGCTCTGCTGGTTGCGGAACTGGGAAAGCGTCACGGAGACCATATCGAAAGCGTGCAACTTGTACGTTTGCGCCGCTGCTGATGGGGGGGGTAATGATGTGCGAACAGATATTCAATTGGCGCTTTGGCTTTGTCCCCACGGACTAGTGTGCGGACATGATTGAGACCAGTCGTCTCCTACTTCGCCGGCCCTGCCCCGCTGACATCGATGCCGTCTATGCCTACCGGTCCCGAGCAGATGTCGCCCGCTACTTGAGTGCAGGAACGTGGACCCGTCAGAAAACTGGCGAGGAAATCGACACCTATGCCGAGGCACAGCTGAATGGACCCGGCGACGAATTGGTGCTCCTGGCCGAGCTCCGCGCCACCCGGGAAGTCGTGGGCGAGGTGGGGCTGACGTGGACCGACGCGGACAACGCCGCCGAAATCGGGTACGTGTTCAACCCTGCTTACATGGGGCTGGGCCTGGCCTCCGAAGCTGTCTCCGGTGTTCTCTCCGCAGCCCTCGGCGCATGGGGCTTCACCCGGGTCAGTGCGCGAACCGATGCTGACAACCGGGCCTCCCGCTTGCTGTGTGAGCGGGTGGGAATGACGCTCGCCTCCCGCTCTCTGAGCACAGATGGGCGCGACGTGGAAGAAGTAACCTACATCAAATCCGGCGCGTAGTGATCTCTGTACGGGATCAGGACACTATCAAGCCCCCGCAGCCACAAGTTCCGCTTTGAATCCTGCGGAATTCTCCAGCCAGCCAGCATAGTGCTCAGGGCCACCGGCATGGGGATAGCGCTCCTGGTACAGCGGGCGCCAGCCATGCTCGGGGGCAGCTCGCATGATCTCATCCACGCGGGCGGATCGGCCCGCGATGAATGCGAGATGGTTCACGCCCGGGGCTCGACGGTCGTGGACAGCACCGGAAAGATTTGGCGAGGTTGTCAGCGTGAGATAAGCGCCCCCTCCTGACCAGGACTCGCCCTCAACCCACTTATCCGACTGGCTGAACCCAAGTTCCTCGAGGAGCCAACCCCACTCGGACCGCGCCTGAGCCAGGTCAGCCACCCACACTTCGACATGATGAAATCCCGTCATGAATCCATGGTGCCACCCTCGCAAAGACTGGCCGTTCGACCATGGTGTCGCCTCCCCGGTCGCACCTACCGTGGTGGGATGGCTACCACCACTTCGTCCCGAGCGCCCTGGCTCGTCGTTCTCGGCGTCCTGCTGGCCGTCGCGGCCGCGGCACTGATCACGTTCACCGACCTGGCCTGGCGCGGCCTCATCGGCTGGCCGCTGCTGGTGGTGGCACTGCCCCTGGTGGTGACCGGCGGCATCCGTCGCGGTCAGCGGCGGAGGGACACCCACCGAGCCTGAGACCCTCGAAGCGGCCCGCGCTTCGCGGGGTCGCACCGCCCCACCGCACCCGGGCATGACACGAGCCGCGCCCCGGTCTCCCGGGAGCGCGGCTCGCGTTCGCTCCGATCCCAGACCTCGAATGTCCGGGGCCAGCAGCCGGTCGGCCTGCGGGCGCCCGGCCCCCGGGACCCGCAGGCCGCCGAGCGCCGGGCGTCAGGCACGACGCCGCCGGGTCAGCGCACCAGCTCGTCCACCACCCGCTGCATGGACTGGCTGTGGTTGCCGAAGCGGTGCATGGT
Source organism: Kocuria rhizophila DC2201 (assembly GCF_000010285.1). Taxonomy (NCBI): domain Bacteria; kingdom Bacillati; phylum Actinomycetota; class Actinomycetes; order Micrococcales; family Micrococcaceae; genus Kocuria; species Kocuria rhizophila. The sequence goes on along the minus strand of NC_010617.1, from coordinate 145,237 downwards.
GATGGACACGGCCTGCTCGGCCAGCATGTACATCATCTCCACGCGCCCGGTGCCCACCACGTCCTCGGTGATCAGGGCGATGTCCGGGTGCTCGGCGCGCACCGCGTAGAGGTCCTTGAGGTCCCCCTCGGAGCCGTCCCACGGGGAGATCACGCGGACGCGGGCGCCGTGGCGGACGTCGAGGGCGTCGTCGTCCAGGGCGCGCAGGTCCGAGAGCTGACCCAGCGGGCCCAGGGAGCCGGTGCCCAGGGCGTGCGCGAACTCGGCGTCGGACGCCGGGTTCAGCACCGTGGCGAACAGCCCGTTCACGGCTGCGGGCAGCGAGTCCGCGGCGCTGAGGACCACCTGCGAACCCGAGCGCACGGCCGCGAGGCCCACGCGCAGGACGTCCGTGAGGGACGCACCCTCCTGGGCGCGCACCACCACGGTGCGGGGGCGGTAGCGGAACAGGTTGGCCTCGCTGCGCAGGGCGGTGGGGTCCTTGACCTGGCCGAACTCGCGCTGCCACTCGGACTGGTCCGACTGCGCGGCACGGCGCAGCCACACGAGGTCATCGGCCGAGATCAGCGCGGTGACCGCGTCCAGCGCGCGGTGCACGCGCGGATCGAGGACCCACGCACCGGCCGCACCCCGGTCCGTGCTGGAGTCCGAGAACCCGGCGCGCTTCCAGCGGCCCAGCGACGCCAGGTAGTTGGGGCCACCCGCCTTCGCACCGAGACCCACGGAGGAGCGCTTCCAACCACCGAACGGCTGGCGCTGCACGATCGCACCGGTGATCCCGCGGTTCACGTAGAGGTTGCCGGCCTGCACGGTGTCGATCCAGCGCAGGATCTCGTCCGCGTCCAGGGAGTGGATGCCCGCGGTGAGCCCGTAGTCCGTGGCGTTCTGCAGCTCCACGGCCTCCTCGAGGCTGTCTGCGGACATGAGCCCCAGGACGGGTCCGAAGCACTCGGTGAGGTGGAAGAAGGACCCGGGCTTCACTCCCGTGCGGATCCCGGGACGCCACAGCCGACCGGAGTCGTCCAGCTGCTTCGGCTCGATCAGCCACTCCTCACCCGGCTCCAGCTTGGTGAGCCCGCGCAGGAGCTTGTCCGAGGGCTGCTCCACGGTGGGGCCCACGGTGGCCTGCAGGTTCACGGGCCAGTCCACCACCATGGAGGAGGCGGCGTCCACGAGCTGGCGGCGGAACCGCTCGGACGTGGCCACGGAGCCCACCAGGATGCCGAGCGACGCCGCGGAGCACTTCTGCCCCGCGTGCCCGAAGGCGCTGGAGACGAGGTCCCACACCGCCTGGTCCCGGTCCGCGCTGGGGGTGATCACCAGGGCGTTCTTGCCGGAGGTCTCCGCGGTGAGCGGGCGCTGCGGATCCCACGAGGCAAACAGCTGCGCGGTCTCGTACGCGCCGGTGAGCACCACGCGCTCCACGTCCGGGTGGGAGATCAGCGTCTTGCCGGCCTCGCCCTCCACGGCGTCCACGAGCTGCAGCACGTCGCGCGGCACACCGGCCTCCCACAGCGCCTCGCACACCGCGGTGGAGCAGCGGCGGGACTCGGGGGACGGCTTGTGGATCACGGCCGAGCCGGTGGCCAGGGGAGCCACGGTGGTGCCCGTGGGGATGGCCAGCGGGAAGTTCCACGGCGGGGTCACCACGGTCACGGCGTGCGGCACGAAGTCGCCGCCGTCCACGAACTCCAGCTCCAGCGCGCGGCGGGCGTAGTAGCGGCAGAAGTCCACGGCCTCGGAGACCTCGGGGTCCGCCTGCTCCAGCACCTTGCCGGTCTCGGCACCCGCCACGGCCATGAGGTGGCCGCGGCGCGCGGCGAGGATGTCCGCGGCGCGGTTGAGGATCTCGGCGCGCTCACGGGCGGGGGTGTCCGCCCAGCGCTTGCCTGCGGCCTTGGCGGTGGCCACGACGTCGTTCACGGCCTGCACGGCCTCGTCCGAGTCCTGGTCCAAGTCCTTCAGCAGCTCGGGCACGGCCACGGAGGCGTACCACTCGCTGCTGCCGATCTTCTCGGCCAGGGTCTCGGCCCAGCGCTGGTTGGCGGGCACGGAGACGTCCGTGTCCGGCTCGTTGCGGAACGGCTCGTCCAGCGGGATGGTGGGGGTCTCCCCCACGGTCTCCGAGCTGCGGTCCTGCACGCGGCGCGGTGAGGGCACCTGCGGGTCCTGCTCGAGGTCCGCGAGGGCGGCGCGGAAGCGGCCCTCCTCACGCTGGAACACCCAGTTGTCCGGGCCCAGGTCGAAGATCCCGGACATGAAGTTCTCGCTCGCGGAGTTCTCCTCGAGCCGGCGCACCAGGTAGGACACGGCGACGTCGAACTCCGCGGGCTTCACGGCCGGAACGTAGAGCAGCAGCTGGCCCACGTCCGTGGCCACGGCCTCGCTCTGCGCGGTGGCCATGCCCTGCAGCATCTCGAACTCGATGCGCTCGGTCACGCCGCGCTGCTCCGCGAGCAGGTGCGCGAAGGCGATGTCGAACAGGTTGTGCCCGGCCACGCCCAGGCGCATGCCCTTCATGCGCTCGGGGTGGAACAGCCAGGCCAGCACCCGCTTGTAGTTGGTGTCCGTGGCCTGCTTGGACTCCATGGTGGCCAGCGGCCAGCCGTGCGTCTCGGCGTCCACGTTCTCCATGGCCAGGTTGGCGCCCTTGACCAGGCGCACCTTGATCTGGGCGCCTCCGTCCGCCACGCGCTGCGCGGACCACTCGGAGAGCCGCTCCACGGCGCTGAGCGCGTCCGGGAGGTAGGCCTGGACCACGATGCCGGCCTCGAGGTTCTTCAGCTGCGGCTTGTCGAGCAGCCGCTTGAACACCTCGATGGTCAGCTCCAGGTCCGAGTAGACCTCCATGTCCAGGTTGATGAACATCTTCCCGGTGCCCTTGGTGGCCGCGGTCTCGTACAGCGGCAGCAGCCGCTCCACCACGCGCTCGGCGGTGCGCTCGAAGCCCCAGTGGGACAGCTGCGGCACCACGGAGGAGACCTTCAGGGAGACGTAGTCCACGTCGTCGCGGCGCAGCAGGCCCTCGGCGTCCGCGAGGTGCTTCTCGGCCTCGTCCTCGCCCAGCACCTCCTCGCCCAGGAGGTTGATGTTGAGCCGGTGGCCCTGCTGCTTGATGTTCTTCACGGACTTGCCGAACGGCCCGGGGCGGGCGTCCACGACCATGTGGCCCACCATCTGGCGCAGCCGGGTGCGCGCGGCGGGGACCACCACGGAGGGCAGCGCTCCGGAGAGCACGGTGCCCGCCTGGATCTGCGCGCGGTCCGCCACGGACATGGACTGCGGGGTCAGCTTGGTGATGTCCTGCAGCGCCTTTGCCGCAGCCTTCGTGTCCTCCGTGCGGATCACGCGGTCCACGAAGCCCACCGTGAACTCCAGCCCGTTCGGGTCCTGGAGCACGGCGGCCAGACGGTCCTCCGCGGGGTTCTTCTGCTTGTTCCTGCGCTGATTCTCCTGCGCCCGCTGCAGCCAGGTGCGCACGAGCTCCACGGCGGAGTCGGCGAGGGCGTGGGGATCAGTCACGGTATTGACGGTGCGTGCCATTGCAGCGCCTCCAAGGTCTCGGCCCGGCGACGGTGCCGAGGCACTCCCTCGGCCACCAGCCGAGTCACACCGGGCCCGGCGTAGCTGGTGCGCTCACGCTACCGTGCGCCTCTGGGTCGCCAGTAATCGGTTCCGCCTCGAACCCGGCACATGACGCCCCGCACCGTCGTCCGCCCCGCACGGGGGTCACGACGACGCCGCACGGCCGCCTCCCGCGCGCCCCGCACCCGGCTGCCGGCGGCCGTGCACGGCTCCCCGGGCGGCGTCGTGGCCCGTTGCGTCAGGAGGCGTCCGGGGCGGTCTCCGCCTGCAGGATGTCGAGCACGCGGATCAGGCGAAGGTGCGCCTCCACCTGGGGGAAGTTGCCCGTGGCGCGGTGCTGGGTGGGCGAGTACGTGGAGGGCAGCAGACCCAGCTCATTGGCGGTGCCCAGGGCCACGTCCGTGAGGCGCACCGCGTCCTGCGTGTGCCCGCACAGCGCGAGCTGCTCGGCCAGCTGCAGCGTGGCGGAGACGGACGGCGCGGACTGGCCCGCGAAGCCGTCCTGGCCGATCGAGGACGCGAACGCCTCGACGTCGTCCAGGTCCGTGAGCTGCGGCAGGTTGCGGTAGCGGTGCAGCAGCCCGGAGCTGTCCGTGAGCTCGGTACGGATGCGCTGGACGGTGCCGAGCATGCGCTCGTCGTCGTAGGCCACGAAGCCCACCATGGGCAGGTGCAGCAGGGAGGCGTCCACGTCCGTGGAGCCGTAGTACTGCACGAACGATCCCACCTGGGGGTCGTAGCCGCTGGTCCAGATCTCGTGCGCGAGCTGGTCCCGGTGCTCCTCCCACGTCTCCACGTCACCGGGCAGGCCGTGGATGCGCACCGCGTCCACACCCGCCTGCATGGCGGCCCATATCATCACGCGCGAGTGCGTGTAGTACTGGGGCTCGCCGCGCATCTCCCAGATGCCCTGGTCCTTCTCCTCGTAGTTGGCCACCACGGCGCGCAGCAGCGCCTGCTGCAGCGGCCACGAGAGGTGGTCCTCCTGCACACCGCGCCGGCGCAGCATCTCGAACACGCGCAGCACGTGCCCGGCCACGTCCGACTGGTAGTGGCTGCCGGAGGAGTTGCCGTCACGGACGGGCCGCGAGCGCTCGTAGCCCGGCAGGTCCACCAGGCGCTCGCGAATCTGGGGGGAGCCGTCCAGCGTGTAGATGTTCGAGGGGTTGTTGACGTCCCCGGCCACCGCGCGCAGCAGCCAGTTGCGCAGCTGGGCGGCCTCACGGTCGTGGCCGTGGTCCAGCATGACCTCCAGCGCGGACGCGGCATCCCGGGGCCACGAGAGCCGGTGGTCCCAGTTGCGCTCCGCGCCCACGACCTCCGGCAGGGACGTGGTAGGGGCACCGATCAGCCCGCCCGTGGCCTGGTGCATCAGTCCGCGCACCACCAACAGGCTGCGCCGGACGAGGTCCGCGGGCTCGTCGTCCGTGGCCGTGAGCGTGAACCCGCCCAGGGCGGCGCCCTCGTGGTGGGGGCGGTCCCCGTGACGACCCACGTCCCGTGCCGAGGGGCGCTCGGAGGTGTCGAGGTCCCCGGCGCCCGCACCGGAGGCGTGCAGCGCGGGCGGCTGCTCGTCCGGGTCCGTGTGGTTCATGGCCGCGGGATCCGTGAGGGGGTCGTAGGGCTCGTAGCGCTCTGTCCACTCCTGCCACAGGTTCACGGTGGCCGTCAGCGTCTCGTTCACGTCCACCGCCTCCGGGGGCACGCCGTGGGACGGGAACCACGTGAGCGTGAAGTCCCGGGTCTGACCGGCCGCCACCGTGAACGAACCCGCGTGGCGGCGCTTGGTCTTGTCCGGATCCGCCTCCGGCAGCGGATCGCCGTGGAAGACCACGGAGTCCGGACCGGCCATGCCCACCAGCACGGACTCGGCCTCGGCGTCCTCCGACTCGTCCTCGAGCACGTCGAAGCGGCTCAGCCACGGCACGGACGAGCCGTAGTTGAAGCGCAGCCGGAGGTCCTGGAACATCTCCACCTCACCCGTGAGGCCCTCCACCCGGCGGATCAGCTCGGTGCGGGCGTTGAGCGGCATGAAGTCCGTGACGCGCACCGTGCCGGTGTCCGTGGACCACACCGTGTGCAGCACGAACGTGTTCTCCGCGTAGAAGCGCTCCACCGCGATCACACCGGGCAGGGACATGTCCACCGCGGCGTCGTCGTCCACCGCGCAGTACGGCGCGAGCAGCCAGCGTCCGTGGTCCGGGGTGCCCAACAAAGCCGCGAACAGTGCCGGGGAGTCGAAGCGCGGCACGCACCACCAGTCCACCGACCCGTGCCGGGAGACCAGCGGCCCGCTGCGCATGTTGGACAGCAGGGCGTAGTCCTCGATCTTTGAAGCCATGCCCCCAGAATCTCACGAACGCGCGGGCGGCTCACCTCGCACGGGACACTGGCCGTGCGGCCGATGTGGGCTGAATGAATCCTCGGTACGGTGGATGGCTCACTGGTTTCCGGCCGAGCGGTTCCAGGGCCCTCTGCGGCCCTCGAACCGCATGGACGGGGCCGCAACCAATGCAGGAGGACAGCACCCATGACCATGCCGTACCAGCCCGCGGCCCGGGGCACCCAGCCCGGCGAGCCGGTGGGTCCGATCAAGGCGATCGGCAACTACTTCCGCAAGGGGTTCCAGTTCTCCGGCAGAGCCTCCCGCTCCGAGTACTGGTGGATCGCGCTGTACTCGTTCCTGTTCGCAGGCGCCCTGGAGTTCGCCCAAGCCCAAAACGAGAACTGGTTGGAGAACACCGGTGTCTTCGGCAGCGCCCTGGGGATCGTCGTGGCCTTGATAATTCTTGTTGTGGGCCTTCTTCTGACCATTTTCACCATCGCCCTGAACGTCCGCAGGCTGCACGACTGCAACCTGTCCGGCTGGTTGTACCTGCTGATCCTCGTGCCGTTCCTGGGCAGCATCGCCCTGCTGATCATGGCCGCCCTGCCCCCGGACCCGCGGGGCGTGCGCTTCGACGCCCAGCCCGCCGCCGGGACCGTCATGCCCGCCGGGAGGTAGGACCGCGTCGCTCCTTGCCCGGGCCACCTCCCCGGTCTAAAGTTCGGTACACCGAACTTTAGGATCCACGGGAGCGAGGAATTGGGATGGGACGTCGTCCGGGATGGGCAGTGGCGGCTACCGCAGCCGCGGGTGTGCTGGTGCTGGGAGGCTGCGCGGGGGCCGAGCCCGGCGGCGGCAGCTCCGAGAAGCCCACCGTGCTGACTACGTTCACGGTGCTGCAGGACATGACCGCTGCGGTGGCCGGTGACCACGTGAGCGTGGAGTCCATCACCAAGCCAGGCGCGGAGATCCACGACTACGAACCCACTCCACAGGATGTCACCAAGGCCTCCCGCGCGGACCTGGTGCTGGACAACGGCCTGCACCTGGAGCAGTGGCTCGAGCAGTTCACCTCCTCAGCCAACGTGGCCCACAGGGTGGTCTCCGAGGGCGTGGAACCCCTGGACATCGCCGACACCCCCGGAACCCCCAACCCCCACGCGTGGATGAGCCCGCGCAACGGCGAGCGCTACGTGGACAACATCGTCACCGCACTCAGCGAGCTGGACGGAGAGCACGCCCAGCAGTTCCGGGACAACGGGGAGAAGTACAAGGAACAAATCCGCGCGATCGGCACGGACCTGACCCGGAAGCTGGAGGCCCTGCCCCGCAACGAGCGCGCGCTGGTCACGTGCGAGGGCGCGTTCTCCTACCTGGCGCGGGACACCGGGCTCACTGAGAAGTACATCTGGCCCGTCAACGCGGAGCAGGAGGCCACCCCGCAGCAGGTCAGCTCCGCCATCGAGTTCGTGGACCGACACAGGGTGCCCGCGGTGTTCTGCGAGTCCACCGTCTCGGACAAGCCCATGCAGCAGGTCGCGGAGGCCACCGGCGCCCGCTACGGCGGCACCCTCTACGTGGACTCCCTCTCGGAGCAGGACGGCCCGGTGCCCACCTACCTGGACCTGTTGCGCCACGACGCGGACACCATTGCCAACGGCCTGTCCGGGAGGGCGCGGTGACGCCCGCGATCCGGGCGAGCGGCGTCGTCGTCGACTACGGCCGCGTGCGCGCCCTGGACGGCGTGGACCTGGAGATCGCCCACGGGCAGGTCACCGGGCTGGTGGGCATGAACGGCTCCGGGAAATCCACGCTGTTCAAGGCGCTCATGGGCACCGTGCGGCTCGAGGCCGGCGAGGTGCGGCTGGACGGGCTGGACCCCCGCACCGCGCGGAAGCAGGGCGTGGTGGGGTACGTGCCGCAGAGCGAAGACGTGGACTGGACGTTCCCACTGTCCGTGCGGGACGTGGTCATGACCGGGCGCTACGGGCACATGGGCCCCACCCGGCGGGCGCGTCCCGCGGACCGGACCGCCGTGGCGGACGCGCTGGAACGGGTGGAGCTCACGGAGCTGGCCGGGCGGCAGATCGGGCGGCTGTCCGGCGGGCAGCGCAAGCGCGTGTTCGTGGCGCGGGCGATCGCCCAGGGAGCGCGGACCCTGCTCCTGGACGAACCGTTCGCGGGCGTGGACAAGCGCAGCGAGGCCACCATCGTGCGGCTGCTGCACGAGCTCGCCGCGCAGGGCTGCGCGGTGGTCGTGGCCACCCACGACCTGCACGCACTGCCGCAGCTCGCCGAGAGCGTGGTCCTGCTGCGCCGCCACGTGCTCTTCCACGGGCCGGTCGCGGAAGGGCTCGCACCCGAGCACCTCGTGCGCGCGTTCGGCCTGGACGTGCTCTCCGACCCGTCCTCCACGCGGTCCCCGGGGGACGACGGCGCCGCTCCCGCGGACCGCACGCCGCTCACCGCGGGCGCGGCCCACGAGGGTCCGCCACCGGGCCCTGCCGCGGGGGGCACCCCGGTGCCGGGCGCCGTCACGACCCCGGGGGGCGTCGTGCCCCCGCGCAACGGAGCCGCCGCGACGAAACCCGCCGCACCCACCCCGGACCGAGGAGGCCGCGCATGAGCGCCCTGGAGCTGTTCACCCAGCCACTGGAGTACGAGTTCATGCTGCGCGCGCTGGTCACCACCGTGGCGGCGGCGTCCGTGTGCGCGGTGCTCTCGTGCTGGCTGGTGCTCGTGGGGTGGTCGCTCATGGGCGACGCCGTGTCCCACGCGGTGCTGCCCGGCGTGGTGCTCGCCTACATCCTGGGTATCCCGTTCACCGTGGGGGCGCTGGTCGCGGGCGTGCTGGCCGTGGTGCTGATCGGCGGGCTGCGGGGGACCAGCAGGGTCAAGGAGGACGCGTCCATCGGGATCGTGTTCACGTCCCTGTTCGCGCTGGGCCTGGTGCTCATCTCGGTCACCCCCAGCCAGACGAACCTGACCCACATCATCTTCGGCAACGTGCTGGGCATCTCCGCAGCGGAGCAGCTGCAGATCTGCGCGCTGGCAGTGGTGGCGCTGGCGGTGATGGTGCTCAAGCGGCGGGACCTCACCCTCTACGCGTTCGACCCCCAGCACGCCCACGCGATCGGGCTCTCCCCCAGGTTCCTGGGCGGGCTGCTGCTGGGGCTGCTCGCGGTCACCTCGGTGGCCGCCCTGCAGGTGGTGGGAGTGGTGCTCGTGGTGGCCATGCTCATCATCCCGGGCGCCACCGCGCACCTGCTCACCGACCGGTTCGGGGCCATGCTGGTGATCGCGCCGTGCGTCTCGGCCACGTCCGCGGTGCTGGGCATCTACCTCAGCTACTGGCTCAACGCCTCCCCCGGCGGGCTGGTAGTGCTCGTCCACGCCGCTGCCTTCGCGCTCGCGTACCTGCTCAGCCCCGCGCACGGGGTGCTGGGCAGCAGACTGGCGGCACGACGTCGCCGGCGGGCGGTGGCGGGGTAGGTCGCCTCCGCGCCCGGGCGGGGCTCGGCAGCGTCCCGCGCCCTGCCCGTGCCACACGGAACCTGCGTGCGCGCGTCGGGCAGGCGTCGATCCCCGCCGGGCCAAGGTTGCCCGGGCGGCAGCGCTATGAGCTCCGGCCCCTGGCCCGGGCGGCACGCTTCCGTTCCTGCTGCCGCGCGTAGTAGGCGCGGGAGCGGTTCCGGTCCCCGCAATCTCTCGTGACGCACCAGCGCCGGTTCCGCCGGGGGGACGTGTCGAGGTAGACCCATCCGCAGGTGGCGTCCTCGCACTGGTGGAGGCGGTCGAGGTCGTCCCGGTTCATGAGTTCCACCAGGCCGCGCGTGATGCGGTGGCGGACGGTCGCCAGCGTGAGCTCGTTGTCGGACCAGCACCAGCCCGCACCGCGCCGGGACAGGTGGGAGTGGCCCAGGGTGTCCCGGAAGGCAGTGGCAATGGTCTCTGCGGCGTGCTCGTCACCGTGGAACAGGGCCTCGTAGAGCCGCTCGCGCAGCGCAACGACCCGATCCAGTTCAGCGGCGGCGGTGCACGGATCCTCTCCGGCAAGAACCCGGAGCTGTTCCTGCTCCGTCGCATCGAGCAGACCGGACTCCCGGCACCACGTGAGCACGCGGTCGTAGGAGGTCAGATCCTCCTCCCGCGCGGGGCCGCCGAGCCGCCACTCCACGGTGTTGACCAGGTCGAGCATCCGGTCGCCCGAAATGTGGCTGAACGCCGCCATGCACCCTCCTCACAGACAGGTCAAGTCTTGCATGTGAGGGGGATCCGGGTTTGACTCTCACAAGCAACATCAATTTCACCCGTGAGAGCCACGCACCGGCCGACCACTCGAGAAAAGAGTCCCCTCATGTCGCTCCGCCTGTCGCACACCACCTGGGACGCCATCGACCCGCACGCCGTCGCCGAGTTCTGGCGCGAGCTCACGAACTGGGCGATCCACGAACCCGACTGCTACCACCCGGGCTCCGACGAGTGCTACCTGGTGACCCCCGACGGCTACATCGTGCTCTTCTTCCGGGTCCCGGACGCCAAGAAGGTGAAGAACCGGGCCCACATGGACCTCGTTCCCCAGGGAGCCTCCCAGGAGGAGGAGGTCGCGCGGGCACTTCGACTGGGGGCAGTCATGGTCGACGACCGCCGCCACGACCTGGGCTGGGCCGTCATGGCGGACCCCGAGGGCAACGAGTTCTGCATCCTCTGACCCGCGGCCTGGCGCAGGGTGGCGCCCGAGGGCCACGGGACAGAAAGTCTCCGCCCTCGCACCCCTCTCTGTCGTTGGGCTTGCCGGGCTCGCCTCGACGGCCCCGGGCCTGTCAGGAACCGACCTCGCCCAGCGAGACCCAGACCGCGTCGGTGGCGGTCTGCCCGAGGGGGACGCTGCGAGCGCCGTCGTCCAGCACGGCCTGGACCGAGCCCGAGTAGGGGCCGCCGGAGCGGATGTCCAGGGGGACCCCCACGCCGATGCCCTGCTCGGCGAAGAAGCGCAGCAGTCCCGAGTCCCGGTCCGAGATCCGTTCCACGCGCACGCGGGAACCGTCCGGGACGGTGGTGAGGGAGACGGCGTCGGGAGAGGTGATGGTGCCGTCCTTGGCGGGGATCGGATCGCCGTGCGGGTCGCGCGAGGGGCGCCCCAGGAGGTCGTCCAGGCGGTCGATCATGAAGTCCGAGACGGCGTGCTCCAGGTGCTCCGCCTCGTCGTGGACCTGGTCCCAGCGGTAGCCGAGCATCTCCACCAGGAAGGTCTCGATCAGCCGGTGCCTGCGCACCATCTCCACCGCGAGCGCCCGGCCCTGCTCGGTGAGCTCGATGGCGCCGTACGGGCTGTGCGCCACGAGACCCTGCTCCGTGAGCTTCTTGAGCGCATCCGAGACGGTGGACAGTCGCAGACCGACCTTCGCGGCCACCGCCGAGGTACTGACGGGCTCCGCAGACCACTCCCCCAGGTTCCAGATGGCCCTCAGGTAGTTCTGGTGGCTGACCGAGAGCTTCGCGACCGACATGATGGGGAGACTAACAAAGCCCCGCACCCGGCGCGTCAGGAGGCCGGCGGTTGCGTGACGCCCTCGATCATCCGGCACAGAAAGGCCGCTACCACACCCCGCTCCGCCGCGGACATCTCGTTGACCACGGCCATCATCCGACCGTGCATGTCCCGCAGGGTGGTGCGGACCTCTTCCTTGCCGTGCTCGGTGGGGACCACGGCCACGGACCGGCGGTCGTCCGGGTGGGGGATGCGTTCGGCGTAGCCGTCGCGGACCAGGCGGTCCACCAGGGCGCTCGTGGAGGCGTTGGTGATCCCGAGCATCGCGGCCACGTCCTTCTGGCGCAGAGCCGTGCCCGCCTTGTCCGCCGAGATCAGGTACCGCAGCGCCAGGATGTCCTTCTCGCCCATGTCCATGTCCGCGCGCACGCGCGAGCGCATGGTCGTCTCGGCGTCCCGGTAGCGGCGCAGCAGGTTCAGGACGTCCACGCCACTCGCGGACTCGGGTGAGTCGTCGTACCAGAAGTGCCTGGCACCGGCAGATTCCTGCGTCATGGCCCCACCCGTCCGGCGCGTCGTGTTCGGTGTGCTGCTGTGGTCCTCATACAGTCCTGTAGATTAGCTAACAGTTAGTTTGACCATCAACCTGTTGCCGCTCCCGCAAAGTTGCTTCCAGGAAGAGCGGAGGGCTTGCAATGCTGCTCGCACAGGACCCGGCACCGGACACCACGGTGGTGCCCGTCACCGATCTCGGATCTGCCCAGAACACCCCGTTCGACGGCGTGTCCCTGCCCTCGGTGGCCCGCGCCGCCACGCTCGGCGTGCAGGTTTACCCCTCCGTGGCCTCGGCGGACTTCGCCATCACGGGCGGCCTCGACGACCTCCACCTCACCGTCACCCTGGCCTTCACCCCCAGCGCGGAGAACCAGCGCATCAAGGACGAGATCACCACCGAGCTCATCCCCGGCCTGGAGGTCATCCTGGGCGCCTCGTTCACCCGCACCACCCTGGACTACTCGGTGGCGGAACCCGCCCTCGCCGCCGCCCCGGTCGCCGCGGCCTGACTTTCCCGCACGAGGACACCACCCAGCTTCCTCGTCCCCCGGCTCGCCGTCCGGACCGCGCGCAGACGCCTTTGACCAGGGGTCGAATACCGGCGCCAGCATTTGCCCCCTGGCGCGCCTGACGGGTGGGCCCGCGGCCGACGGGTACAGTCGTGGGCTCTGCACGACGACCACGACGTTCGACAACGCGAGGCGGTATCGGCAATGGTGTGGCTCATCGTCATGGCCCTGGGTGGGGCGTTGTACTTCTGGGCGGCCGTGGAACTCAACGCGGCCAACAAGGGTGTGCGCTTGCCGATGCTGGTGGGCAGAGCGCAGAAGACCCCGGGAAGGACCCATGTTCTTCGATTTCTTGGTGTCTTCCTGATCGTGTTCAGCGCCCTCATGCTCTTCGATTCCATCGGCTACTGGAACGTGGCGCTCATCGTCCTGTTCATGACGCCGGCCATGCTGTGTGGAGTCCTGCACAATCGCAAGGTGGCCCGGGACACCCGCAGCTCCGGGCAGACCGCTTGAGCTGAGGCGCCCTCAGGCCGCGAAACTGGCAACGGCTGGCGGGCAGCAGTCACCCCCGCCCCACCAGCCGACCTCTAGACCGACGCCGCCGCCGCGGCCGCGGCCGCCGCGGTGCTGGCCTCTTCCCGTTCGCTCAGCACCGCGAACAGGTGGCGGCGCTTCTGGCGCAGGGTGCCGAAGACGGCCAGGGCGATCCCGCCCGCGATCCACGCGATCATGATCCACACCGGGGCCGCGAGGGACACGTCCTGGAAGTAGATGGCGTCCCGGATGGCCGCCACGCCCTGGGGCGAGTACAGCCAGCCGTAGACCACCATGCCCGTGGCCACCACGACCGGCATGAGGAACCACAGGGCGACGCGCAGCTTGGTGCCGGCGGGCATGAAGCTGCTGACGATGCCCGTCATGAACCCGCCCAGGATCGCCCCGACATCCCACGTGACTGGCCCCACCTTGAACAGATACCCCCAAGGGGTATACCGTGGAGGCCATGAGCAGCCAGGACACGCCCACCCACGGCTACACCCAGGACAAGGCCTCCTACGCCCGGCGCCTCAAGCGCATCGAGGGCCAAGTGCGCGGGATCCAGCGGATGATCGACGAGGACACCTACTGCATCGACGTCCTCACCCAGATCTCCGCGATCCAGTCCGCCCTGAAGTCCGTGAGCCTGGGGCTCATGGAGGAGCACCTGGGCCACTGCGTCAAGCACGCCGTGGAGCACGCCCACGACACCGGGGACACCTCGGAGATGGACGAGAAGCTCGCGGAGGCCAACGCCGCGATCGCGCGCCTGGTCAAGAGCTGACGCACGCCCCCTCAGACTTCCGGGCCCCCGGGCCCACCGACTCGAAGGAGAAATCCATGAACACCACCGTCAACGTCTCCGGCATGACCTGCGGCCACTGCGTCTCCTCCGTGACGGAGGAGCTTTCCGAGATCCCCGGCGTGACGTCCGTGGACGTGGACCTCCACGCGGGCGGCACGTCCCCGGTGAGCATCACGAGCGAGCGCGAGCTGAGCCCGGAGGAGATCTCCGCGGCCGTGACGGAAGCGGGGTACACCGTTGAGTGACCCCACCACATCCACCGACACCCTCGACAGCGAGGTCCACGGACCCCTGCGGGAGCTGGAGCTGGAGATCTCGGGCATGACGTGCGCCTCGTGCGTGGGCCGGATCGAGCGCAAGCTGCGCAAGATCGACGGCGTTGACCCGGCGGTGAACCTGGCCCTGGAGTCCGCGACCGTGAAGGTCCCGCAGGACGTCTCCGACGAGCAGATCGTGGACACCGTCCACCGCGCCGGGTACGAGGCCCGCATCACGGGCGGCGCCCAGCAGAGCGCGCCGGCATCCCAGGTGCGGGGCGGCACCGGCGGGCCCGCCGCCGCCCGGGGGGCCACCGCGAACCCCGCCCCGGGCGCGTCCCCGGCGCCGTCCGGGACATCCCCTCGTGGCACGGAGCCCGAGCCCACCGGCACTCCCCGCCAGGGCGGGAACCCCGTCTCCCACGCAACCCCCGACCAGGCGGACGCACCGGACGCAACGGCGGGCACGACGTCGTCGCCCGCCTCCCCTGACGCAACTTCCGTGGGTGCCGTGCCCCCCGATGCCCCGGAACGCACCGCGGGACAGCCGGAGGACCTCGAGCAGGGCCCGGCCGGGAACGAGCACCGCGATCCGGCGCTCGAGACCACCCCGGCGCAGCGCCGGATGAACGACCTCAAGAGGCGCTTCTGGGTCGCGGCGGCCTTCTCCGTGCCCGTGTTCGTGATGTCCATGGTCCCGGGAGCCCAGTTCCCGCACTGGGGCTGGATGGCGGCGCTGCTCGCGCTGCCCGTGGTCACGTGGGCGGCGTGGCCGTTCCACCGGGCCACCGCCGTGAACGCCCGGCACCTGTCCACCACCATGGACACGCTCGTGTCCCTGGGCGTGGCCGCCGCGTACCTGTTCTCGCTGTGGCACCTGGTGGCCGATCCGGGCATGACCGCCCACGCCCACCCGGGCGCGGCCATGGACATGTCCGGGCACCAGCTGTACTTCGAGTCCGCCGCCCTGGTGACCACGTTCCTGCTGCTGGGGCGCTGGCTCGAGGCCCGCGCCAAGTCCCGCTCCGGTGAGGCCCTGAAGGCCCTGCTGGACCTCGGCGCGCAGCAGGCCACCGTGGTGGCCGAGGACGGCACCGAACGCACAGTGCCCGTGTCCGAGCTGCGGGTGGGAGACACCTTCGCGGTGCACCCGGGCGAGAAGATCGCCACGGACGCCGTGGTGCTGGAGGGCGAGTCCGCCGTGGACGCCTCCATGCTCACCGGTGAGTCCATGCCCTTGGAGGTGGGGCCCGGGGACGAGCTGACCGGAGCCACCGTGAACACCACGGGTCGGCTGCTGGCCCGCGCCACCCACGTGGGCTCGGACACCGTGCTGGCTTCCATGAGCCGCACGGTCGCGCGCGCCCAGGCCACAAAGGCCCCCGTGGCGCGGCTCGCGGACCGGATCTCCTCCGTGTTCGTGCCCGTGGTCATGGGCATCGCCCTGCTGACGCTCGTGATCTGGTTGCTGGTGACCGGGGACCCCAACCGCGCGTTCGTGGCGGCGGTGTCCGTGCTGGTCATCGCGTGCCCGTGCGCCCTGGGCCTTGCGACTCCCACGGCCATGCTCACCGGAACCGGGCGCGGCGCCCAGCTGGGCATCCTCATCACGTCCGCGGAGGTCCTGGAGGACACCCGCTCCGTGGACTCCGTGGTGATGGACAAGACCGGCACCGTGACCCACGGTGAGATGGCCGTGAGCGCGGTGACCCCCCTGAACGCGTGGTCCAAGGACCAGGTGCTGGACCTGGCCGCGGCCGTGGAGCGCTACTCGGAGCACCCGATCGCCCACGCCATCGTGGCCGCCACTCCCCACCGCTACCAGGTGACCCGTTTCGAGTCCGCACCGGGCGGGGGCGTGCGGGGCTACGTCCCGGACGGCATGAACGCCCGTTTCGTGGTGGTGGGCCGGCAGTCCTGGCTGCACGAGAACGGCGTGCGCCTGAACACCGAGGAGTCCGACGCCCTGGAGCTGGCCCGCGCGGGCGGCACCACCACCATCCTCGTGGCGGTGGACGGGCGGCTGGCCGGGTTCATCGACCTGCGGGACACCGTGAAGGACGAGGCCCCGGCGGCGATCGCCGAGCTCAAGGACCTGGGACTGCGCCCCATTCTGCTGACCGGCGACAACGCCGCGGTCGCGCGCTCCGTGGCCGAGCAGGTGGGCATCGACCCCGCGGACGTGATCGCGGACGTCACCCCGGACGGCAAGGTCCAGGCCATCGAGAAGCTGCGCTCCGAGGGCCACGTGGTGGCCATGGTGGGCGACGGCGTCAACGACGCCCCGGCCCTGACCACCTCCGACCTCGGGATCGCCATGGGCTCCGGCACGGACGCCGCCATGCAGGCCGCGGACATCACCGTGGTGCGCAGCGAGCTCACCGCCGTTCCGCTGGCCATCCGGCTGTCCCGCAGGACGCTGTCCACCATCAAGTCCAACCTGTTCTGGGCGTTCGCGTACAACACCGTGGCCATCCCGGTGGCCGCCCTGGGGCTGCTCAACCCCATGGTCGCCGGTGCCGCCATGGCGTTCAGCTCGGTGTTCGTGGTGCTGAACTCCCTGCGGCTGCGGGGCTTCGCCCGCTGAGGGCGCGGGCGGCGTCGGTGTCCGGCACGACGCCGCCGTGCCCCACCCCGCGAACGACCCCGCCCGAATGGGCGGAGACACTGCGCAGCCCCACGGAGTACGTGCCCCGTGGGGCTGCGCCATGCGGGGCTCCCGCGGTTCCGGGGCGGTGTGCCACAAACGGCTCCGCCCCGGGGACCAGAAGTCACCGGGGCGGAGCCGTCAAGAGATCGGTGAACGGATCAGCGGGCGCTCGAGCCCGGCTCCTCACCCTGGGTGTCCGGGTGGACGCGCTGGCCGAACTCGGGCTCGTCCGAGGCCGTGGACGCGGTGCCGCCCTGTTCGGCGCGGCGGGCGCGCTCGGCCTCGCGGCGGGCCTTGTTCTCCGCGAAGAGCTTGGCGGAGGAACGGTTCACGCCGGTGCCCTGGCCGAGCTCCTCGGCGTTGGGCTTCTCGATCAGCATGAGGGTGGCGCACACCACCACGGAGGCGATGAACGTGATGCCCGCGGCAATCAGCCCGAGGCCCACGCGCGCGGCGTTGTCCGAACCGCCGGCGGCCACCACGGACACGATCACGAACGCCACGACCGCGAGCACCGCCGAGATGACCAGGGGCCCCTTGATGTCGGTCTTGCGCCGGCCGTTGTGCTCAGTGCGCTGGGCCACGTGATTCCTCCTGGCAGTGCTGGGGATGTGCGTCGGGGGCGGCTTCCCGCCCGTCGGTTCAAGGGGTCAGTCTACGCCGTCAGGCCTCGCGGGCCGGGCCCGAGGCGGGGCCGTCCGCCACCCGCGCGTCGTGGCGCAGGCTCAGCGCGGCGATCAGCTGGGTCACGCCGATCAGGATGGCGGCACCGCCCACCACCCCGAGCTCGGCCTTGGCGCCGAGGGTCTCCACGAGCACCATGCCCATGGCCGCGAACACGGTGATGGCCCCGCACAGGGTCCAGTCCCGCCCCAGCGGGAACTGCCCGCGGAAGCGCATGCCGAGTACGAGTTCCGTGATCCCGCACAGCACCAGGATCACCGATGAGAGCAGCACGAACAGCCAGTTGCTCTGGGCCACCACCGCGGTGAGCACACCGCCCAGGACGTACAGCACGCCGTAGGACTGCGGGATGGACCGGCTGGCACCGAGGTCCACGTCCTCGCGGCGGTTCAGGCGCACCTGCAGGAAGATCGCGGACGCCCCGGTCCCCACCAGGAAGAACGCCATGACCCAGCGCCCAGCCTCGAGCGACGGCTCCTGCCAGAACACGGTCACCGCCGCGAACACGAGGGCCACCGCCGCGCGCACCAGCGTGGGCGCCCAGAGGTCGTGGCGCACATCGGTTCCCCGGGCAGCGCCGCGGTCTTGGCCGCCGTGCGGTGCGGAAATCTGTGGGGGCACGCGGAAACTCCTGAATTCTCCGAGGGTGTTTCGGTCAGTCTAGCGAGCGCCCCTGGTGGGTTCCCCGGCATCCGGAGCGCCGCCGGCCGCAGCGCCGCCCAGCACCTCCCGCAGCACACCCGCGCCTCGCGCGAGATCCTCGTCCCGTGCGGTCAGCCCCAGCACCAGCCCGCCCCCGGACGACGACGCCGCTCCGCCCGGCTCCCCGCGCGTCGCACCTGCACCTCCCGCGTGCGGTGCGGCCCGGCCCGCTCCTGCCCGATCCGTCCCGGAGCGCACCGCGGTGCACTCCCGGGCTGCTGCTCCGGTCCCGCCCGTCCCTGCCTCGTCGGTCCCCGAGAGCACGGCCGTCCACGTCCGGGCCTCGCCACGCCCCCGCGCCGGATACCCTGCGCCCGCGGCCCAGTAGTCCCCGAGACCGCTCACCAGCACACCCCGTTCACGGGCCCGGGCCACCGCGGCGTCCTCGTCCGGCACCTCGACCACCGCGTGGGCGCCGCCGGCCATGGGCACCACGAGCACCCCGGGGAGGTCCGCGAGCGCGTCCGAGACGAGCGAGCGGCGTCGTCGGAAGGAGCGGCGCATGCGCGCGGTGTGGCGCTGGAACTCGCCGGTGTCCATGAACCGGGCGATCGCGTCCTGCGCCACGCGGGACACGGGCGAGCCCAGGTCCTCCCGCGCGCGGATCAGCTCCGGCAGCAGCGGGTCCGGAGCCACCAGGTGACCCACCCCCACAGAGCTGCCGAGCACCTTGGCGAAGCTGCCGAGCGTGACCACGGTGTCCCGCGCGGTGTCCAGGGCCCCGAGGGCGGGCAGGGGCTGGCCGGTGTGGCGCAGCTCGGAGTCGTAGTCGTCCTCGATGACCACCGCGCCGTGCTCGCGCGCCCAGGACAACAGCTCGGCGCGGCGGCTCACCGGCATGGTGCCGCCCAACGGGTACTGGTGACCCGGGGTGAGCACCAGGACGTCCGGGGGTGCGCTCACGTCCCAGCGGCTCACACCACCCCAGCGTCCGGTGGGCAGGGCGGCGGGGTCCAGACCGTGGTGGTCCACGGCCACGGTCAGGGCGGTGTGCCCGGTGGCCTCCACCACCCGGCGCAGCGCGGGGTAGCCGGGGTTCTCCACGGCCACCCGCAGGGTGCGACGCCGCGCGAGACCGAGCACGCGCAGCACCAGCTGCAGCCCGTCCCGGACCCCGGCCGTGACCAGTACGTCCTCCGGGGCGCGCACGATGCCGCGGCTGAGGCGCAGGTACGCCGAGAGGTGCTCCTGGAGGGACGCTCCCGGCGTCTCCCCCCGAGCGGTCGCGCCCGCGGCGTCCCGCCACGCGCCGCGCCACGCGGGGGTGTCCAGGGCGGTGACGGAGCCCGTGCCCGGGCGCAGGTCGAGGACCCGATCCGTGGGGCTCACGCTCGGGCGCGGGACCCCTGGTGGCGTGGCGGCAGAACCGGGATGCCGCTCGGCGCCCGGGCGCGCGGACCGCGTCGCGCGAACCGGGGGCGTCGTCGTGGCCGGTGCGAGCTCCCGGTCCAGGTGCAGGGACGGCGTGATCCGCGTGGCGCCGCGGTCCGCCACGAGGTAGCCCTCCCCCGTGAGGACGTCCCACGCCGCGGTCACGGTGCCGCGGGAGGTGCCCAGGCGGGCCGCGAGCGCCCGGGAGGAGGGCAGCGGATCCCCCGGGCGGAGCACGCCGCGCGCCACGAGGTCACGGACCTGACGCACCAGCTGCTCACCCAGGGGCACCCCGGAGGTGCGGTCCACGGCGAGGGGCAGGTCGATGTCCCGGGGGTGCCTCATGCCCCGAACTGCCGAGCGATGTATCCGGCCATACCAGGCACCGTGAAGGTCACCTTCCCGTGCTCAGGGGCGTAGATCATGCCCTTGTGGAGCAGCTGCGCGCGGGTGGGACCGAGCGTGCTCGTGGTGACACCGAGGCGTGCCGCCAACTCACCGGTTCTCGACGGCCCGTCGCCATCCTGTGCCATGGCGCTCATGTACTGACGCTCCCTGCCAGTGGCCCGCCCCCACCGTGCGGGGAAGAACCCGGCGTCCAGCTGCGCCCATCCCCGCTGGATGGCCAGCTCCGCATCCTCAGCGGTGAAAGGGGTGGACGGGGCGACCTCCCACACGGCCTGGCCGAACTCCTGGATGAAGTAGGGATAGCCGCCCGTGGCGGAGACGAGCGCATCGAGCGCATCGGGCTCGAATGCTGCACCGACCTCCTTCGCGGGCCTGGAGAGGGCATGACCCGCCGCCTCTCGGTTCAGCGGTCCGATGCTCCGGTAGTCGAAGAGGCGCTCTGCGCAGCTGCGTGCGGCACTGAGGGTCGCGGGCAAGGTGGGCAGTCCCGCGCAGATGAGGTAGAACGGCCAGTCCCGCTGCCCGGCGATGTGCTGCACCGTGATGATGGCACTCATCAGATCCGGATCCAGGTCCTGCATCTCGTCGACGAACAGGCCGAAGGCACTGTGCTCAGCCGCGAGGGGTTCGCTGAGGTCCGCCACGAGTTCTTCCAGGTCCACGTCCAGACGCCCGGAACCGGCCCGCCCGCCCGTCAGATCCACCCCTGCGGACACCCCACCGGGGCCCACCGAGACGCTGAAGGACTGGATGGTGGACAGGGCTTCCGCGAAGCGGGGTCCCGGGTGACGCCCGTGGTGCCGCCGGGCGGCGACGATGAGCTCACGGGCGAGCCTGTCCCGGACTCCCTCCCGGCCCCGCCCCTCCGGACGACCCTCCAACTGGACCGTGAGCCAGCCGTGGTGGTCTGCCTGGGCCCGGAGAACGTTCAGGAGCACGGTCTTGCCCACACCGCGCAGCCCGGTGAGGACCATTCCCCGGTTGGGGCGGCGCAGCTTGGTACGGGCGATCATGAGGTCGAAGGCCTCGACGTCCGCCGCGCGGCCGCTGAGGACTTTCGGGCGCAGGCCCGAGCCGGGGCTGTAGGGATTGGCAGCGAGGTCCATGCAGGAAATTCTATGCGGATATAGCAAATTTCATATACCCGCCACTATTTCCCTCGTTATCGCACCACCACCGCCCCACGGCATCTGGACCAGCCATTTCCCTCAATTATGGCCCTGGCACTGGACCACTTCCGCGCGTCAGCATGGACCCCATGACTGAGACTTCCCAGACCTCCGCCCAGAACGCCACCCCCGTGACCGGCTCGCGCCTCGTGAAGCGCGGTCTCGCAGACATGCTCAAGGGCGGCGTGATCATGGACGTGGTCACCGCGGAGCAGGCACGGATCGCCGAGGACGCCGGTGCCGTGGCCGTCATGGCACTGGAACGTGTGCCCGCGGACATCCGCTCCCAGGGCGGCGTGGCCCGGATGAGCGATCCGGACCTCATCGAGTCCATCATCGACACCGTCTCCATCCCCGTGATGGCCAAGGCGCGGATCGGGCACTTCGTGGAGGCGCAGGTGCTGCAGCACCTCAAGGTGGACTACATCGACGAGTCCGAGGTGCTCTCCCCCGCGGACTACGCCAACCACATCGACAAGCACCGCTTCGACGTCCCGTTCGTGTGCGGCGCCACCAACCTGGGCGAGGCGCTGCGCCGGATCACCGAGGGCGCGGCCATGATCCGCTCCAAGGGCGAGGCCGGCACGGGTGACGTCTCCGAGGCCACCAAGCACATCCGCACCATCCGCGCGCAGATCGCGGAGCTGCAGGCGCTCTACACCGCCGCCCCGGACGCCCTGTACGTCAAGGCCAAGGAGCTGCAGGCACCCTACGAACTCGTGGCCGAGGTGGCCCGCACCGGGTCCCTGCCGGTCGTGATGTTCACCGCCGGCGGCGTGGCCACCCCCGCGGACGCCGCAATGATGATGCAGCTGGGCGCGGACGGCGTGTTCGTGGGCTCGGGCATCTTCAAGTCCGGCAACCCCGCCGAGCGCGCCCGCGCCATCGTGGCCGCGACCGCCTACTACGACGACCCCGCCCGCATCGCGGACGCCTCCCGCGGCCTCGGCGAGGCCATGGTGGGCATCAACGTGGCGGACCTGCCCGCACCGCACCGCCTCGCGGAGCGCGGTTGGTGAGCGGGTCCCCCTCGCAGCACCACCCCCACGACGACGCCGCCCTGCCGGGCCCGAGCGCCCGCCCCACTGTGGGCGTGCTCGCCCTGCAGGGCGGCGTCGTGGAGCACGTGCGCGCGGTGGAGTCCCTGGGCGCCCGCGCCGTGAAAGTGCGCTCCGCCGATGACCTCGTGGACCCGGACGGCGTCCCCCGCATCGACGCGCTGATCCTGCCCGGCGGGGAGTCCTCCACGGTGGACCGGCTGTGCCGTACGTTCGGACTGTTCGACTCCTTGCAACGGGTGGTCCGCGGAGGCCTGCCCACGCTCGGCACGTGCGCCGGGCTCATCATGCTCTCCTCCGAGATCGAGGATCCGGCCCCCGGCCAGCAGTCCCTCGGGGTGCTGGCCGTGAGCGTGAACCGCAACGCGTTCGGTTCACAGGTGGCCTCTGCGGAGGTGGAGCTGGCGTGGGAGGGCCCAGCGAGCGACGTCGTGGCGCCCGGTGACGTGGTGCGCGCGGCCTTCATCCGCGCCCCCGAGGTGACCCGTGCGGGCGACGGCGTGGAGGTTCTCGCGCGCCACCGGGGTGCGGTGGTGGCGGTGCGCCAGGGCAGCGTGCTGGGCATCAGCTTCCACCCGGAGCTCACGGGGGACACCACCCTGCACCGGATGCTGCTGAAGCAGGTGGCCGCCCGCCGGGGGTGAGCACGGTCGGGGTGAGCGCCCAGACGAACTCGGGCAGGGCGCAGGACCCCCCCCCCCCGACCAGCACCGGGACGGGAAACCCCGGTGCGCCACATCACGACTTCCGGCGCAACAGACTCGCACCGGCGCGCCGATCCGTGTAGACCTGGCCTCTCTGACTACTCACGACGGAGGAACTCTTGGCCGGCTTCACCACACGCACCATCCACGCGCTGCACGACGTCGCCCTGGGTGCCGTGGTGCCCCCGATCCACACCGCCTCCACGTTCCTGCAGCCCACCGAGGGCGGCGAGGGTCCCTTCGAGTACCAGCGCGGGTCGAACCCCACGCGCACCGATGCCGAGACCACCCTGGCGGCGCTCGAGGGCGCCCGGCACTCCTTCGCGTTCGCCACCGGCATGGCTGCCACCGGGGCCGTGCTCGGCACCCTGCACGCCGGTGACTCGGTGATCATGGGCCTGCCCGTCTACGGCGGCAACTACCGGTGGGCCACCATTGAGCTGCCCAAGCGCGGGATCACCACGCACTTCCACGACGACCTCAACCGGCTCTCGGACGAGGACTTCGACGAGAGCACGCGCATCGTGTTCCTCGAGACGCCGTCCAACCCCACGCTGCGCGTGACCGACATCCGACGTGTCGTCGAGCTTGCCCACCGCCACGGCGCCATGGTGGTCGTGGACAACACGTTCCTCACCCCGTACCTGCAGCGCCCGCTGGAGCTGGGCGCGGACGTCACCGTGCAGTCCGCCACCAAGTACCTCGGCGGCCACGGGGACCTGCTGGGCGGCGTGGTCAGCACCAACGACAACGAGATGGCCCAGCAGGTGCACCTGGCACAGATGGTCTCGGGCGGGGTGCTCTCCCCCATCGACTCCTACCGCCTGATCCAGTCCGTGAAGACCCTCGGCATCCGCCTGGACCGCCAGCAGGAGAACGCCCATCGGATCGTAGAGTTCCTGCGCGGCCGGGACGAGGTGGCGCGAGTCCTCGTCCCCGGATCCTTCGACGAGGAGGAGGCCCGGATCCAGGAGGCCCAGGCGGACGGGCTCGGGGGGCTGTTCTCCTTCGAGCTCCTCCCGGGCAAGGACGTCCGGGCGTTCCTCGGCCGCCTGGAGATCTTCGGCTTCGCAGTGAGCCTGGGCGGCATCGAGTCTCTGATCTGCCTCCCCGCATCCATGACCCACGGGGCATACTCACCTGAGGACCGCGAGCTGGCGCACCTGAGCGAGAACCTGCTGCGCGTGGCCGTGGGCATCGAGGACGTCGAGGACCTCATCGCGGACCTCGCCCAGGCCCTCGACGCGGCCTGAGAGGGGAACCCACCGTGGACTCACGTCGAGCATCCCGCCGGGCCGTGCTCAGCGGCACCGGCCTGGCGGGGCTGGTTGCCGTGCTGGCCGCCTGCTCACCGGGCGGCGGCTCCGAGGACTCGGGTGCCTCCGAGGACCTGCTGGCCAGGATCCAGCGCACCGGTGAGGTGCGCATCGGGATGGAGGGCACGTTCCGCCCGTACGGCTACCATGACGACTCCGGCGCCCTGGTGGGCTATGAAAAGGAGATCGGGGACCTGATCGCCAAGGACCTCGGGGTGCGCGCCACCTACGTTGAGACCCAGTGGGACTCGCTGATCGCGGGGGTGGACGCGGGCCGCTACGACCTTGTCATGAACAACATCGCACCCACGGCCGAGCGCAGGGAGAACTTCGACTTCTCCATCCCCTACGCGATCTCCCAGGGCCGCGCCGGGGTCGCCCAGGACTCCCCGCTGACGTCCGTTGACGAGATCTCCGGGCACACCTCCGCCCAGACCGAGACCTCCAACTTCGGCAAGAGCATGGCCGCCCTGGGGGCCCAGCTGGTGCCCACCACGGGGTTCGACGAGGCCATCATGCTCGTGACCTTCGGGCGCGTGGAGATGACCGCCAACGATTTCGTGACGTTCCAGGCGTTCTTCGAGCAGCGCCCTGACGCCAGGATCCGTCTCCTGGACGGCCAGGTGGGAGACGCCTCGGAGTCCGCGGTGCTCATGGCCCGCAACCAGCCACGGCTGCGAGCCGCCGTGGACAAGTCCCTGACCACCCACATGGACAACGGCGATCTGGCCAAGATCTTCGAGAAATACGTGTCCACCGACCTCACCCCGGAGTCATGACCGATTTCCTGAGCCTTTGGGCCGATTCCCTTCCGCAGCTGCTGCTGGCCACCGTCAAGGTGACCATCCCGCTGAGCATCATCGCCTTCGTCCTCGCCCTGGTGGTGGCGGTACTCGCCACCGCCATGCGCCTGAGCGGCATCCGCCCCCTGCAGTGGATCTCCCGCTTCTACGTGTGGCTGTTCCGCGGCACCCCGATCCTGGTGCAGCTGTTCATCATCTTCTACGGGCTGCCCGCCGCCGGCATCACGCTCTCCGCGTGGACCTCCGCGATCCTCGCGTTCACCCTGAACACGGGGGCCTACGCGGCCGAGACCCTGCGGGCCTCCGTGCAGTCCATCCCCCGGGGCCAGCTCGAAGCCGCCCGGACGCTGAACTACACGGGCTGGCAGACGGTGCGCCACGTCGTCGCGCCCCAGGCCCTGCGGATCGCGCTGCCTCCCCTGGGCAACGACCTCATCGACCTGGTCAAGGGCACCTCCCTGGTCATGGTCATCACCCTGGCGGACGTGTTCCAGGTGGGCCGTCAGATCGCCGCGACCAACTTCCAGCCCCTCGCGCTCTACGCGGAGGTGGCTGTGATCTACCTGGCGATCTTCACTGTCCTCTCGCTGCTGCAGTCCCGCCTCGAACGGGTGTCCAACCGCTACATCAGGAGTTCCCATGCTTGAGCTGACAGACGTCTCCAAGAGCTTCGGGGACACCACCGTCCTGCGGGGGATCACCCTGGCGCTGCCCAACGGGGAGACCACCGTGATCCTCGGGCCGTCAGGCTCCGGGAAGTCCACCCTGCTGCGCACCATGAACCTGCTCGAGGTCCCCGAGTCCGGGCGCCTGGACATCAACGGGGACTCCGTGACCTTCGGTGCGCAGCTGACCCGCAGGCAGATCTCCGCGATTCGCCGCCGCTCCGCCATGGTCTTCCAGAGCTACAACCTCTTCCCGCACGAGACGGTGCTGGACAACGTGGCCATGCCCCCGGCACTGAACGGCAAGGCGGACCGCGCCACGGCCCGGGCTCGCGCAGTGGAGCTGCTGGAGTCCGTGGGAATGGGCCACCGGTTGGAGGAGTACCCGGACAACCTCTCCGGCGGGCAGCAGCAGCGCGTGGCGATCGCCAGGGCCCTGGCCGTGGAGCCGGACTACCTGCTCTTCGACGAGCCCACCTCCGCCCTGGACCCCGAGCTGGAGGCCGAGGTCATCAGGGTCATGGTGGACCTGGCCCGCGAGCGCCGCTCCCTGGTGGTGGTCACGCACAACATCGGCTTCGCCCGCCGGGTCGCGGACCGCATCGTCTTCCTCGCGGACGGCGGGATCGGCTTCGACGGCACCCCGGAGGACTTCTTCGCCTCGGACAACGAGCGGATCCAGCGCTACCTCAACGTCTTCGACGCCGTCTGAGCACGTTCTCGCCTGCCGTCCCGTGCGAGCACCACGGAGCACGACGACGCCGCCCGGCACTCGCCCGGGCCACCGCGCCCCCGCGGGCGGCAGCGCAGCGGCGTCGTTCCCCGGCGGGCCGAACGGGCCGCGCTCAGAAGCTGCCGGACGCACCGCCGCCGGTGAAGCCCCCGCCGCCGCCGAACGAGCTGGACGCCCCGCCGCCGTAGTTGGACCCCGAGGCGCCGGGCGTGTGCGCCGTGCCGTTGTACACGGACGGGTACATCGCGTACAGCGGCAGCCAGGCGCGGAACGAGGGCGCGTACTGGACCTCGCGCTCCACGCCGCTCTTGTCCTTGACCCGGCGGGGTTTCTGGTTCAGACCGGGCGCCTTCCGGTTCTGCTGCCGGTAGCGGTAGTAGGCCCGGCGCATGCCCTCCGTGACCTTCTCCTCGGGGTGCTCGCGCTGGAACTGCTCGATCTCCCGGTCCGCCTGCGCCCGGATCCGCTTGTTCCGGCGCGCGCCCACACCGAAGGCCGTGGCCACGGCCGCCACGGCGCCCCCGACGACCAGCAGCACGATGCCCAGGACCGTCTTGCTGTCCGCGTCGCGCTGCGCGGCGGCCTCCGGGGTGGCCTGGTCGTAGACCTCGGTGAGGGTGTCCGTGAACGCCCCGGCATAGTCCTCGTCCTTGAACCCCGGTTCGAGCTGGTCCTTCATGATGTCCTCGGCGTCCGCGTCGGAGAGCACCTCGCGGGCACCGTCCGCCACCTCGATGCGCAGCTTGCGGTCCCCCATGTCCGCGACCACCAGCACGCCGTTGTTGCGGCCGTCCTCCCCCACGCCCCAGTCCGTGGCCATCCGCCGGGAGAACTCCTCGATGTCCTCGCCGCGGGTGTCGTTGACGGTGAGCACGGCGGCGCGGATGTACTCGTTGTCCTTGTTCCGGTCCCCGATCAGCCGGTTGAGAGCGGCCTCCTGCTGGGTGGTGAGCAGGTCCGCCTGGTCCTGCACGGCGCCCTCGGTCGGCCGGGGCGGGAGGTCCACGGCGTGTGCGGGGGCGGCGCTGCCCAGCAGCAGCACGGCGCCGACCGCGGCGGTGGCCAGGGTGCGCCCCACCGGGGCGGTTCTCGTTTCTCGGCCGTGCACGGGTCCTCCAGGTTCTCGACGTCCGGCGCCTCGCGCCGTCTCCTGCCCCCCAGGTTACGTGCGCGGGACGGCATGCACCGCGCCGGTGCCCCGTGAGTCGTGGCCGCACCGCCCTGCGGTTCCGGCACCTGGGCGGGGACGACGCCGCCCGGCAGGGTTCTCGGATCATCGTCCGGGCCGCGGGGTCCGGGCGCTCCGGATCTCCCCCGGAACACGGCCGCGGGCCGGCACCCCGGGGAGGGGAACCGGCCCGCGCAACCCAGCCGTACGGCGTCGTGACCGTCAGCTGCGGGCGGTGGGGACCACCATCACGGGCGACTCGGTGTCCGCGAGGACCGCCTGGGAGACCGAGCCCATGAGCAGCCCGCGGAAGCCGCCGTAGCCGCGGGTGCCCACGACCAGCAGGTCCGCGGTGCGCGAGGCGTCCACGAGGGCGTCCGCGGGGCGGCCGTCGAGCACGCGGGTGACGATCTGCAGGTCCGGGAAGTCACCGCGCAGCTCCTGGGCCACGGACTCCGTGAGCTCCTTGGCCGGGGCCTTCAGCTGCTCCTGGACGGCACGGTCCAGCTCGTAGGAGTTCATGGGCAGGTAGCTGGTGGTGGGGACCACGCTCACCACCGCGAGCGTGAGGCCGTGCTCCGCGGCGTAGCGGGCGGCCAGCGGAACCGCCTGGTTCTTGGCGCCGAGCTTGTCCACACCCACCACCACGCAGCCCGCGAAGGTCTCACCCTCCGGACGGGACTCCCGCTCGTCGGGGTTCCAGCTCTCCGGGAGGATCACCACGGGCACCTGCGAGTGGGAGGCCACGGCCGCGGAGACCGAACCCACCCGGCCGCGCACCCCGTGGTGGCCTCGCTTGCCCATGACCACCATGGCGGCGTCCTGCGCCTCGTAGACGATCACCCCGGCGGCGTCGCCGCGCTCGATGATGCACTGCGCCGTGACCCCGGCGGTCTTGGCCGTCTCCACCGCGTGCTTGGCCAGCTTCTCCGACTCCTCCTGCAGGGCCTCCGCGAAGACCCCGTAGAGGGACTGGTCCAGCCCGGTCTGGCGCCCCGTGGAGAGCACGATCTTCACCGGCAGCTGCCGCTGCTGCGATTCCGCGATCGCCCAGTCCAGGGCGCGCTCACTGTGGTCGGAGCCGTCGTACGCCACCACGATGTTCTGTGTCATGTCTGTGCACCTGCTTGTCTCGGTTGGAGGATGGGGGTGTTCGGGGCGGGCTCAGTGCTTGGTGGGGACCACCATCACGGGCCCGGCGGCGCCGGCCAGCACGGCCTGGGAGACGGAGCCCAGCAGCAGGCCCGTGAAGCCGCCCACGCCGCGGGAGCCCACCACCACGAGGTCCGCGGTGCGGGTGGCCTGCACGAGCACGCGGCCGGGGCGGCCCAGGAAGGCGTAGTCCGTGACCTCCACACCCGGTTCCCGCTCCGCGATGCTGCGGGCCAGCGCCGAGAGCTTCTTGAGGGACTCCTCGAAGTAGTAGGTCTGGTTGTACTGGTCCTGGAACCACTCGGGGGTCCCGGACAGGGCGCCGTTCACGGACACCAGGCTGAGCCCCAGCCCATGGGCCGCGGCGTACTCGATGGCCTGGGCCACCGCGGGGTTCTCGTCCCCGGCGGCGTCCACGCCCACCACCACGGTGCCGGAGAAGTCCGTCTCGGACGCGGGCACGCGCTGCGTGTCCTGCCGTTCGGTGAGCTGGACGTCCTGCGCCTCCTGGGCCTGGGATGCGGCCTGCTCCCGGTCCGAGGAGTCCTGGTGCTCACCGGGCGGGACCACGATCACGGGCACCGGGCAGTGGGCGGCCACGGCGTTGGACACGGAGCCGATCCGTCCGCGCAGGGCACCCCCGCGGCCGCGCTTGCCCAGCACCACCAGGCTGCAGTCCTTGGCGGCACGCAGCACCGAGCGGGCGGCGTCCCCCTCCGCGGAGATGGTGTCGATCGGGACCTGCGGGTCCTGCTGGCGGGCGTGCTCCACGGCGGCCAGGAGGTTCTTCTCGCACTCCTGGCTGACGGCCTCCCGGTAGCGGGCCTCCAGGCCGGGCTCCCCCACGATGGCCACGGGGTAGGCGCCGATCAGCCGGACGGGAACGTTGCGGGCGCTGGCCTCGGCGAGGGCGCGGTCGAGGGCCCTGAGGGCGATCTCGGAGCCGTCGATGCCCACGAGGACGGGAGCGGTGGACGAGGTGCTGCGAACGTCTTTGTTCATGCCTTAAGGATAGTCCCGTGAGCTGTGAACGGAAAGGTTCACCACGCGTCGTACCGGTGCTCGCGGGCCCCGGTGCACGACGCCGCCCGGCCCGGTGCCGCGCTCCCCGCAGCGGCACGCCGCGGCAGGTCCCGGGGCGCTTCACGCAGCTGCCGCGGGGCTGGAGAGCGGTGCCGCCCCGGCCTCACGCCATGGCGAACATCCACCGCGAGCCGCGGATCCGCCAGCCCAGGGTGGCCGCGCGGGCGCCCGTGTAGCCGCCGGCGTACGCGAGCCACAGCCACACCGCCCCGGCCGCCCCCGCGCCGCCCCACTGGGCCACGGCCCACAGCAGAGGGAGGTAGACCACCAGGTTCACGACCCCGGCCAGGGCCAGGTAGCGGGCGTCCC
The DNA here is from genome assembly GCF_000010285.1 of Kocuria rhizophila DC2201. NCBI lineage: Bacteria > Bacillati > Actinomycetota > Actinomycetes > Micrococcales > Micrococcaceae > Kocuria > Kocuria rhizophila. The sequence goes on along the minus strand of NC_010617.1, from coordinate 115,194 downwards.
CGGCGCCGATCAGCACGCCGTCGAGCACGAACACGAACGCCGCGACCGGCTGCCCCACCGCGACCACCAGCAGGGAGACGCCGAACAGCGCCTGGACGTCCTGCGAGTCCGTGAACAGGAACCCCAGCCGCGGGCCCAGCACGCCCACCAGCAGGCCGGTGACCACGCCGAAGCCCAGCCCCCAGCGCAGCAGCCGACGCATGAGCAGCCGCACCGCGTCCCGGTCCTCCTGGCGGTCCAGGTTGCGGGCGCCCAGCTCCTTGCCGAGCAGCGCCTGCGCGGCGATCGCGAGGGCGTCCAGGGCGAAGGCCAGGAAGTTGAAGATGGTCATCGTCAGCTGGTACGCCGCGAGGTTCTCCGCGCCCTGGGCGGTGGCCACCACCACGGTGGAGAGGATCGCCACTCGCAGGGACAGGGTGCGCAGCATGAGCCACGAGCCCACGGTGAGGTGGCCTCGGATCCCGGCCCAGCCGGTCCGCACCGCCACGCCCTCAGCGCGGAACCGGCGCCCCAGCATCACCAGGTAGGTCAGGGCCATGCCCCACTGGGTGATGCTGGTGCCGATGGCGGCGCCCGCGACCCCCAGGTCCGCACCGTAGACGAGCGCGACGTTCAGCCCGGCGTTCACGGCCGCGCCCACACCGGCGACGACCAGCGGGGTGGTGGTGTCCTGCAGTCCGCGCAGCACCCCCACCGCAGCGAGCACCACGAGCATGGCCACCAGGCCGGGCAGGGACCACAGCGCGTACGATGTCGCGTGGTCCAGCACCTCCCCCTGCGCACCCATTGCGCGCAGCACCGGCGGCATCACCACCGCGCCCACGGCCGCCAGGAGGATGCCCAGCCCGGCGGCGGTCCACAGTCCGTCCCGGCCCACGCGCAGGGCGTCCGCCATCCGCCCGGCCCCGAGGTGTCGTGCCACCGCCGGTGTGGTGCTGTAGGCCAGGAACACCATGAGCCCCACCACGGTCTGCACCAGGGTGGAGGCGACCCCCACACCCGCGAGCTCCGCGGTGCCCAGGTGCCCGATGATCGCCGAGTCCGCGAGCAGGAACAGCGGCTCCGCGATCAGCGCCCCGAACGCGGGCACGGCGAGCGCAAGGATCTGCCGGTTCAGGCTCGGACCCCGGGAGGGGGCCGACGCCGCAGGGTCGCCCGGCGCGCCACGGCCACTCTTCGGCCCGGTGGCGGTCCGAGACGATGCGGGGTGGTCGTCAGAGGCCGGTGCGGGAGCATCGGAGACGGGCTGAGCGGGGTCGTCGGGCGTGGGCTGCTGCGCGGGGGAGGAGGGCACCGCTCCAGGGTAGGCGGGGTCCGTGGTCGGTGCCCACGGGGCGGCGCACCCGTGCGCCGTCGACCTGACGTCTGCGGACCCGCGGGAGCGGGCGCGCCTGCTCGGGTGACCGGGGCGGCGGTGCGGCGAGCCGCTCGGGCGGCCCGGGCGGCGTCGTCCCCCGCGAGGGTCCAGGACGGTCAGGGCTGGGGGTCGCGCGCGTCGTAGCGCAGGAAGCCGGGGAACACCCGCACCAGCAGGATGACGAGCACCAGGCACACCGCCGCTCCGCCGAGCGCGGCCCAGCCCGGGCCGAGCAGCTGGCCGCCGGCGCCCAGCACGGCGTCGCCCAGGCGGGGTCCTCCGGCGACGACCACGATGAAGATGCCCTGCAGCCGGCTGCGCAGGGCGTCCGGGGTGGCGGCCTGCAGGATGGTGGTGCGGAAGAGCATGGACACGGAGTCCATGACCCCGGCGGCCACGAGGGTCGCGCAGGCGAGCGCCAGAGGCCAGGCGGTGTCCGCCCCCGCGCCCCGGGAGGTGAGCAGCACCACCGCGCCGAACGCCATGATGCACACGGCCCAGCCCGCCACCGCGGCGGCGCATGCTTGGCCGTGATGGTTGATGCGTATGAATGTTCCTGAGAACACGCCCGCGATCACGGACCCCGCTGCCAGGGAGGCGGTGAGCAACCCGACCGTGAGCTGGTCCCCGCCCAGCACGGACGCCCCGAGCACGGGGAACAGGACGCGCGGCATCGCGAACACCATGGCGGCGATGTCCAGCAGGAAGGTCATGCGCAGGTTCGGGCGGGTGGCCAGGAAGCGGAAGCCCTCCACCACGGAGCGGAGCCCGGGCCTGGTGACCTCGCCGTCCCCCGGTTCGGGCGGCAGCGGCGGGAGCTTGTACATGGCCCACAGGCTCACCGCGAAGCTCAGCGCGTCCAGCGTGTACGCCCACGCGAAGCCCAGACCGGCCACCGTGAACGCGCCGAGCAGCGGCCCCACCATGAGGCATGAGCCCATGGTCAGCTGGAACAGCGCGTTGGCCGCGGGCAGCTGGCGGGCGGGCACCAGGCGGGGCACGATCGCGCCACGCACGGGCTGGCCAAGCCCCTGCGCGAAGGAGTGCAGGGACACGATCGCGTAGAGCACCCCCACGCTGCGGACGTCCAGCCACGCGTGGGCGGCGAGCGCCACGGTCATGGCGAACAGTCCCACGGTGGTCCACAGCCCGGCCAGCCGGCGGTCGTGGGCGTCCCCGATGGACCCGCCGTAGAGCCCAGCGACGATCAGCGGCACCAGGGCGAACACGCCCACCAGCCCCACCGCGAACGTGGAGTGCGTGAGCTCGAAGACCTCCAGGCTGATGGCGATCACCGTGAACTGGCTGCCCAGCATGGACAGCGTGGAGCCCGCCCACAGCCGGCGGAAGGCGGGGATCTCGCGCACGGGCGAGACGTCGAGGAGAAAGCGGGCCACGCACCGATCCTAGGGTGCGCGCACACCGCCCCGGCCCCGCACTGCGCACGCGCCCTCCGGCCCTGCCGTCGAGCACCGTCCACCGCGGCCCCGGTGCCCCGCGCGAGGTGCCTCGTGCGTGTCCGCCGCACCGCCTACGCTGAGAGCACCCCACGTCCCCGGAATCCCAGGAGCACCCATGCGCACACGCGAGCAACGCTGGGCCGCGCGCTCGGCCCGCGGCTGGCCGCGCCTGCGCTTGCACGCGGTGCTCAACGGCCTGGGTGCGCTCGTGGCGGGCGCGGGCCTGCTGTGGTTCACGCACGGGCCCCTGCAGTTCCGCAACTTCCCGGCGGGGGACGTCGCCTGGGTGTGGCGGGCGGTGACGCTCGCGCTGGCGGTGCTCGTGCCGTACGTGCTGGTCTCCACGGGCGGCTACCTGCTGCTGGCCGGGGCCACCGCCACGCAGCGGGCCGCGCTGGCCGCCGGGCGTGCCCGCACGGTGGTGCTCAACCCGGACGAACCGGACGAGCCACCCGTCACGGTGCTGAAGCTGACCGAGCACACCCCGCCGGGCGTGAAGATCCGCGCCCACGCCCTGCACGGACGCCACCACGACAGCCGCTACAGCAGGGATCTACTGGGCCTGCTGGCGGTCCAGTCCCCCGTGGCGCTGGCCCCGCTCGTGGTGGGTGTCCTGGCACTGGTGGTGGCCACGGTCTACTACTCCACCGGCTACGGCGAACCCGCCACGGTGCTGCTGCTGGGCGTCGCCCTCCTGGGCTGGAAGCTGTTCCGTGGCTGGCGCAGTCACCGGGTCTTCGCGGACACCCGCTGGGAGACCCCCGCGGAGCTGGTGGTGGACACCGGCCCCGTTCCCCGAGTCACCCCGCTGTCGGAGGACTCCTACGACCCGGAGCCTGCCCCGCGCGGCACCCACTACGCGGACGACGACGCCGCGGTGCCGCCCGCGCGCGGCCGGGAGCGTGCGGCGTCGTCGTACCGCCAGGACGCGGGGTACCCCGAGGAGCCCTACGAGACCACGGACGAGCTGCCCGTGATCGAGCAGATCCGGGAGCGGTACGCGGAACCGCGGCGGCAGAGCAGGTCCCAGCGGCGCCTGGCCGAGCGCGCCGAGCGGGAGGCGGTCCGGCGGCGGCTGCCCCGCGTGGAGGCCGAGCGCGAGGCCGAGGAGCGCACCGCACCGCTCACCCGGGTGGCACCGGGGCGGCATCCGGCCCGTGAGGTGGAGGACCCGGGCGGCGAGGCCGCGGAACAGCAGCAGCAGCGGCTGAACCAGAAGCGCTACGAGGACCACCTGCAGCGTCACCGCGAGAAGCGCGAGGACCGGCTGCGCAGCGCCGAGGCCCGCCAGCCCGAGGAGGCCCCCTCCCTGTTGGGCTACGCGATGGACAGACTGAAACGCCGCGGGGACGGGTCCTAGCAGCCCAGCCTCGGTGCGGGCGCACTCTCGCATGACCCCTACCCGAACCGGATGACTCGGCGACCGTCCGGCCTGCCAGCCGTCGACGACTGGAGCGCCGCTGTGAACCACCGCTGGAAGAGCGTCCTCACCTTCGTGGGCGGGTGGTTGCTCGGGGCCGTGTTCGTGCGCCTGGCCCTGGACTGGTCCAACACCCAGCCGTACGAGGGCGCGGTGACCGAGCGGCGATACGTCGTGGTCGCCGGGCTGACCCTGGCTACGAGAGCCGGGGCCAGCATCGCGGCGGCCGGGTGGCGAAGACGCGTCACTTGCCGGAGCCGGACGCGGAGGCGTCTGCCCGTTCCACGTCCCGGCACTGCGAGCGCAGGACGAAGTCCGCTCCGATCAGGGCGCCGCCCCAGGCAATCGCGAGGACGCCCAGCCACAGGGTGATGGTCAGCGCACCGATGCCCGGGTTGACCATGAACAGCACACCGCCCAGGATCCACAGGACGGCGCCGACCACGAGCCAGACCCGGGACCTGCCGCCCGCGGGCCTCCTGATGCCGGCCACGAATTCGATGGTGCCGCGCAGCACCAGCCAGATGCCGATGAGGAACGTGCGCGCGGCCACCCCGGCGAAGGGGTGGATCAGCGCCGCGGTGCCCACGACCACGCCGATGATCCCGGCCACGACACCCAGCCCGGTTTCGTGCGGGGACCGGTGCCGGAGGGCGCCACCCCCGGTGACACCGTGCCGCTGCCCGGCCGCGCCGGTGTGGCGCGGCCGGGCAGCGGGGCATGAGCGGGGGGGCACCCCACCGGGTCAGGAGATGGCGCTCCACCCCAGGTCCGCGGCGTCCACCGCGGCACGGCTTCCCAGGCGCCAGATCCGCCGCACGGTCCACACCAGCAGCGCCACGAGCAGGGCGTTGCGGGTGGTCAGCACCGCGGCCATCACCGGGTTGGCGTGGATCAGGGGCGTGTAGAACAGCGGGTAGATCACGAACGTGGTGGCCGCGATCCCCAGGGTGAGCAGGGCCGGGGTGCGCCACCGCACGCGGTCGTGGAGCAGACCCACCATGATCACGGGGGCCAGCCAGATCATGAACTGCGGGGAACCCACCTTGTTGAACACGATCAGCACCAGGGTCAGCAGCAGGGATCCCGCGTACACGAGCCGTCCGCGGTCCGCGCCGCGGCGCAGCGCGCGCACCAGCAGCAGCGCGGACGCGAGCACCGCCACGAGCAGCAGGGGCTGCATGAGGGAGGCCATGGTCTCCACACCGGGGCCGTACACCTCGGTGGAGTTGATGGCGGTGTTGTCCGCGATCCGCGAGCCCCCGATGCCGAGCACGGCAGCCCACACCCACGGGGTGGAGAGCGTGGCCTCGAGCTGCATCCCGCGGGAGCCCTGGTTCAGGGCGAAGTCCGCGATCTTGTCGATCCCGCCGAGCACGAGCACCCCGGCGACCACGGCGGCGCTCACCACCACCCCGGTGACCACGATGCGCACGCGCTGGCGCAGCGCGATCACCATGGCCAGGACGGTGGCGGCGGGCCACACCTTGATCCACGTGGCCACGCTCAGCAGGGCGGAGCCCACCACGGGGTGACGTACCGCGTGCAGCAGCCCGATGAACACGATGGGCGCCGCCACGCCCTCCACCCGGGCGAAGCTCAGGTAGCCCATGAAGACGGTGAACACCACCCACCACCAGCCGGCCACCACGGCCGCGCGGCGTCGGCTGAGCACCGCGGAGCTGCCGTGCGCCACGGTTCCGGGGTCCGGGGTGCCGCCGCGCGGTCCGGGCAGCTCCCACGCGGCGGGGCGGTGGGCGCGGTGCAGCAGGAACCACAGGGCCACCGCGTCGAGCACGGTGATCATCAGCGTCCAGCCCAGCAGGTAGAGGCCGTGGCCCATGACCCTGGGCAGCAGGATGAACGGCTGCGCGAGCACGGGGTACACCCACGGGCTCACCGAGCCCTCCACCGGGGCGTTGTAACCGGCCATGGCCCACTCGCGGTACTGCTCGGTGTCGCTGAACGCCCAACCGTGCAGGAAGAAGGACGCCATCCACCCCAGGAAGTAGAGGTGCACCACGGCGAAGCCGCACCACACGGCGGCGGGGCGCATGAGACGCTCGGGCGCGCGCGGCCTGGCGGCAGCGGCGTCGTCGTCAGGCGTGGGGCGCCGCACGGGGAGCCTCCTCCGGGGCGGAACCCAGGCGGTGCAGCCTGCGGGCGGACCACCACATGAGCACCACGAGCAGCGCGTTGCGCGCGGTGAGCACCAGGGCCATGACCGGGTTGTTGTGGCTCAGGGCGGTGTAGAAGAGCGGGTAGATCAGGAAGGTGGCGATCCCGATCAGCACCGCGAGCGCGGCGGGGGTGCGCCAGGCGTGCCGGTCGTGGACCAGACCCACCGCGATCACGGGGCCGAGCCACACCATGAACTGCGGCGAACCCACCTTGTTGAACACGATGAATGCGGTGACCATGGTCAGCGAGCCGGCCAGGAACAGGGCGGTGCGGTCCAGGTGCCCGGCGGCCACACCGCGGCGCAGGCCGCGCACGATCAGCCAGACCACCACGAGCGCGGCCACCACGAACAGCGGCTGCATGAGCTTGGACATCACGTCCGAGCCGGGGCCGTCCACCTGCATAGAGTTGATGTCCGTGTTCATGTACATGTGCGAGTCGCCGATGTGCAGCACGGACAGCCACAGCCACGGCGTGGTGAAGGTGGCCTCGAGCTGCATGCCGCGGTCACCCTGCTGGGTCAGGAAGTCCGCGATCTTGTGCACCGAGCCCGACGCCGCTGCCACCGCCACCGCGCCCAGCGTCACCAGGACACCGGCGAGCAGCACCGCGCCGCGGCGTCGTGCGGCCGCGAGCAGCGCGAGCACCACCGCGGCGGGCCACACCTTGACCCACGTGGCGGCACTGAGGATCGCGGAGGCCACGAACGGGTGGGAGACGCCGTAGACCAGGCCGATCAGCACGATCGGGGCGGTCAGGCCGTCCACGCGCGCGAAGCCCAGCCAGCCCATGAGCAGGATGAACACGAGCCACCACCACGCGGCGGGCAGGGCGGCGCGGTTGCGGCCCCAGCCGGTGAGCGTGCCCATGGCCAGTGCGTTGAGCACGCTGATGATGAGAACCCACAGGAAGAAGAACGGGCCGGGGCCGAACATGCCCGCGAGCGCCATGGGGATCTGCGCAAGCACGGGGTACACCCACGGGCTGGGGCCGGAGGGGAGATTGGCCTCGTCGAAACCGGCCGCGGCCCACGCACGGTAGATGTTGGTGTCGCTGAACGCGTTGCCCTGCAGGGACACGATCAGCGCGAAGATCAGGAAGCCCAGGTGCACCACCACGAACCCGGCGAGCAGACCGCGGGGCGTCAGCAGCCGCTGCTGCCAGCTGCGGGGGATCGCGGCGTCGCGCAGCCGGGTGAGGGCCGCGAAGTATCTCTCAGTGGGCACGAAAGGTCCTTGTCCGAATGCGCGCGGGATTCTGTTCTGGCTCGGCGGGGCCGGTCCGGGGTGCGGTGGCCGGGGGTGACCGCGGGTCGGTCGGGCGGCGTGGGCGGGACGCGCACCCCGGTGGCTCCGGGCGCCGTTCCACACCGCCCCGATTCTATGGGGTTCCGGGCGGTGGGACCCGCGTGAGCGTCCCGGGATGGGCAGGGGGCGTCCTGTAAAGTCGGGGGGCGGAGCCGCTGATCACCTCGGCTCGCCCACCACTGGTTGGTCGAGGGGGCTGGAGTCCATGAGCGCGTCAAGTCCTGTGGCCCCGCCCGCCGACCCCCACACCGGCTCCACCGCCACCGTCGAGCTGCGGGCCCACGTGGCCGTGATCCAGGGTTTGGTGGGCTCCCTGATGATGTTCCTGGGGTCCCTGGGGACCGGGTGGATCGCCAACGGCTCTCCCATGGTCCGCCACCCGCTGGTGATCGAGCTGCGGGTCAACGTGTGGGGCGTGTACACGTGCACCGTGCTGCTGACCCTCGGGGCCATGCTCCTGATCCGCTCGTGGCTGCGGCTCGGGCAGCGGCTGCGCGGCTGGCCGCCGGGCTCCCAGCGCACCGTGGTCACCGCGGTGATCGCATGGTCCCTGCCCCTGCTGTTCGCGGTGCCCATCTACTCGCGGGACGTCTACGCCTACATCGGCCAGGGGCGGCTGATGCTCGCGGGCAAGGACCCCTACGTGGAGGGCATCTCCTCCCTGGACAACTGGTTCATGCTGGGCGCGGACCCCGAGTGGGCGGAGGCCCGCACCCCGTACGGGCCGTACTTCCTGTGGATCGCCGCGGGGGTGGTGCGCCTGACCAACGCGCAGCCGGACCTCTCCGTGATGCTGTTCCGCCTCGCCGCGTACGTGGGCGTGGTGCTGTGCATGGTGTACGTGCCCAAACTGGCGCGGCTGCACGGGGTCAACGGCGCCCGGGCGCTGTGGATCGCGGTGGCTAACCCGCTGTTCCTCATCAGCTTCGTGGCCAGCGCGCACAACGACGCCCTCATGGTGGGCCTCGCCGTGGCCGGTGTGTACGCCGCCGCGAGAAAGCATCCCCTGCTGGGAATACTCCTGGTCACGGGGTCCATCGGCATCAAACCCATCACCATCCTGCTGCTGCCGTTCATCGGTCTGCTGTGGGCCGGCAAGGGTGCCTCCTGGCTGCGGCGCTTCGTGATCTGGGCGGCCACCGCCCTCATCAGCTTCGGGCTGCTCGCGCTCAGCGGGGCGGTGGACGGGCTCGGCCTCGGCTGGGCGTGGGCCCTGCTGGACCCCACCCCCGGCTACACGGGATACTCCCCCTCCGGGTTCCTCGGCCAGCAGGTGGAGCGCGTGGGTGACGCCCTCGGCCTCGACGGTGGCGGGCTCGCCGGAGGGTTCCGCCGGCTGCTCCAGGGCAGCGCGATCCTGCTGGTGCTCGTGCTCATGTTCGTGGGCGGAGACCGCAAGATCGTGCGCCGCATGGCCGTGGCCTTCGCCGCCGTGGTGCTGCTGTCCCCCATCATCCAGCCCTGGTACATCCTGTGGCTGCTGCCCCTGCTCGCCGCCACCGGCATCAAGGACAACTGGCAGATCCGCATCATCTACGTGGTGATCACGTTCTTCGTGGTCTTCGGCGCCCAGGACCAGCTCTCGGTGTGGCCGTTCATCGACCTCAGCGTCAGCGTGTCCCAGGTGGCGTTCGTGATCGCGGTGGCCTTCACGCTCTACCTCGCGCTGCTCGACCGCCGCACCCGCACCCTCCTCACGCACGGCGGCTGGAAGGGCTGGTTCGGGCCCACCCCCGCCCACGGGTCCACGGACCTGCGCTGGGCTCCCTGAGACTGGGGGACGACGACGCCGCACGGCCGGGCTTCTGACGGCCGCGTTACGGACGAAGCCGTACAGTTCCCTGAAATCGCCCGGGCTAATGCGTCCCCGTCCGATCGGACTCGAGGGCTCTGCATGGCCGGTGAGAGCCGCAGCCCAGGACCCGGCTCCTGCAACAAAATGCGCGCCCGCCGGAGTCAACCGACGGGCGCGCATCCACCATTCCAAACGGGAGATCAGAGCGGGGTGACGTATGCGCCCGAGATTCCTCCATCGACCAGGAACGTGGAAGCGGTCATGAATGACGAGTCGTCGCTGGCCAAGAAGGCCACTGCGGCTGCAAGTTCTTCGGGCTCAGCGAACCGCCCCAGTGGCACGTGGACGAGTCGGCGTGCAGCCTTCTCGGGGTCCTTGGCAAACAGCTCTTTGAGGAGCGGGGTATTGACCGGCCCCGGGCACAGAGCGTTGACGCGGATTCCTTCACGGGCGAACTCCACACCCAGCTCGCGGCTCATCGAGAGCACTCCTCCCTTGGAGGCGCTGTACGAGATCTGCGATGTGGCTGCCCCCATCACCGCCACGAAGGACGCCGTGTTAATGATGGACCCCTTGCCCTGCTCTTTCATGTAGGGGATTGCGTACTTGCAGCAGTAGTACACAGAGGTCAAGTTCACCTCCTGAACCTTTCGCCATGCATCGATGTCGGTGTCGAGAATCGAAGCATCATCCGCAGGGGAGATCCCTGCGTTGTTGAAAGCGATGTCCACGGAACCGTACTTCTCGTAGGTTCGCGCATAGAGATTCTCCACCTCCTCGCGATCCGTCACGTCCACGCGGACGAACATGCCATCCACCTCTGCGGCAGCTTTCTCACCTGTGACGGGATCGATGTCCGCGATCACGACGCGGGCTCCTTCAGCTGACAGTCGACGCGCGGTCGCGAGGCCGATGCCGCTGGCGCCCCCGGTGATAACAGCGCTTCGATCAACCAGTCGACGAGCGTTCACATCCATGAGATCTCCATTCTTAGTGCTTCTGCGCTGGTGCAGCGCAAGGGGTCGTGGCGCAGTTCAGTTGTTGGACAAAAAAACGTTTTTGGTCTCGGTGAATGCATCTGGCGCGTCTGGGCCGAGCTCTCGCCCGAATCCGGACTGCTTGAAGCCGCCGAACGGCGTCCAATAGCGCACCGACGCGTGAGTGTTGACGGAGAGATTGCCCGCCTCCACACCCCGGGAAACACGCAGTGCCCGGCCGACGTCGCGGGTCCAGATCGAGCCAGAGAGGCCGTATTCCGTGTCATTGGCGAGTCGAACCGCATCTGCCTCGTCCTCGAAGGGCACCACCGAGATGATCGGCCCGAAAATCTCCTCCCGGAACACCCGAGATTCCGGGGCAGGCAGCAGAACCGTGGGTGGGAACCAGAAACCCGCGCCTTCGGGAGCAGAGCCCTGGAAGGCCACGGGGGCGCTGGCGTCTAGATAGGACGCCACGCTGTCCCTGTGCTGCCGGGACACGAGCGGACCCATGGCGGTGCCCTCCTGCCACGGGTCACCACATGTGAAATTCTTGACGGCTGGTTCCAGCAACTCGAGGAACCGGTCCAGCACAGACCTCTGGACAAGCACCCTGGAGCGCGAGCAGCAGTCCTGGCCCGCATTGTCGAACGCGCCGTCCGGGGTTGCCGCGGCCGCCTGCTCAAGGTCGGCATCCGCAAACACGACATTCGAGTTCTTCCCCCCGAGTTCCAGGGTCACCCTCTTCACCTGCTCGGAACACCCTGCCATGATTCGCTTCCCGACGTCCGTGGATCCGGTGAACACCACCTTGCGGACCAACGGGTGCGTGACAAACCGCTCTCCCACAACGGATCCTTTGCCGGGGATCACCGTGAAAACCCCTTCAGGAATCCCCGCCTGCACGGCGAGCTCACCCAATCGGATGGCCGTGAGGGGCGTAATTTCCGCAGGTTTCAGCACCACCGTGTTCCCTGCCGCGAGCGCTGGGGCGAAGCCCCACCCAGCGATGGGCATCGGGAAATTCCAGGGCACAATGATGCCAACGACCCCGAGGGGTTCGTGAAAGGTGATGTTGACACCACCGGGTGCGGGGATTTGTCGCCCTGACAGGCGTTCTGGGGCCCCGGCGTAGTAGTTGAGCACATCCCTTACGTTGCCTGCCTCCCAGCGGGCATTGCCGATGGTGTGGCCTGCGTTGCGCACCTCCAAGGCGGCGAGGTTCTCGATGTCGGCGTCCACAGCGGCCGCGAACTGCCGTAGCAAACGGGCCCGGTCCGCAGGGTCTACGGCGCGCCATGTCGCGAAGGCGTGCTGCGCTCTTTCGATCGCGGCGTCGACTTCGTGCTCGGAGGCCATGTTGACGGATTCAATGACTTCTTCCGTGGCGGGGTTGATGATCTGGGTAACGGTCATGTCTCTGGACGGTCCTTTCGGGTCTGTGGGGCTACTGGCCGATGTGGCGATGCCGGGCGTATTCCCTGGCCGCTGATACGAAGCCATCGAACAGACGAACGTCCTGCCGGTTTTCCTCGGGATGGAACTGCACGCCCAAGGTCCATGCGTCCGCTGTAGTTTCCACGGCTTCCACGGTGCCGTCCTGCGCGCGTGCCGTGACCACCAACTCGTCGGCGATTTTGTCCAGAGCTTGATGGTGGTAGCAGGGGGATTCAGCTGATTCGCCGAGCAAATCCGCGCAGCGGCTGCCTGGTTCCGTGAAGAACTGGACCCGGCCGTACTTGCCAGGCTCGGGTTGATACTGCGCAGCCGCCGGGTTGACGTCCGGTAGATGCTGAATAAGTGTCCCGCCGAGAGCTACATTCAGGATCTGGGCACCTCGGCAGATGGCAAACAGGGGCAGCCCCATTTCCAGGGCTCGGCGCGTCAGAGCGATGTCATGCTCATCTCGGGACGGCTGGGACGAGGTCCGCTCATGGGGCTCCGCCCCGTAGAACTTCGGGTCCACATCCACCCCGCCGATAACAACCAGACCGTCAACCATCTCCAGTACGGTCGGGTCAGTGCCCAGGGGCGGGAGCAGCACTGGGGTGCCGCCCGCCCTAGCAACACCTTCCACGTAGGCTCCGGGGACGATGGCCGCTGTGGCGTGCCACACCCCCCAGGAGCCCTCCTGGTAATAGGTGGTGAGGGCGATCCGAGGTCGCGCCCCGTTATTCGGCTCAGTCATATCAGAGCCTCTCGAAACCACGGCGCAGTTCCCAATCGGTGATTGCCGAATCAAAAGCTGCCAGCTCCACGTCGGCGTAGTGGACGTAGTGGTCCACCACGTCCGATCCGAACAGTTCTCGGGCGAGTGTTGAACTTTCCAGCAAGTTCCGGGCCTCGCGCATGGTGGAAGGAACCACCGGCGCATCTGACTCGTAGGCATTGCCTTCCATCATGGGTTCCAGCTCAAGCTTGTTCTCGATCCCGTAGAGACCTGAGGCCAGCATGGCGGAGAGGGCCAGGTACGGGTTCACATCGCCTCCGGGCAGCCGGTTCTCCATGCGAGCAGACGACCCGCTGCCCACCAGGCGTACGGCACAGGAACGGTTGTCCACTCCCCAGGCGACTGCAGTGGGAGCGAAGCTGCCCCTGACGAACCTCTTGTAGGAGTTGATGTTCGGTGCGTAGAAGATAGCAAGCTCTCGCATTCCCTTGAGCACGCCCGCAATGAACTGCTCGTACACGGCAGTTCGTGTGCCCGTCTCCCTGTCCCAGAAGACCATTTCACCGTCCAGTCCACGCAATGACATGTGAATGTGACAGGAACTGCCCTCCCTGTCATTGGGCTTGGCCATGAACGTGATCGATTTGCCCTGCTGATGCGCGATCTGCTTGGAGGAAAGCTTGTACACCACGTGGTTGTCCGCGGTGACCATTCCGTCGTCGAAGCGGAAGGCGATCTCGTGCTGACCGAAATTGCATTCACCCTTTGCGTTCTCCACCGTCATCCCGGCCGCGTACATAGCATTGCGGATCTCGCGCAGCAGCGGCTCCACACGCTGGGATCCGAGGAGGTTGTAGTCAACGTTGTACTTGTTGGCCGGTTCAAGATTTCGGTAGTCGGAGTCCCAGGCGTCCTCGTAGCTGGTGTTGTAGACGCAGAACTCGAGTTCTGTCCCCGTCATCATGGTGAACCCCATGTCCTTGGCGCGCTCCAGTTGGCGGCGCAGCATGGCGCGCGGGGACATCGGAATGGGCTGTCCATCGTGTCCGACCAGATCGCACTGGATCATGACCTGACCAGGGTTGTGGGGCATCAGACGGATCGTGTCCAGATCCATGTCGAAGCTCATGTCCCCGTACCCAGCTTCCCAGCTGCTGATGGCGTAACCCGCCGGGGTGTTCATCTCGGTGTCCACTGCCAGAAGGTAGTTGCACCCCTCGGCCCCCTCGTCCAAGATCGCATCCAGAAAGAATTGCGCATGGTTGAGCTTGCCCTGGAGTCTTCCCTGCATGTCGGTGAAGGCCAGCACCACTGTGTCGATCTCCTGGTCCAGGACCCTCTGCCGCAGCTGGTCCACGGTGAGCATGCGGTCGTTGCGGGGGTGTTTTGCTGATGCGTTCATGTCGTCCATTCCTAGGTCCATGTCCATGATTGGGCGGTCGATGTGAATTCACTGGAGGTCGGTTTCGGCGCCCTCCACCAGGGCAAACTCCTCCTCAGGGGCATTCGCCACGAGATGGTGCCTGCTGTAGAACCAGAAGTAGGCCAGGAACACCAGGAACACCCCCGCGGTGATGGACGCAGCCAGCACGTCAACCAGGAAGGTCGCCACCACCGCCACGATCGCCAGCACCATGGCGATACCCGTGGTGACCACCCCACCGGGAGTGCGGTATCCCCTGGGAAGCTCCGGCTCGCGCAATCGCAGAACGATGTGAGACAGGTTCAGCAGGACGTAAGAGACGGTGGCACCGAACACGGCAATATTGATCAGGAGTCCTCCGTCCTTCGTGACTGCGGCGAGGATGAACCCGATCGTGCCCGGCACCAAGAGCGCGACCCAGGGGGTCCGCTGCTTGCCGGTCAGAGAGAGGAAGCGGGGCAGATAACCAGCTCGAGACAGTGCGAACAGCTGACGGGAGTACGCATACATGATGGAGAAGAAGCTGGCCACCAGCCCAGCCAGCCCGGCGTAGTTAACCACGCTTGCCATGATGCTGTCCTGGCCGTCCACTGCACGGATTGCCTCCGGCAGAGGGTTGTCCGAGGTGCTCATCGACAGGGAGCCAGCGGCTCCGGGCACCAAAACCAGCATCAGTGCTCCGCTGACCAGCAGGAAAAGCATCGCCACGATGATGCCCCGGGGCATGTCTCGCTTGGGGTCAGTGGTCTCCTCTGCCGCGAGCGGGACGCCCTCCACGGCAAGGAAGAACCAGATCCCGTACACCAGAGCTGACATGACGCCGGCGTACCCCATGGGCATGAAAGCACTCGATCCCGCCGACCCGTCGGGCACTACGTCGAAGAGATTCGACACATCAAAGTGCGGCAGGAGTGCCACGACGGTCACGCCAAGGGCCAGTACCGCGATGGCGGTGATGCCGAACATCAGTTTCAGCGCTTCACCCACTCCGTACATGTGAATACCCATGAACACCAAGTAGGTCACCAGGTACACAGGCCAGGAGTTGGTGAGCCCGAAGAGACCCAGGGCCTCGATGTACCCGCCAATGAAAGTGGCAATCGCTGCGGGAGCGACTGCGTATTCGATCAGAACTGCAGTGCCGGTGGCGAAGCCGCCAAGGGGGCCCAGCGCCCGGCGAGCGAACCCGTACCCCGCGCCTGCCGTGGGCAAGGTGGATGACAACTCGGCAAGACCAAAGACCATGCAGGTGTACATCAGCCCCATGAGGGCAAAAGCAATGAGAAGCCCACCCCACCCACCCTCGCCAAGACCGATGTTCCAGCCTGCAAAATCCCCAGAGATCACATAAGAGACCCCGAGCCCGGCCAGGAGAACCCACCCAGCGGCGCCAGCCTTCAGCCGACGGTGCTCCATGTACTCGGATCCAGCAACGTGCCTTGTGGTCTGGTATTCCTGCATAAAATCCCGCCTTCAGGACTAGAACCCCGCAGATCAAGGGTGCAAAGGACTGTTTTCAGTCCATAGCGTTCTCGAGAAGTGTTTCAGCTCACACCAGGGGCGTCAAGAGATGAGGATGCTCCGGGCGACGCGACTCCTGCACCACCCCCTGCACCGGGCTCTCTCGTAGGGTGGATCCCACCTCAGCCCCCGGAGAGGAGAACCGTGGTGGAATTCGGGCATCCATACGCAGTCCTGCGACCTGTGCGCTCGGGGAACGCGTTCGAAGAGACCATTGAGCATCTACTTCAGGCCATCAAGGTTGGCCTCTTCCCCAGGGGAGAGAAGTTGCCCCCCGAGCGGGAACTCGCGGCTCATCTCGGAGTTTCCCGTGCCACCCTGCGGGATGCCCTGGCTGAGCTTCAGCGGGCTGGATTCATCGATGTGCGACGCGGCCGCTATGGCGGCACATACATCTTGGGCAGCCCTGCGGCACCGGCTGAGTCGGGCGAGCCCCTGAACCCAGAATTGTGTCAAGACGCTTTGATCTTCCGGTCGGTCGTCGAGCCAGGCGCCGCAGAGCTGGCAGCGAAGTCCAGCTTGTCAGCCCCGGCCCGACAGCATCTGCAAGCGTGTCTTGCCGACGTACTTGAAGCAGACGAGACCACGTATCGAACCCGGGACGCCCGGTTCCACATTGCTGTGGCGGAACTCAGCGATTGCCCGTCTCTCGTCGCGGCCGTAACCGATGCACGGGCACGGGTCAGCGCTCTACTGGACCAGATCCCCCTTCTGGGGACCAACCTGACCCACTCGAATCAGCAGCACGTGGCACTTACCGAGTCCATCCTCCAAGGAGACTCGCGTCGGGCTCGCACCCTAATGGCGGACCACCTTGAAGGGACGGCCTCCCTTCTTCGAGGGTTCATGCCGTGAGCACGCATCACTCGATACCCAGTCCGAGTCAGCGTTTCCCTTGGAGCCGCTCCAGATCCCGGCGGTCCTTCTTGGTGGGCCGGCCCGCACCCCGGTCCCGGCGAGCCACCGGCACACTGAGTTCCGCGGGGCGCGGCGGGGAGTGGTCCACGTAGCACTTCACGGCCACCGGAGCGCCCACACGCTTGACGATCAGCCGGGTGACCTCGAACTCCTGCTGCCACCCCGGGCGCTTCACGCTCACCCGGTCCCCCACGCGCACCGGCTGGGCGGCCTTCACGGGGGCGCCGTTGAGCCGCACGTGCCCGGCACGGCAGCCCTGGGTGGCGGAGGAACGGGTCTTGAACAGCCGGACGGACCACAGCCACACGTCCAGCCGCACGCTCGCGGGATCACTGGTGGGCATGGATCCCACGGTACTCCGCGGGGGGACAACGCCCCGGTCCGGCCTCGTTCTCGGTGCGCGAGACGTCAGCGCGAGCCCCTTGACCGCATGTGATCCACCTCATACCGTGAGCCTACCAACTGGTTGGGAGGTGACCCGCACCTCCCCGGAGAGGACGTGGGTTCCATGACACCTTCCGCCCCGGATCACGGTGTGACCGGCAAGGGCCTGGCGGCCGGAAAGCTCGGACTCCTGCCGTCCACGGTGATCGGACTCGGCTCCACGGCACCGCTGTACTCGCTCGCGGCCACCCTCGGCTTCGTCGTGATGGCCGTGGGCGCCCAGGCCCCCATCGCCCTGATTGTGGCGTTCGTGCCCATGTGCCTCACCGCGTTCGCGTACCGGGAGCTCAACACCGCGGTGCCCGACGCCGGCACGGCCTTCACCTGGGCGGCCAAGGCGCTGGGCCCCCGCACGGGCTGGTTCGCCGGATGGGGTGCGTTCGTCTCCGGGGTCATCGTCATGTCCAGCCAGACGCAGGTGGCCTCCCGCTACCTGCTGCTGCTCGTGGGAGGGGAGACCCTCGCGGACTCACCCGTGATCGTGACCTCCCTGGGGGCCGTGATCATCGCGGTGATGACCTGGGTCTCGTTCCGCGCGGTGGAGGCGGGCGCCAAGGCCCAGTACGCCCTGATGGCGCTGCAGTACATGGCGATCATCGCGTTCTGCATCGGGCTGTGGCTCGCGATCAGCGACGACCGCCACGCCCTCGACTTCTCGTGGGAGTGGTTCAACCCGTTCGCCGCGGACAACCCCGTGGGCTTCATGCAGGCGGTCCTGCTGGCCATCTTCATGTACTGGGGCTGGGACACGTGCCTCTCGCTCGCGGAGGAGACCAAGAATCCCCGCACCACGCCGGGACTCGCCGCCCTGCTGTCCACGGTGTGCCTGCTGGTCACCTACGTGGGGATGACCGCGCTGGCCATGATGTACGCCGGGGTGGGCACCGAGGGCAAGGGACTGGCCAACCCGGACGGCGCGGAGGACGTCTTCTTCTCCCTCCGCGAGGACACCCTGGGGTCCTACGGGTGGGTGCTGGTCTTCGCGATCTTCGTATCCGCACTCTCCACGTGCCAGACCACCATCCTCCCCCAGGCCCGCGCCACCTTCGCCATGGGCATCTACAAGGCCCTCCCCCGGCGGTTCGCCCACATCAATCCCAAGTACCAGACGCCCGGCTTCTCCACGATCTTCATGGGCGTGGTCTCCGCGGCCTTCTACGTGGGGATGACCATCCTCAGCGGGGACATCCTGGCCGACACGATCGAGTCCACGTCCCTCGCGGTGGCCATGTACTACGCGCTGACCTCGCTGGCCTGCATCCTCTACTTCCGCAAGCACCTGTTCGACTCCGCACGCAACGTCGTCTTCCGGCTGGTCATGCCGCTTCTGGGAGGGTTGATGATGACCGCGGTGTTCGTGTACTCCGCCATCAACATGTTCGACCCGGACTACGGAACCACCACGCTGCTCGGTACCTCGGGCACCTTCGTGATGGGCGTCGGCTCCCTGGCCCTCGGGCTGGTGGTCATGTTCGTGTGGATGCGCTTCGCCGAGGCCCGCCCCTACTTCGAGGGTCGCACCCTGAACCGGGACACGGAGGTGCTGGTGCCGGAGACCCCCTGAGACCCCGCCGCTGCAACCCCCACCCCCCACCGAGGAGAACCCCATGCTCGTCCACGTCCCCACCGGCTGCGCCGGTCCGGCAGCTACCCGGGCCGCCGTCCGCCGCTCCGCACCCGGAACCCCCACCCGGCGCCCCGGCGGGGTGAGCTGACCGTGCGGCACGAGCAGCCGGACCGGATCCTCGACACCTACGTGCAGATCCTGGTGGAGTCGGGGGTCCGGCAGGCCACCATCGAGGCCGTGGCCCGCCGGTGCGGGCTCTCCAAGGCGGGACTGCTGCACCACTTCGGCTCCCGCGCCGGCCTGGACGCGGCTCTGCTGGCGCGGCTGCGAGACCTGGTGGAGCGCGACGTCGTGAGCATGCGCGATGCCCCGGAGGGTGCGGTGCACTACTACCTGGCCACGTCCCTCGACTCCGAGTCGGAGCTGGAACGGATGGTGGTCGCCGCCACCAGACTCGCCCACTCCGGCAGCACCGACGCCGGAGCCGTGCTGCGCTGGGCGCGGGACCGGTGGTTCGACGTCATGGTGGCCCACCTGGGGCACCCGCTCCTCGCGCGCCTGGCCATCCTGGCCGGTGACGGCGTGAGCTACCACAACGACATCTCGGACGAGCACGGGGACCGCTTCATCAGCCCCGATGACCTGGACGCCTTCACGAAGCTGGTGGAGGGCAGGCGCGACACGTAGACCCGCCCCCCACCGTGCGGGAGCACCTCAGTCCACGACCGGCAGCTCCGTGGTCTCGAACCGCTGCTGGAAGAAGGAGGGGCTCCGGAGCCTCTGGATCACCATGACCACCAGGCCGAGCGCCAGGATGCCCGCCCCCAGGATGAACACGAGACCCACCCCGCCGATCTGCGACCCGGAGCCGTAGGAGGGGTCCATGGAGTCCACGGAGGTCTGCACGAAGAACACGAGCAGCAGCAGACCGCCCACCAGGGGCGCCACCAGGTTCACCAGGCAGCTCTTGACGGAGCGGAACCACGACCGCCGGAAGTACCAGACGCACGCGAGGGCGGTGACGCCGTAGTAGAAGCAGACCATCATCCCCAGCGCGGTGATGGTGTCCCACAGGACGTCCTCGCTGACGATGCGCATGAACGTGTAGAACACCGAGGACACCACCGCCGCGGCCACCGTGGCGAAACCGGGTGACTGGAACCGCGGGGTGACCTTGGCGAACTGCCGGGGCAGGGCACCGTAGTACCCCATCGCCAGCAGCGTCCTCGCGGGTGAGACGAACGTGGACTGCAGGGACGCCGCGGAGGAGGACAGCACCGCGAGGGACAGCAGGATCGCGGCGGGGCCCATGACGGGCCCGGCGAGTGCCGCGAACACGTTCTCCTGGATGTCGGGGTTGGTCAGACCCACCCCGGTGTCCCCGAGCCCGGCGAAGCTCACCACGGAGACGCCGATCAGCAGGTAGAGCACCACGATGGAGAAGATGGTGGCCAGTGCCGCGCGGCCGGGGGTGGTGGAGGACCCCTCGGTCTCCTCGTTGATGGTGAGCACCACGTCCCAGCCCCAGTAGATGAACACCGAGAGGGACACCCCGGCGGCGAACGCCGAGAAGGAGCCCACGCCCAGGGGGTTGAACCACTCGGCGTCGATGTGGATCCCGCTCTCCGCCGTCCCGTTGGCCACGTGGACCAGCGCGGCCACGGAGAACCACACCAGCACGACCAGCTGGAACGCCACGAGGACGTACTGCACCTTTTTGGTGGTCTCCATCCCCCGGTAGGAGATCCAGCAGGCGAGCGCCATGAACACCAGGCACGTGGCCACGTTGACCACCACGTTGTCCGCGAGGTCCCCGAGTTCGGGTCTGCCCGTGACCTGCGCCAGCAGGAGGTAGAAGAACTCCACCGCGATGCCCGCGAGGTTGGAGAGCACCAGGATGGTGGCCGCCAGCAGACCCCAGCCACCCATCCACCCGAGCCACGGGCCAAAGGCCTTGGAGGTCCAGGTGAAGGTGGTGCCGGAGTCCGGCATGGCGCGGTTGAGCTGCCGGTAGCCCACGGCCACGAGCAGCATGGGCAGGAACCCGACCAGGAAGATCGCGGGCAGGTGCGTGCCCACGGCCGCCGCAGTGGGACCGAGGGCCCCGGAGAGCGTGTAGGCGGGCGCGATGCAGGACATCCCGATCACCACGGCGCCCAGCAGCCCGACCGACCCGGAGCTCAGGCCCTTGCCCCCGGTGGTGTCCACGGCCTCGCTCATGACACGTCCCCGGTGGGGTCCGCTGCCGCGGGCAGGATGATCATGGGCACGGGCAGGTGCCGCAGGACCCGCGCGGCCGTGGTCCCCAGGAAGATCTGCCGGTGCTGGGCGAGCCGGGAGGATCCGACGAACAGCACCGAGCCGGGGGCCCAGTCCATGTCCGCCACCGTGCGCCGGATGTTCTTGCCGGTGGCCACGTGAACGCTCACACGGTGCTCGGCGGGCAGCTCCCGGGCCGCCTCGCGCAGCATGGCGTCGGTGGCGGCCACCGCCGCTTCGGGCTCGTCCGCCACCTGGTCCAGGGGCAGGAAGTTCAGCAGCACGAGCTCCTGGCCGCCCCGTTCCACCGCCTGCTGGGACTCCCGCAGGATCTGCTGGGCTCCCCGGCGGGCGCCCACCCCCGCGTAGAGCCGGGTGATGGGCTCCGTTGCCCGATAGCCGCGCGGCGCCATGGCCACGGGCACCGGGGCGCGGTGCAGCAGCGCGTCCACCACGGGCCCCACGGAGAACTTCACCGCGTACTTCCCGGCGGCCGCGCCGACGACCAGCAGACCGGCGTCGAACTCCTGGACCGCGGAGACCAGACCCTCGGCGATGGACTGGGCGGTGCGCACGTGGCTGCGGGCCACCACACTGTCCGGGACGAGCGCCTCAGCGTCCTTGAGCCACGAGACCGCCTCCCGCCGCACCACGGGGGAGATGTCACCCACGGGCGGATAGGCGGTACTGAAGGGATCGCCCGACCGGACCACGTACACGATCTCGAGCTCCGCGTGGAACGCCTGGGCCAGGGCCACCGCGAGCCGCACGGCCTCCTTGCTGCGCTTGTCCGCCCCGTACCCCACCACGTAGCGCATGGGGGATGTTCCGGCCGCGCCGGACGACGACGCCGTGTCCCGTTCCGCAGTCGTGCGCGCCATCACGCGCCCCGCTTCTGGTTGATCTGCGCCGCGGCCAGTGCACCCTGGCGCAGGGCCCCGTCCACGTGCTGGTAGCCCTCAGCGGCGAGGTCCGAGCAGGCCCAGCGGATGGGGCCCACGGGCTCGGACTGGATGGCGCCGTAGCGGTGCAGGCCACCGAGGTCGTAGGACGCCGCGTAGGCACCGCGGGTCCACTCCTCGGAGCCAAAGTCGGACTCGTAGTAGACCACCGGGTTCTTGGCCTCCTCGCCCAGGTAGTGGGAGAGGGACTCGAGGACCTGCCGCTTGCGCTCCTCGGCCGGGAGCCGGAAGACCTCGTCGGCCTTCTCGTCCGAGACGAAGCCCACCAGGGTGCCGCGCTCGTCCTCGTGGTTGGTGTTGTCGTAGACCTCCTGGGAGAGCTCGTGGGCGCAGAAGCCCGTGCCGGACAGGCCCTTCTCCCGCCAGAACGGGGTCTCGTACACGGCGTGGATCTTGATCACGATGCCCAGGGACTGGTGCTGGTGCATCTGGTGCTGGGCCCGCGGCAGGGGCGGCTCGAAGGAGATGCGCGAGTACAGGTTGGGCGGCACGGCCACCACCACGTCCTTGGCCTTGACCGTGACCCGGTCCGAGAGCACGCGGACGGTGAAGTCCGGGTCGTGCTCCTCGTACGTCTGGTCCTCGCCCGCCCACTGGATGGTGCGCACCGGGGAGTTGAGGAACACCACGGAACCTGGATCCCGGGTGACCACGTCGGTCCCGGCATCCACGCCGAGCTGCTCCGCCATGGTGGTGGAGACCGACTGCATCCCGCCCACCACGCGGCGGTCCAGGATGAAGTCCTCGTCCACCAGGTTGGAGAAGGAGCCTGCGGAGGCGGCCATGAGCACGGCCTGCAGCGCCGAGAACGCGTGGGACGGCTTGGTCAGCATGCCACCGGCGATGAAGATGCCGATGTTATTGCACGCCTCCTCGTCGTCCGAGTTCTGCCGCAGCCAGTCCCGGAAGGACACGGTGTCCAGCTCGCGGGCCTTGGGGTGCGCCCACGGCTCGGTGGGCCCGATCTCCGCGGCGAGCTCGTCCATGAGGTGGATCAGCCGGTCCATCTCCTTCTCCGTGCCCTCGGAGGTGGGGAACATGTGGCCGTCGTACAGGTGCCGGGAGCCGTCCGGGGCGATGTACACGGACTGCCCCTCGCGGTAGCGCTCGAACGTGGTGAGCCCCAGCTCCTCCACGAGTCCCAGCAGCTCGGTCTGGTCCGGGGAGATCCACTGACCGCCGATCTCCAGGAACGCCCCGTCGATCACGTTGGACCAGGTGCGGCCGCCCACGCGGTCGCGGGCCTCCAGGACCGCCACGGACCTCCCGGCCTCGGACAGCCGACGTGCGGCCATGAGTCCGGCCGGTCCTGCGCCGACGACGACGACGTCGCGCTCGATGGCGTCGACGGACCCTACGGTGCGCTGTTCAGTCATGGTTCTCACCTTTCAATGGATAATGAAAAAGGTTCATTATGGGAGATGCGTGAATCCCGCCCGCCGTCCGGCGGTGCGGCCGGAGTAGGAGCGATGGGCGGAGGACCGTGTTGTGAGTGACGTGAGATCAGGGCGAGGCCGAGGACGACCCACGGCACCCGTGCTGACCCAGCGGAGAATCGGGGACGCCGCCCTGCTGATCATCCAGTCCCACGGCTACCGCGCCCTGACCATGGCGGCCCTGGCCCGGCAGCTGGGCGTCTCCACCTCCGCCCTCTACAACCACGTGGGCTCCAAACGGGAGATCCTGATCCTGCTCCAGGACCGGATCAACCAGGAGATCGACTGCTCCGGGTTCCTCTCCGAGCCCTGGGACCGGGCCCTGGAGCGCTGGGCCTGGTCCTACCGGGAGGTCTACTCCCGCAACATCCCGCTGATCGCGGTCATCGCGGTCATGCCGGTGGCGGACTCGCCCCACACCCTGCGGATGTACGAGACGGTCACCGCCGCGCTCTCGGAGGCCGGGTGGCCGCGCGAGTGGATCGTGGACGCCATCGTCTCGGTGGAGTCCCTGGTGTTCGGCTCGGCCTACGACTCCGTGGCCCCACCGCACATCTTCGACCCCGGCGCCCTGCGCGACGCCGCCCCGAACTTCGCCGCCGCGGTGCAGCACCGTGACGAGCACGCGACGACGCCGCCTGCGCTCTCCCCGGCAGACCGCGCCTTCCAGCTGGCGCTGGACGCGATGCTGCACGGGCTGCGCGCACGGCTGTCGGAACTCACCACGGCGCGGTGACACCCGGCTACGCCTCCAGGGAGTGCATCACGTGCTTCACACGGGTGTACTCCTCCACCGAGTAGATGGAGAGGTCCTTGCCGTAGCCGGAGTTCTTGAACCCGCCGTGCGGCATCTCGGCCACGAACACCACGTGGGTGTTGACCCAGACGCACCCGAAGTCGAGCTCCCGGCTGACCCGCATGGCCGTGCCGTGGTCGGAGGTCCAGACGCTCGAGGCCAGGGCGTAGGAGACGTCGTTGGCGAGCTCCACGGCCTCTTCCGGGGTGCTGAAGCGCTGCACGGTGAGGACCGGGCCGAACGTCTCCTCCTGCACCAGCTGGTCGTCCTGGCGCAGCCCGGTGATCACGGTGGGCTCCACGAAGAACCCCGGGGTGTCGGCCACGGGCCTGCCACCGGTCACCACGGTGGCGTGGGACGGGATGTTCTCCAGCTTCTGGCAGACGTCCGCGTAGTGGCGCTCGTTGATGAGCGGGCCGAAGTCGTTCTCGGAGTCGTCCGCGGAGCCGGTCCTCGCGGCCTCGGCGTACTTGGCGAGCAGCTCCACGAGCCGGTCGTGGGCGCTGTCCTCCACCAGGATGCGCGTGACCGCGGTGCAGTCCTGCCCGGCGTTGAAGGTGCCGAAGGCGATCAGCTGCTCCGCCGCGCGCTCCAGGTCCGCGTCCGCGAACACGACGGCGGGGGCCTTGCCACCGAGCTCCAGGTGGGCCCGCTTGAGACCGTCGGCGGCGCCGCGCGCCACGGCGCGCCCGGCCCGGACCGAACCGGTGATCGAGACCATGGCGGGCGCGGGGTGGCGGGTCATGAGCTGCCCGGTGCCGCCGTCGCCCAGGACCACGTTGAAGACGCCCGGGGGCAGGATCTCACCGGCGAGACGGGCGACCACCAGGGTGGACTCGGGGGTGGTGTCGCTGGGCTTGAGCACGATGGTGTTGCCCGCGGCGAGCGCGGGGCCGATCTTCCAGATCCCCATCAGCAGCGGGTAGTTCCAGGGGGTGACCTGCGCGACCACACCCACGGGCTCACGCCGCACATAAGAGGTGTGGTCCGTCATGTACTCGCTGGCGGCCCGCCCCTCCAGGGTGCGGGCGGCCCCGGCGAAGAACCGGAGGTTGTCGACACCGGCGTCCACCTCCTCCGCGCTGATCTGGGCGCGGGGCTGCCCGGTGTTGCGGTGCTGCGCCTCCACAATCTCGTCCTTGTTGTCCCGCAGCGCGTCCGCGAGCGCCAGCAGCGCGTTCTGGCGTTCGGCCGGGGTGGTCCGGCCCCACGCCTTGGACGCGGCGACCGCGGCCTCGAAGGCGTCGTTGACGTCCTCCTCGTTCGACACCGGGGACACCGCCACCACGGAACCGTCGGTGGGGTTCTTGATGTCGATCCGGTCCTGCCCCTTGGCGGGGACGAATCGTCCGTTGATGAAGTTCTGCAGCATGTCCGACATGGGAAGTCTCCTCGCTGTGGCTGTCTCGTCCGGCTTGCGCGCCACCCAGGTGAGGTGGGGCCGCGACGGTGAGTAACTGGGATCACTCTAAATGATTGCTGTTCATTATTGAACCCCTCCTCCGGACCCCACCCCTCCACAACACCCCGGCGACGCCGCCCAGGAACCCTCCCGGGCGGCGTCGTCATCTCCGGCGCCGCGCGCGGGCGCGGCCTCAGTCGCCGTGCCCCTCGCCACCCGGAACCTCGGACCGGCCCGTGGTCACCGCCAGCTCCACCGGGGTGTGCGGCAGGTCGACGGTCCTGGCCACCGTGCCCGAGGAGAGGTCCACCACGTGCAGCTTCCGGTGCTCGGCGTCCGTGACGTAGGCCTTGCCCTCGGCGACCTTCACGGCCGGGCCAGGCTGCTGCCAGTCCTCCTTCTCCTGCCACGGCTCGATCACCGCGATCCGCTGCGTGATCTTCCCGGTGTTCTGGTCGATCACGGCGAGCGTGCCGTCATAGGTCAGCACGAGTCCCTCGCCGTGGGGTCCGCGCGCGAGGGAACGGAACCAGCAGGAGGAGCCCAGTTCCACGAGCCGGTGGGTGTCGTTGCGGGTGTCGAACAGGGCCACACGGGTGGGGTGCTCGTGCTCCGCGTCCTTGTCCACCTTGTAGTCGCCGAGCACGATCGGGGACGCCTCCGAGCCCGCCAGGTTCCCGGAGCGCGCGTAGGCGTCCTTCACGGGGACCTTGTGGAACGCCCCGTCCCGGTAGACCACGGGCCCGTTCTCGCAGCCGACCATGACGGTGTCCGTGCTCGTGCCGGACGCCGCCGCGGCCTCCCCGTGCACGCCGGGGCAGTCGGTGGTCCCGGCCCTGACGGACCCGTCCGGGGCGAGCGCCTGTACGGTGTGCCGCTTGGCCTCGGTACCCTGGGTGGTCAACAGGGAGCCGTCGGCGAGCCTCAGCGCCACGCCGTGGTGCGGAGCCTGCGCCTTCTTCCGCTCCACCGCGCCGCCGTCCGCACCGCGCAGCGCGGGCCACTCGACGGTCTGGATGGATCCGTCCCCGTCGCCGAACAGCGTGGTCGCGCCGGCGTGGGCCACCACGTGCCCCGCGTGCGGAGCCTCGAAGGCGCGGCCCGTCAGCGCGGGTGCGGACTCGTGGTAGTGGAAGTGGTCACCGTGCGCCCGGGCCTCCAGCCCGGTGTCGAACACCCGGAACCGGCCCCCGTCCGAGACCATCACGTGCCGCCCATCCCGGCGTTGTTGAGCCGTAGGAAGCCGTCCTGCTTCACGTCCTCGACCACCTCCCCGGACTCGGTGTCCACGCTCAGCAGCCCGCCGTCGTAGGAGACCACCGCGCGCGGGTCCAGGTGCGAGACCTCCTTCACGGACGGCGTCGTCTCCTCGGCCGGGCTCCCCGAGGACGACGCCGCCGCTCCGCCACCCTGCGCGCACCCGCTCAGCAGCAGCGCGGTCGCCCCCAGGGCAGCCACGGTCAGCGGCACAGGTCGTCTGCGGACGGAGGGGGAGGGCACGGCGCCCGGACGGACGGATCCACGGTGGGGAGAGGTTCTCTGCATGGAAGCCCCGTAGCATCAGATGAGAATCGTTTTTATCTAATCGTCGGGGCGTGTCCTCCCGGGAAACCGCCCGCGCGGGTCACAATGGACCTCCACCGGCCTCGACCGCAGGAGCAACCATGACCACCACCCCCCGCACCGTGGGCGTCATCGGCCTGGGCGCCATGGGCGCCCCCATGACCGCGCACCTGGTGGCCGCGGGCCACGACGTGGTGGTGCTGCACCACAGCCTCCACAAGACCGAGGGTGCGCGCCCCGTGGACGACCCCCGCCACATGGCAGGCCAGGCGGACCTCGTGCTCCTCATGGTCCCGGGCGCTCCCGAGATCGACACGCTGCTGCCGCACCTCGCGGAGGGGGCGGCGCAGCGGGAGGCCGGGCGCGGCGGCGTCGTCATCGCGGTCGGCTCCACCGTGTCCCCGGAGGACGTCGCCCGCTGGCACCGCGAGCACCCGGACCTCGCCCTCGTGGATGCCCCGGTGTCCGGGGGCGAGGCGGGCGCGGTGCGGGGTGAGCTGTCCATCATGGTGGGCGGCGAGGACCGCGCGGCGGCCCTGGCCCTCGAGGTGCTCGCGGCGTGCGGGCGGCCCGTCCACCTGGGGCCGCTGGGCGCGGGCCAGGTGGCCAAGGCGTGCAACCAGCTGGTGTGCGCGGCGGAGATCGTCGCGCTGTCCGAGGCGTCCGTGGTGGCCGAGCGCGCCGGGCTGGACCTCGCCGAGCTGCTGGAGCTGATGGGCGGCGGCTACGCCGGGTCCGTGATCCTGGAGGACAAGACTCCCAAGCTCGTGGCCCACGACTACGAGGTCTCCGCGCGGGCATCGTTCGTGCACAAGGACGTCTCCGCCTACCTCGACGCCGCCCGCGCCTCCGGCACGCGCTCCGTCCTGGGCGGGCCCCTGCTCGACGCCGCGCGCCAGCTCGTGGACGCCGGCCTGGGAGAGCAGGACTCGGCCGTGTTCCAGAAGTGGGTGGCCGGGCGCGACACCGGGGAGGACGCCGGCGCCTCGACCCCGGACCCGTCCGGGACTGCCCGGGCACTCCCGGGCGACCGCTCCGACCAGCCCACCCCCTGGACGTCGGGCGCCGGGCGGGACCGGACCGGGGGCGAACGGTGAGCAACCCCGAGAAGAACCCGCAGCCCACCGTGTGCCGCCCGGGAGCCGCACCCGTCCGCGGTGGGCTGCGCAGCGGCGTCGTCGTGGTGGACGGGCAGGACGGGCCCGTGGAGATCCTCGAACCCCGGGACGTGCCCCTGGGCGGGCCGCGCGGGATGACCGTGCGGCGCACCCTGCCGCAGAAGGGCCGCTCGCTGATCGGCGCGTGGTGCTTCCTGGACTCCTACGGCCCGGACGACGTCGCCGCGACCGGCGGGATGAAGGTCGCCCGCCACCCCCACACCGGGCTGGCCACCGTGTCCTGGCTGTTCGAGGGGCGCATCGACCACGTGGACTCCGCCGGGAACTGGGCCACCGTGCGCCCGGGCGAGGTGGACCTCATGAACGCCGGACGCGGGATCACCCACTCCGAGTTCTCCACGGCCGACACCAGCGTGCTCCACGGCGTGCAGCTCTGGTACGCGTTCCCGGACGCGGACCGCTTCGGGGAGCCGAGCCTGGACACCCACCGCCCCGAGCCGGTGAGCGGCGAGGGGTTCTCCGCGCGCGTGTTCATCGGCTCGCTGCTCGGGACCACCTCCCCCATCGCCACGCGGTTGCCGCTCACGGGCGCGGAGCTGCGGATCGAACCGCGCACCACCGTGGAGATCGACGTGCCGCCCGAGCACGAGCACGGCGCGCTGTGCGTGGACGGCCCGCTCTCCCTGGACGGGGTGGAGATCCCCCGGCACGGCATCGGGTTCACCGGCACGGGCCGTTTCCGCCTGCGCCTGACCACGGGGGAGGACGCCGCCACGGTCCTGCTCATCGGCGGGGCGCCCCTGCACGAGCAGATCTTGATGTGGTGGAACTTCGTGGGCCGCTCCCACGAGGAGATCGAGACCTGGCGGCGGGCCTACATGGAGGAGATGGGCCTCGTGGCGCCGGGTCCGGACTCGCCGCTGGCGCCGGACCGCGCCGGGCAGCCGGTGGGCGGGGCAGAGCTCGACGAGCTGCTCGGCACCGCCTACGACGACGGCCGCCCCTTCCCGCAGTTCGGCACGTTCCCGCCCGGCCAGCCGGACCCGCTGCCCGCACCGGAACTGCCGAACACCGTCCTGCGCCCGCGGGGCTGATCCGGCGACGACGCCGCCGCGGGCCACCCCGGCAGGCGCACCTCGGCGCGGGCCCGCGCGGGCGGCGTCGCCCCCGTGCGCCCGACCCCGCCCCCTGACGGCCCGCAGATATTGTGCAGCTTTTGCCGTTTTCGGCGGCGAAAGTGGCAAAGCTGCACTTTGCACGGGGGTGGAGGCGCGCCGGGCGACGTCATGGGGTGTATACCGGGGGCATGGACGTTGTCGTGAAACGGATCTATGACGAGCCCGCGCAGAACGACGGCACCCGTGTGCTGGTCGACCGCGTGTGGCCCCGGGGCATCCGCAAGGCGGACGCGCACCTGGACGACTGGAACAAGGAGGTGTCGCCCTCCACCGAACTGCGCAAGTGGTACGGCCACGACCCCGAGAAGTTCGAGGAGTTCTCCAGCCGGTACCGCAAGGAGCTGGAGTCCGGGGAGGGCAAGGAGGGGCTGCAGAAGCTTCGGGACAGCGTGAAGGGCAAGCGGTTGACGCTGCTCACGGCGTCCAAGGCCGTGGACATCAGCCAGGCGACCGTCCTGAAGACGATCCTCTCGGACTGAGCCCGCCCGGGCCCCTGCCCGCTGCTGCTCCCGGCGCCACCCACCGGGACCCACAGGCACTCGCCGGGGTCCAAAGGCACTCACCTGGGTCCACGGGCGTTCACCGGGGCTCGCAGGCGCGCACAGGGGCTCTCCGAAGATCATCGGGGCTCACCGGGCATCATCGGCACGCGCCGGGGATCACCGAGGACTACCGGGGCGAGAAGCTCCACTCCTGCCCGGACTCCACCACCACGACCTTCTCGCCGTCACCCACGGCTACCTTCAGGTCCGCGGGCGCCCGGCCATACCCGTGCTGCTCGCTCAGGGAGAGGTCCTGCGCGGCGAAGACCTTCACATCGGGGGTGTCGCTGTCCTCGGAACCGCTAACGCTGAGCCGGTAGTCGGCCGCCGCGCCCGCCGGTACGCGGAACACGCGGGGCCCCTTGCCCGTGACGGGCCTGCCCCGTTCCACCGTGGGAACGTCCGAGAGCGCATGGCCCCGCACCTCCCAGCTCACACCCTCGCTGCCCTGGGCGTAGAGGACGCCCGTGGTCCGCTGGTAGCCCCCGGTGTTGATGAGTCCCGTTCCGGATGTTCCCGGACGCACGATCGGCAGGGACGCCGAGAGCTCGCCGCCCTTCTTCTCGTGGCCGTTCACGAACAGTGTTCCCCGACCGGAACCCGTGGAGCTCCAGACCACGAGGACGGGGCCGTCGTGCGCGGGGACGGGGATGGCGTTCTCGTCCTCGTCGTTGATCGAGGTCTTCGCGAACGTCCCGGTCCTGCGGAAGAGGGGTTTGCCGCTCGGCACCCCGAGCGCCCGGGCGCCCTCGATAGCCACCGGTGCGTGGGTCGACGCGCTCTCCGCCGGTTGCTTCGACGCCGCCGGGGTCTGTGCCTCCTGCGCCGACGACGCCGCCGGCGTGGACGTCTCTTCGGCCGTCCCGTCCTGCGTGACCACCGGAGCCGGGTCCTCCCCGCCTCCGACCTCCACGGTCCTGACGACCAGGTAGGCGAGCAGGGCGATCACCAGCAGGAGCACGAGGCCCCCGACCGCGGCGAGCGCCACAGCGACCCCCACGGGGACACCCTCGCGCGCCGGGACAGCGGTCTTCCAGGAGGGGGTGCTGGTCGGCGAGCCCTCCGGACGGCCCGAAGGCGGTTCGCTGGGAGTGGGGCCGGATGCAGTACTCATGAACACCTCGCACCGTGGTGATGTTTGGCTCATCCTTGCACGGGCGCCGCGATCCGCCCTTCCCATCCGCGAATTTCGCGGCTCGGGCGCGTACCGTGGTTTCCATCCGCGGCCCCTGCGCGGTACACCCCCTGTCCCCATCACGATCGAGGTGTTCCCCCGATGCGTTCCCGTTCCGTCCCTCTCGCGTCCGCGCTCTGTGCCCTCCTGCTGCTCTCGGGCTGCGGCGGAGGCCCCGCGGAAAACCACGACGACGCGGGCGGGGACGCGGCGTCGTCGTCCCAGGAGACGAGTGCCACCCCGACCCCCGAGGAGCCGGCCGAGCTGATCGGCGGGGGCACGGAGCTGTTCCCGGACCGCCGTTTCGTGGCGCTGTACGGGCACCCGGGCACCCCCGGGCTGGGGGCACTGGGCGAGCAGGGGCCCGAGGCGTCCGTGACGCGGGTCAAGGAACTGGCCAAGAGCTACGAGCCGTACAGCGAGGAGAAGGTGGTCCCCGCGTTCGAGATCATCGCCACCACGGCGTCCTCGGAACCGGGCCCGGACGGCAACTACTCCACGGAATCCACCGTGGAGCAGCTCAAGCCCTACGTGGAGGCCGCGGAGAAGAACGACGTCTACGTGGTGCTGGACCTGCAGCCCGGGCAGGCGGACTTCCTCACGCAGGCCAAGCAGTACGAGGAGCTGCTCAAGCACCCGAACGTGGGCCTGGCCCTGGATCCCGAGTGGCGCCTGGCCCCGGGACAGCTGCCCCTGCAGCAGATCGGCTCCGTGGACGCCGCGGAGATCAACAGGACCTCGGACTGGCTGGCCGCGCTCACCCGGGACAACCGGCTGCCGCAGAAGACCCTGCTCCTGCACCAGTTCTCGATGTCCATGATCCAGAACCGCGAGGCGATCAACACGCAGCACCCCGAGCTGGCGTTCGTGCTGCACGCGGACGGCCACGGCACCCCCGACCTCAAGACGGGCACGTGGAACGCCCTGCAGGAGGGGCTGCCGAAGGGCATCCGCATGGCGTGGAAGAACTTCTACGACGAGGACACCCCCATGTACACCCCGCAGCAGACCTTCGGGATCACCCCCAAGCCCTGGTTCGTCTCCTACCAGTGACCGGGGGGACGGGGCCGTGAGGACCGCGCGCAGTTCGCCCCCGGAGGAAAGCCCCCGTCCATGTCTTCCCATCGATTCCGCGCGGGACTACATTGTGAGCACCTGTTCGCTCCACGGAAGGAAGTGTCTATGGGACTCGGTGACAAGATCAGCAATGCTGCGGAGAAGGCAACCGGTGCCGCCAAGGAGAAGGTCGGCGACGCCACGGACAACCGCGACCTGCAGGCCGAAGGCGCTGCAGACAAGATGTCCGGTGGCGCCAAGCAGTCCGTGGAGAACGTCAAGGACGCCGGCAAGAACCTGAAGGACGGGCTGGGCTGAGCTCCGCACCCGCAACCTTTCAACCGGAAGGCCCTCGTCGTCACGACGGGGGCCTTTCGCATGCCCGGACCGCTCAGCGCACCCCGTAGCGGCGGCGGGCGATCAGCAGGCTCCCCAGGGACAGCGCCGCCACCGCGGCGTAGTAGATGCTCGGGGAGGTCAGGGAACCGGTTGCGGAAATCAGCCACGCGAGCACCAGCGGGGCGAAGCCGCCGAACACGGTGACCCCCACGTTGTACGCGATGGACATGCCCGTGGTGCGGATGGCGGTGGGGAACATCTCGCTCAGCAGCGCGGGCATGGGCCCGAAGTACAGCGCCATGATCAGCCCCAGCACCACCTGCACGGCGGTCAGGGTGGCCACCGTGGGAACGGCCACGAGCCACACGAACAGCGGGTAGACGGCCAGCACACCCACCACGGCGGCCACCAGCATGACCCTGCCGCAGCCCACCCGGTCCGCGAGACGCCCCACAAACGGTGAGCCCACCAGGGTCACGAGGCCGGCCACGATCCCTCCCACGTACGCCGCCCACGAGGGCAGGTCCAGGTTCTGGATGGAGAACGTGGGCATGAACAGGATCGTGTAGACGGACATCGAGGCCAGCCCCACCACGCCGGACGCGGTGAGCCACCGGCCCGCGGAGTGCACGATGGTCTGGGCGAGGGGCCCGCGGCGCCCGCGCGGCGTCGTCGTGCCCGCCTGCCCGGTCCGCGCGCCGGGGGACGACGCCGCCCGCGCGCGTTCGTCCTGCAGCTCGCGGAAGTCCGGGGTTTCGTCCATGTACAGCCGGATGAACAGGCCCACGGGCCCGATGAGCAGCCCGAACAGGTAGGGCATGCGCCAGCCCCACGAGTAGAGGGCCTCCTCGCTGATCAGGGTGTGCAGGCCGAAGCCGAACGCGGAGGCCAGGAACATGGACACGCCCTGGGTGGCCACCTGCCACGAGCCGTAGAAGGCGCGCTTGTCCGGGGCGTTCTCGATGAGGAACGCGGTGGCCGTGCCGAACTCGCCGCCCGCGGAGAAGCCCTGGATGAGCCGGGCCAGGAGGATCAGCAGCGCCGCGGCTGGGCCGATCACGGCGGCGGTGGGGGCCACGAGCATGATGAGCGTGCCCAGCATCATGAGCCCGATCGTGATGGTCAGGGCCGGGCGGCGCCCGTGACGGTCCGCGTAGGAGCCCAGCACGAGCGCACCGATCGGGCGGATCAGGTAGGACACGGCGAACGTGCCCAGGGTCAGCAGGGTGCCCGTGACCCTGCCCACGGACTCGGACTCGAAGAACAGGTGGGAGATCACCACGGCCAAGGACGAGTAGACGATGATGTCGAACCACTCGAGCGCGTTGCCGACCGAGGACGCCACCACGGCGCGACGCGCGGTGCGGCGCTGCTTGGGGGTCACGGGATCCTGGATTGCTGGGCTGCTCATGTCTGCACGCTAGCCCACGGTCCGCACGCGCCCGGCAACCCGTGACGCCGCATGACACCGGGGGCGCTCCTATACTGGACTGCGACAACGCACCCTTCGAGACACGTAGCACCAGGAGCAGAAAATGATCTTTATCGTGGTCAAGTTCGAGGCCAAGGACGAGTACGTGGAGCGTTGGCCGGAGCTCGTGGCCGAGTTCACCGAGGCCACCCGCCAGGAGCCCGGCAACAAGTGGTTCGAGTGGTCCCGCAGCCTGGAGAACCCGAACGAGTACGTGCTGGTGGAGGCCTTCGAGGAGGACGCCGCCGAGGCGCACGTGAACTCGGAGCACTTCCGGAAGATGACCGAGCAGTTCCCGCAGTACCTGGTGAAGACCCCGCGCATCATCTCCCGCCAGGTCGAGGGGGACGGCTGGGAGGAGATGGGCGAGGTGCAGGTCTCGAACTGACCCGGCCGCCGCGGTGAGTGCAGAGCCCGCGGGACCGGGCCCTGGTGGGACCGGATTCACCGGTCCTGGCGGGGCCCGTCACCCGGGCCTCAATGACGCGGGCAGCACGGGTGAGTTCCTCGTGGGCCTGGACATCGGTGGCTCCCACACGCGCGGCGTCCTGTTCCGCGGGCGGACACCCGTGCGCGAGGCGCGCGCCGGGTCCGCGAACGTGCAGAACGTCCCTGCGGAGCAGGCACGCGCGTGCCTGGCGTCCGTCCTGACGGAGCTCGGGGCCTCCCCCGCCACACCTGTGGTCGCGGGCTCCGGCGGCGTGGACACCGCGCACGA
The DNA here is from genome assembly GCF_000010285.1 of Kocuria rhizophila DC2201. Lineage (NCBI taxonomy): Bacteria > Bacillati > Actinomycetota > Actinomycetes > Micrococcales > Micrococcaceae > Kocuria > Kocuria rhizophila. Next base: position 80,640 of record NC_010617.1, on the reverse strand, counting down.
CGCCGCCCGGCTGGCCGGTCTCATCCGTTCCGCCGGTTCCCTGGACCCGGGCACTCCCGTGACGGCGGTACACGACACCCGGCTGATCCTCGCCGCGGGTGGTCACACGTCCGGGATCGCGCTCATCGCGGGAACCGGATCGGTGGCCTGGGGTGTGGACGCCTCCGGCCGCGAGGTGCGCGCCGGCGGCTGGGGATACCTGCTCGGTGACGAGGGCAGCGGCTACTGGATCGGCCGGGAGGCCGTGCGCCGGGTGCTGCGGCGGGCCCAGCAATCCGCTGCCGGGGGCGAGGAGGACGCACTCACCCGGGTGGTGCTGGAGCACGCCGGAGTGGCCGAGCCCACCGACCTGATCGGCGCGTTCCACGACCTTCCGGACCGGTCCCACTGGGCAGGGCTCGCGCGCCCCGTGTGCGAGCTGGCCACCTCCGGGGACGCCGTGGCGGCCGCGCTGACGGCTGCGGCCGCGGAGCACCTCGCGGACCTCGTGCTCACGGTGGCGCGCGCCATGGCCGAACCCCTGCCCGTGGTCGTGGGCGGAGGGCTCACCGGGTCCGCGGTGGGCCAGCGGGTGGCGGAACTGCTGCAGGGGCAGGGCCTGTCCGTGACCCTCCTGGACCGCGAACCGGTCCTGGGGGCGCCGCTGCTCGCCCGCTGCGCCCCGGGCTGGCCGAGTTCCGTGGCCCCGCCCTGACCCACCACGACCGCGACGCATAACGAGGCCCCGGGAACGGCCGACCCGGCGTCGTCGTTCCACGAAAAAGATGCGGATACATGAAAAACCGGGTACCCCCGTGGGAGGCACCCGGTTCGTCACACGGGGACTCAGCGGAACGCGCCCACCCCCGTGAGCTGCTGGCCCAGGATCAGGGAGTGCACCTCGTCCGTGCCCTCGTAGGTGCGCACGGACTCCAGGTTGTTGGCGTGGCGCAGCGGCGAGTAGTCCAGGGTGACGCCGTTGCCGCCCAGGATGGTGCGGGCCTCGCGGGCGATCTTGATGGCCTCGCGGCAGTTGTTGAGCTTGCCCACCGAGATCTGGTGGTTCTGCAGCTTTCCGGCGTCCTTGAGGCGCCCGAGCTGCAGGGCGAGCAGGAAGCCCTTGTCGATCTCCAACGCCATGTTCACGAGCTTCTGCTGCGTCATCTGGTAGCCGGAGAGCGGGCGGTCGAACTGCATGCGCTCCTGCGAGTACGCCAGAGCGGCCTCGAAGGAGTCGCGCGCGGCACCCATGGCACCCCAGATGATGCCGTAGCGGGCCTCGTTGAGGCACGAGAACGGACCGCGCAGACCCTTGGCCTCGGGCAGCATGGCGGAGGCGGGGAGGCGGACGTCCGTGAGCTCGATGTCGCACTGGATGGACGCGCGCATGGACAGCTTGGCCGTGATGGGCGTGGCCTTGAAGCCCGGGGTGTCGGTGGGGACCACGAAACCGCGGATCCCGTCGTCGGTCTGCGCCCAGATCACGGCCACCTTGGCCACGCTGGCCAGCCCGATCCAGCGCTTGGCGCCGTTGATGACCCAGTCCTCGCCGTCCTTGCGGGCGAAGGTCTTCATGGACGAGGGGTCGGAGCCCGCGGTGGGCTCGGTCAGCCCGAAGCAGCCGATGGCCTCACCGGCGGCCATCCGCGGCAGCCACTGCTGCTTCTGCTCCTCGGAGCCCCACTTGTAGATGGCGCTCATGGCCAGCGAGCCCTGCACGGACACGAACGTGCGCAGACCGGAATCCCCGGCCTCCAGCTCCGCACCGGCCAGGCCGTACTCCACGGCGGAGCGGCCCGCGCAGCCGTAGCCCTTGAGGTGCATGCCGAGCAGGCCCAGCTTGGCCATCTCCGGCACGATCTCAAGCGGGAAGACGGCGTTGTCGTACCACTCGGCGATGTTCGGCTTGATGGTGGCATCCACGAACTCGCGCACCTTCGCGCGCAGCGCGATCTCTTCTTCGGACAGCAGGGAGTCGAAGCTCACCAGGTCCATGACGTCCACGGGAATCAGTTCACTCATGGGTCCACTGTATGACTGCGGACACATTGCGCGTAGCCGGGTGCCGAGCCTGATTTCTCACATCTGCCGTTCCCGGGGCTGCCGCAGCCACTTGGTGACGGTCTCGGTGTCCTCGCCCAGCTGCGGCGGGGCCTGTGTGGGGGACGCCAGCGGCGGGGTCCAATGCGCCGGATGGCGGAACTGGCGGCCCACGGTCGTGCCCGTGCGGTCCTGGACGTCCACGGTCGGTTCCAGCCCGAGCTCCTCGGCCAGGGCCACGCCCTCGTCGATGCCGCCCACCTTGCCCGCGGGCACTCCCACCTCGGTCAGGGCCTCCTGCCACTCGGAGGCGGTGCGCGCGGCCAGGGCCTCCTCGAGCAGTGCGGTGAGCTCCTCCCGGTGGTCCACGCGGGCGCCGTTGCTCGCGTAGCGCTCGTCCTCGGCGGTCTCGGGGATGCCGAGCACCTCGGTGAACTTCCGGAACTGGCGGTCGTTGCCCACCGTCACGGCCAGGGGCGCGTCCGAGCACTGCAGCAGCTGGTACGGCACGATCGACGGGTGGTCGTTGCCCATCCGCTGCGGCACCTTTCCGGCCCCCAGGTACGCCTGGCCCTGGTTCACCAGCGCGCCCTGCAGGCTGGAGAGCAGACTGACGTCGATGTGCGCGCCGCGGCCCGTGCGGCGTCGTTGTTCGAGCGCTGCGAGCGTGCCGATCGTGGCGTCCTTGGCGGTGAGCACGTCCACGAGCGCGACGCCCGCCTTGGTGGGCTCGCCGTCCGCGCGGCCGGTGATGCTCATGAGCCCGCCCACGGCCTGCACCAGGAAGTCGTAGCCGGCCAGGTGCGCGCCGCCCGCGGTGCCGAAGCCCGAGACGGACACGAAGACCACCCCGGGGTTCTCCACAGAGATCTCGTCGTAGCCCAGACCAAGCTTCGCCATGCCACCGGGCTTGAAGTTCTCCACCACCACGTCCGCGCGCAGGGCGAGTTCGCGCGCGAGCTCGCGGCCCTCGTCCTCCCGCAGGTCCAGGCACACGGACTCCTTGTTGCGGTTCACGGACTCGTAGTACGTGGGCCCTGTCTCGGAGAACGGCGGGCCCCAGTGCCGGGTGTCGTCCCCGCTGCCGGGGCGCTCCACCTTGATCACGCGCGCACCCAGGTCCGCGAGCGTCATGGTGCACAGCGGCCCGGCGAGCACGCGCGAGAAGTCGGCGACGAGCACGCCGTCCAGGGGCAGGGGATCGGTCACGGGGTCCTCCTAGGGTCGGGGTTCCTCCCCACTCTATGACCGGGACCACACCCATCGGGCACCCGCCCGGAATGGCAGGGACGACGACGCCGCTCGCGCCCGCTCCGCCTCACCCCGCCCTGCACGTCGGCTCAGCCCAGCTCACCCTGCGCCACCCTGCGCAGCGTGGCCGTGAGCATCTCCAGCCCGGCGAGCATGTCCTCGTCCGACGTGAACTCGTACTCGTTGTGCGTGATCCCCTTGTGGGAGGGCACGAACAGCATCACGGTGGGCAGCACATCTTTCACGTTGGTGGAGTCGTGGCCGGCCAGTGTCATGATCCGGGTGTGCGGCAGGTCCAGCTCCGTCACGACCTCCTGCGCGAGCGCCAGACCCTCCGGGGCGTACTCCAGCACGTCCCACGCGTGGCGGTTCACGGTCTGAATTTCCACGTTCGCGGCCCGGGCGGCCTCCTCCACCTCCCGGGCAAAGTGCTCGTCCGCGGCGGTCAGGCGCTCGGCGTCCGGGCTGCGGAGGTCGATCACCAGGCGGGCCTCGCGGGCCACGGCCACCGGGGAGTTGGGCTCGATCAGCAGCTCCCCGCAGGACGTGATGACGTCGTGCTCCAGCGCCACCTTCCGCGCCGAGGCGATCAGCAGCGACGCCCCGAGCAGCGCGTCCTTGCGGTCCTCGATGAGCGTGGACCCGGTGTGCGCCTGCTCCCCGAGCACCAGGAACTCGTACTTGCGCACGCCCCACGTGGCCTCCACCAGACCAATGGTGAAGCCGTCCTCCTCCATGGACTTGCCCTGCTGGATGTGCAGCTCCAGGTACGCGGTGGCCTCCGGGATGCTGTCCTCACCGCGCTGGCCGAGGGCGTCCAGCGCCTCGCGCACGCTCACCCCGGCGGTGTCCCGGACCTCGAGCGTCTCCTCCAGGTCCCGCTTGCCCGTGTACACGGAGCTGCCCATCATGGACGGCTTGAACCGGCAGCCCTCCTCGTTGAACCAGTTCACGACGCACAGGTTCCGGTTCAGCGCCACCTCTCCCGACGACGCCGCACGGAACAGTTCCGCACACGCGTGCGCCCCCGCGAGCACGCCGTACGCGCCGTCGAACCGCCCGGCCCGCGGCTGCGAGTCCAGGTGCGATCCCACCAGCACGTAGGGAGCGCCGGGCGTGTGCTCGAACAGGCCGAACTGGTTGCCGACGGCGTCGTAGTGCACCGTGGCGCCGCGCGCCGTGAGCCAGCCCGCGAACCACTGCCTGTTCAGCCCGTCCGCCTCGGTGGCCGCCTGCCGCTCGACCCCGCCGGACTCGAGCCCGCCGTTGCGGGACATCTGCGCGAACGCGTCCAGGAAGTCGGAGCCGTGCTGCTGGGTCATGAGGGAGCCTCCCGAGGCGCGTCGGAGCGGGGCGGAACCCCGCCGGTGATCGTGAGGCCATGCTACGTGCCGGGTGTGACGCGCATCTCGTGCGGAGCGCATCTCCGGCCAGCCGCCGCGGCGGGGACGGGCAGCGGGGCGACCCTTCCTGGGATCGGCCGACGGCTCGGACACGCCGGCCTGCGCGCCGCTACGGCCCTCTCGTCTCCCCCGTCCGGCAGAGCATTAGGACGACGACGCCGCTCTACCCCTCCCGCGGTCGTCGCACCGCTTTCTCCACACCGCTGGCGACGAGCAGCGCGCACGTGAGCCAGATGGCACCACCCGGACCGAACGGGGCGGCCACCGCGCCGGCGGCCACGGGGAGGATCACCTGCCCCAGCCGGTTCCCCATGAGCCGCACCGCGAGCGCCGAGCCGCGCCATGTGCCCGGGACTGCGGTGGAGATCAGGGTCATGGTCAGGGGCTGGCCCAGGCCCAGGAAGAACCCGCCCACGGCCAGGAAGAGGGCGGCCCACCAGAAGCTGTCCAGGAACAGCGGGGGCACGATCAGCGCCAGCCCGGAGGCCAGCAGGCTCGCGATCAGCAGCGCGCGGCGCGAGAACCTCCCGGACAGCAGCGGCAGCAGCAGGCGGGACACGATCGACGCCAGTCCGCGGGCCCCCAGGAGCACACCCACCACGGAGGGGGCCACTCCCGCCTCCTCGCCCACGAGCGGCAGGAACGCGGTGAGGATGTCGATCATGGCCAGCAGGGACAGGGACGCCACCATGTTGGACATGACCCCCGGGGCCCGGAGGATGCGCAGCACGTCGGGCCGCTCGTCGGCGCGTGGTGCGCGCTTGGCGGCGCTCGGGGCGTCGTCCCCGCCGGACGGTGCGGCGGGTGACCCCCCGGTCGCTCCCTCCGGGGTCGAACCCCCGGCCCCGGACGCCACACCGGTCCCGGGGGTGCCGGACGCCGACGCGGAGGTGTCCGGAACCGAGGTGCCGTGGGGTGTGGGGCCCGCTGCGGCGTCGTCGTCGGGGGGCGCCCCTGCACCGGGGCGGCGCGAGGCGGGGCCCAGGCGGAAGGCCAGCAGCGGTGCGGCGGCAACCGTGACGAGCACGCCGATCCACAGGCTCTCGTTCACCGCGGCGAGGCGTTCCGGGGAGGCGACGTCCGAGCCGTGGCCCACGATCCACCCGCCGAGCGCCGGGCCGATCATCTGGCCCGCGGAGAACGCGGCGGTGAACCACCCGAAACCCTTGTCCAGGTCCCGGTCCGCGGCGTAGCGGGCGATCGCCGTCTGCCCGCCGATCGTGAAGCACAGGTGACCCATGCCCAGCACCGCGCTGGCGGCGAACACGAACCACACGGAGTTCGCGAGCGCGAGCCCCACCCCGGCCAGCGCCAGGAACCCCACGCCCGCGAGGATCAGCAGGCGCAGCTGCGGGATCCGGTCGGACATCCTGCCCAGCCACACGGCGGTGACCAGGGGCAGCAGGGCGTAGGCGGCGGTGGTGAGGCCGATGACCACGGGGTCCGCACCGAGGCCCAGCAGCTTGTAGGACGTGATGGGGCGGAAGAGGTTCAGCCCGGTCTGGGTGAGCACCGCGGCGGCCACCAGGATCCACAGCCACGTGCTGGAACGGGGTGTGCGCGTGCTCTGGGCCATGCGTTCCAGCGTAGGTGCCCCGGGCCCGGCAGGATCAGACGCCGGACAGTGGATGACGTTCCACGGAGGTGTGCAGCGCCCCTCCCGACCGCCCCTCCCCCAGTTCCGAGGACACCAGGCGGATCTCCCCCACGGTCCACTCCGGGCCCTCGTACACGGACAGCGCGTGCACCACGTGCGCGAGCTCGGGGCCGGTGTGCGCGCGGACGCGTGAGCCGCGGCGTCGTTCCTTGGCCTGGCGCGCACGCTCGGTGCGCGAGGTGCGGGCCACGGTGAGGTGCGCGCGCTGACGGGCACGTTCATCAGGGTCCAGGGAGCACGCGTGCATCAGCTCGGTCAGCTCGGCGGTCTGACCGGCCACCCCCACCCAGAGCGTGGTGCCGGAGAAAGAGCCCGCCCCGTGCAGGCTCACCCGCAGCGGCGGGAACGAGCGGGCGACCTCCCGCAGGTGCTCCGAGAGATCGGGCACGGCCCCCTCCGCCTGGTCCCCGTAGAACGCGAGGGTCAGGTGCCACTGCTCGGGATCACCCCAGCGCAGGGCGGTGCCGGTCATGTCCCGCACCTCGCCCATGGCTCGCACCAGGTGCTCCCGGGCGGCGCGGGGAGGGTGGGCGGCGGCGAAGAGCCTCATGGAACCCACTGTAGGAGCGCGGCCACCGGGGGACTACCCTGAAGCACACCCCCGCCGTGAGGAGCCGCCGTGCAACCCGCCATGAAGTTCTCCCTGACGCTCACCGCCGTGGGCCTGCTCGGTTTCGCCGTCTTCTTCACGTGGCTGCAGGTAGATGCGCTCGGCGCCTCCGGGGGCGTGCCTATCGGGCTCGCCATGATGTGCATGGTCACCGCCATGCTGGCCGTCGGCGGGCTGCTGTGCGTGCTGGCCACCTGGCTGTCGCGGTTCGTCGTGGGCAGGGACCGCTGACCTCGCGCCTCGGATACCGCGCCGACTGCTGACCCGCCGGCCCACCGCGAGCGGGCAGGCCGCCGCCCCAGGAAAACCCCGGCCCACCCGCGCGCCCACCGCGACCACGCGCCGTCGCCGTCGCCGTCGCCGTTGGACGAGGCTGCCTCACCCCACGAACAGTGTGTCCACCACCCGCTGCAGGTCCGTGCGGTGGGCCATCTCCTCCTCGGTGTCCTTGACCTGCGTGACGTGGTCCGTGATCAGCCCGTCGGCCTCCGAGCCCAGGAACTTCTCCATGGACTCCCTGGTGTTCACGGTCCACACCACGGCCTTCTTGCCCCCGGCGTGGATCCGCGCGATCCGCTCCGGGGTGGCGGCGTCCTCCTCCAGGATGAGGTAGTCGCGCACGAGCATCTCGTCCTCGCCCACGCTGAAGTAGAACGGGTAGCCGGTCTCGATCTCCGGGTGCTTGTCCTCGATGTACCGGATGAGGTCGTAGTCCAGGAACAGCACCACCAGGCGCGGCAGCAGTCCCAGGAAGAACAGCCGCGCCTGCTGACGCACCAGCCGCCACGAGAAGCGGAAGCCACCCCATACGGTGGTCCCCCGCAGCAGCACCGCGTGGAAGACGAAGATGCTGAGCACCCCCACCACCGCCAGGAGGATGATCAGCGCGGTGTGCCCACTCAGGTACAGCGGGTTGGCGTAGATCACGCTGGTGATGAAGTTCGGGATCCGCAGCCCGCTCAGCGCGGACAGCCCGAAGCCCATGCCCGTGAGCGGCACCACCAGCCCCACGTACGCGAGGATGAGCAGCCCCGCCGGCTGCAGGAACCGGGGGAACGAGGCCAGCGCGGCCCTGAGGTCGCCCCACAGCGTGGCCCGGTGGTTGCCCTTGAGGCTGTCCGCGGCGATCAGCATGAGGCCGTTGATGTTGACGACGATCAGCAGGCTCAGCACCAGCAGCCCCACGAGCACCAGCGCGATGCCCTGCACCGAGAGCAGGAACGAGACGTAGTCCCCGCTGGAGATCGCACTGCGCCCGGACCAGTGGATGAGCCCGGTCAGTGCCAGCCGGAACAGCGGCAGGATCACGAGCCCCACCAGCACCGCGGCCAGCACCTGGTACTTCAGGAACCGGCCGGTGGTGGAACGGAACCCGCCCGCCAGCCCGCCAGCCCGCCCAGCGTGAGCTGCCGGGGCAGGGTGCTGCGGGGTCGGCGCCGCACGGCAGTGGAGGGGACAGGTGCGGCCGGGGTCTCGGCGGGCATGTGGTGCTCCTGGGGTGCGGGCTCAGGGGTCACCGGCAGGCAACCGCCGGTTCGGCTCCGCCCAGCCTAGCGGCAGTGACATCCTTCACAGCCGCTCCCCGGAGCGAGTGCCCCCGCTCTGCCGGACCGCCGGCCCCCGGTGACGGTCCGCCCGGTGCCCGGTGACGGTCCGCCCGGTGCCCGGTTCCACCGAGCCCCGCCCCCCGCCACAGGCAGGCGGGGCACGACGACGCATGCTCACGCAGCCGCACGCCCTCGCCTCAGCGCCGCGGCAGCTCCACGAGCTCCACGTCCGTGAGCGAACCGGCGTCCGCGGTCACGCGCATGTACGTGCAGTGCGGCTGACGCCGCCGGTCCGTGGGGGATCCCGGGTTCAGCAGCCGCATGCCGGAGGGTGCCACGGTGTCCCACGGGATGTGGCTGTGGCCGAACACCAGCACGTCCGTGCCCGGGAACGCGGCGTCCATGCGCTTCTCCCGGCCCTGCTTCTCCCCGGTCTCGTGGGTCATGGCCCAGCGCAGGCCCTCGAGCTCCCAGCGGGCGGTCTCCGGCATCTCGGCGCGCAGCTCCGGCCCGTCGTTGTTGCCCCACACGCAGACCAGCCGGCGGGAGCGCTCGCGCAGCGCCTCGAACGTGGCCAGGTCCACCCAGTCACCTGCGTGCACGACGACGTCCGCGGCCTCGACCTCGCGCCACACCTGAGCGGGCAGGTCCTTGGCGCGCTTGGGCAGGTGGGTGTCCGCGAGCAGCAGCAGAGAAGTGGCCATGGCCCCATTCTCGCGCGCGAGTGGACGGACCGAGGAGCACCGAGCGCCGTTGCGCACGGGCTCCCCATTCTCGCGCGCGCGTGAACGGTCCGCACCCGGCGGCGCAGAGCCACGCGACTCAGGGGGACGCGCCGGGGGCGGTGGCCGGGCCCGGCGCCCCGGGGACGGTGCGCGGCGTCGTCGTCGTGCGCAGCAGCAGCCGGGCGGCCTGAGAACGTGGCGGCCGAGGGTTCAGCGGGAGGGGGCTCAGCGGGAGGGGACGGTGGGGTCGCCCGGGAAGAGGCGCGGGCCCAGCCAGACCGAGACGTAGACCAGCGCCACGAGCACCGGAACCTCGATCAGCGGACCCACCACGCCCGCGAGCGCCTGGCCCGAGGTGGCCCCGAACGTGCCGATGGCCACCGCGATGGCCAGCTCGAAGTTGTTGCCCGCCGCAGTGAACGCCACGGTGGTGGACCGGGCGTAGCCCAGCCCCGCGGCCCGGGAGCCGAGCATCCCCAGGGCGAACATGACGGCGAAGTAGCACAGCAGGGGCAGCGCGATCCGGACCACGTCCCACGGCTGGGAGGTGATGGCGTCCCCCTGCAGGGCGAAGAGCACCACGATGGTGAACAGCAGCCCGTACAGCGCCCACGGTCCGATCCTGGGCAGGAAGCGCTCCTCGTACCACTGCCGCCCCTTGGCCCGTTCCCCCAGAACGCGGGTGAGGAACCCCGCGAGCAACGGGATGCCCAGGAACACGAGCACCGAGACCACGATGGCCCCCACGGAGAACTCGGCGGACGTGGTGGGCAGGCCCAGCCACGCGGGCAGCACCTGCAGGTAGAACCAGCCCAGCAGGCCGAACGCAAGCACCTGGAACACGGAGTTGACGGCCACGAGCACGGCGGCGGCCTCCCGGTCACCGCACGCGAGGTCGTTCCAGATCAGCACCATGGCGATGCAGCGGGCCAGGCCCACGATGATCAGCCCCGTGCGGTACTCGGGCAGGTCCGGCAGCAGCAGCCACCCCAGGGTGAACATCACCGCGGGGCCCACCACCCAGTTCAGCAGCAGGGAGAGGGCCATCAGCCGCCGGTCCCCGGTCACACGGGCCGTCTCGTCGTAGCGGACCTTCGCGAGCACCGGGTACATCATCACCAGCAGGCCCACCGCGATGGGCAGGGACACCTGGCCGATCGTCACGGACTCCAGTGCCGCACCCAGGGCGGGGACGAAGCGCCCGAGCAGCAGCCCGGCGGCCATCGCCACCAGGATCCACACGGGCAGCCAGCGGTCGAGGAAGGACATCTCCCGCAGCACCGGTCTCGTCTCGGCAGGTCGGGTGGAGGGGGCTGCGGTCATGGCTGAGGGGTCCTTCTGGTGATGGGGTGTGCGGGGGCTCAGCACTCGATGACGTTCACGGCCAGGCCGCCGCGAGAGGTCTCCTTGTACTTGATCTTCATGTCCGCGCCGGTCTCGCGCATGGTCTTGACCACCTGGTCCAGGGAGACCTTGTGGATACCGTCCCCCTGCATGGACAGCCGCGCGGAGTTGATGGCCTTGACGCTGGCGATCGCGTTGCGCTCGATGCACGGGATCTGCACGAGCCCGCCCACGGGGTCGCACGTGAGCCCCAGGTTGTGCTCGATGCCCATCTCCGCAGCGCACTCCACCTGGCGGGCGCTGCCGCCCAGCACGGCGCACAGCCCGGCCGCGGCCATGGAACACGCGGAGCCCACCTCACCCTGGCAGCCCACCTCCGCACCGGAGATCGAGGCGTTCTCCTTGATCACGATCCCGATCGCGGCGGCGGTGAGCAGGAAGTCCACGATCTTGTCGTCGCAGGCGTCCTTCATGAAGCGCGTGTAGAAGTGCAGCACCGCGGGGATGATCCCGGCCGCACCGTTGGTGGGGGCGGTGACGATCCGACCGCCGGACGCGTTCTCCTCGTTAACGGCGAGCGCGTAGAGGTTCACCCAGTCCATGCCGTACAGGGGGTCGTTGCCGGGCTCCTTGGCCAGCAGCCGCTTGCGCATCTCGGGCGCACGACGCCGCACCTTCAATCCCCCGGGCAGGGTCTTCTCCTCGCGGGTGCAGCCGTTCTCCACGCACTCCTGCATCACGGACCAGATGTGCAGCAGCTGGTCCCGGGTCTCCTGCCCGGGGCGCCACGAGAGCTCGTTGGCGGCCATCACCTGCGCGATGGTCAGGTTCGCGGACTCGCAGATGGCCAGCAGCTCGTCGCCCGTGCTGAACGGGTACTTGACGGGGGTGGTGTCCTCCACGATCTTGTCCGCGCTGCTCTTGGAGTCGTCCACCACGAACCCGCCGCCCACGGAGTAGTAGATGCTGTCGCGGATCACGTCACCGGCGGCGTCGTACGCGGTGAAGCTCATGCCGTTGGGGTGGGTGGGCAGGGACTTGCGGCGGTGCATCACCACGTCCTGCGCGCGATCGAACGCGATGGGGTGTTCACCGCCCAGCAGCAGCTCGCCCTTCTCACTCGCGAGCGCGACCTTCTCGTCCGCGTGGTCGGTGTCCACGGTCTCGGGGTCCTCGCCCATGAGGCCCAGTACCACGGCCTTGTCCGAGCCGTGGCCCCACCCGGTGGCGCCGAGGGAGCCGAAGAGCTGGGAGTGCACGCGGGTCACGGAGCCCAGCAGGGCGTCGTCGGCGAGGCCCGCCACGAACAGCCGGGCGGCCCGCATGGGACCCACGGTGTGGGAGGACGACGGTCCGATTCCCACCGAGAACAAATCCAGAGCACTGAGCGCCACGGCCACATCTCCCCACTGTCGAACACCGCCGGCGGCACGGATGAGCGGCCGGGAGTCGTACGATCGCGCGAGGCGTGTGGGCCCGCACGAAACGACCCCACGGTACGTGGGCGCCCGGGGGCGGGCAACCTTCTGGAAGGAGGGCCGCGTGGAGCGCCGCCATCGCCGCGAGCATCGAAGCTCGTCAGGGCTCAGGACGTGTAGAACGTGAACGCCCCCGGGAGCGTGTGGAACCGGTGCCCGGCCCGGCTCACGCGCTCGTGCAGCTGCACCATGAAGTCCGGCTCGTAGGACCGCAGGAAGGCCACCTCCTAGTACCCGTGGCGGATCAGCCACTCGAGCCGGTGCCGCACGGAGTTGAAGTGCCGCCTGCAGGGTGCCACGCGCTGGGACAGGTAGGCCGCCACCGCCTCGCGGTCCCTATCGAACTGGATGGAGCCGTCCGGGGCGAAGAGGTTCAGCTGTGCGTTCAGCGCGTGGGGGTCCTGGCGTTCGCCGATCCCCCGGGGGTGCGGGCTGTACTGACAAGGGTGGTGCGGTGATGCTCACCCGGTGTCCTTCCGGTGGGTGGGCGGGGGTGGCTGCGCGGACCAGAACTCGCGCAGCCCCTCGGTGACACGGGTGACGTCCCGGTCCGTGCCGAGCAGCTCGAAGCGGTACAGCTCCGGCACGCGGCACTTCGCGGAGACGATGGGCCCGGCAATGCAGTAGTGCTCCCCGAAGTTGGTGCTGCCCGAGGTGATGACCCCTCGGAGCAGGGAGCGGTTGACGGGGTCGTTGAGGAACTGGACCACCTGCTTGGGGACGGCTCCGGAACGCTCCCCGCCGCCGTACGTGGGCAGCACCAGGACGTACGGGCGGGAGACCCGGATCATCCCCTCAGCCCGTGGCCGCAGGGGGATGCGCACGGCCTCCCGCTCCAGCCGTTCCACGCGTCGACGGGTGTTCTCGGAAACGCTGGAGGAATAGACCGGGTCGGGCGAGTCGTGCGGATCGAGGTCCTGGAATTGCAGGGCGGCCTTGCGAGGCTCGCGCTCATCTCACCATCACGTCTTCTCTTTCGATCGGCGCAGCACCACTACTACACGTGGGCTGCTCTTTTCCTCTGACCACTACATCTGGTTGCGCCCGCCAGGGCCGCGCAAGCTGCGCTGCGCCGTACGGCGTACTAGGTGATAACGAATGCTGTGGGCGGCGGGAAATATCCCCCTACACATGAGCATTGGCAAATGCGTCACACCACGGCTGCGCAGAAAAAGAATGGCCGACCGGCCAGCAAGAGTGGCCAGATGGCCATTGTTTTGCGGATAACAGTCAGATTACGGTGAAGAAGCACTCAGCGACCCGCCTCTGATCTGCGGTGACCGGCGAACACGTCGAGAGGGTGCGCATGTGATACTCCGCAGGCTCCGTGCTGCCGCACACTCACCGGCCTGTCCTTGTTATTCCTGAGACCCCCTCTGGCTCTCGCCCGACCCACGATCGAAGGTTCCCCCATGAGCAAAAAGAACACGATCCTCGCCACGGCGGCTGCAGCGGCAGTCGTCCTCGGCACCGTCTCCCCCGGCGTGGCCGCTCCCCCCGCAGCCCCGGCCTCGGGTGGGAACAGCATCAACCAGCAGGCTCAGGTCCTGGACGTCACGGGCGGCGAGTACGTGGTCATGCTCGAGATGCCGGCCTCGGCGTCCGGCGCCACCACCAGCGCGGCTGCCAAGAGCGCGGTGGCCAGCACCACGCAGAAGCAGGCGGACAAGTGGCAGTCCAAGGGCGTGAAGGTCAAGCAGAAGTTCAAGAACCTGGGTGGCTTCACCGCTGACCTGACCCCGGCCCAGGTCAAGGCCCTGGACGCGGATCCCGGCGTGGCCGTGGTGGAGAAGAACAAGACCGTGCGGGCCAGTGCCACGCAGAACGGCGCCACGTGGGGCCTGGACCGCGCGGACCAGAAGGACCTGCCGCTCAACGGCACCTACTCCTACAACGCCACCGGCCAGGGCGTCACCGCGTTCATCATCGACACCGGCGTCCGCGCCTCCCACTCCGAGTTCCGGGGCCGCGTGGCCTCCGGTGTGACCTCCATCGAGGACGGCCGGGGCAGCAACGACTGCAACGGTCACGGCACGCACGTGGCCGGCACCACCGCGGGCTCCAGTTACGGCGTGGCCAAGGGTGCGAACGTGGTCCCCGTGCGCGTGCTCGGCTGTGACGGCACCGGTTCCACCGCGGGTATCGTGGCCGGCATGGACTGGGTGTCCTCCAACGTGAACGGCCCGTCCGTGGCGAACATGAGCCTGGGTGGCGGCGCCTCCGCCGCCCTGGACAACGCGATCGGACGGATGTCCCGCGCCGGCGTGGTGCCCCTGGTGGCCGCGGGCAACGACTACGAGAACGCGTGCAACTTCTCCCCGGCCCGCGCGAGCGCGGGCATCACCGTGGGCTCCACGGACCGCCGCGACCAGCTTTCCGAGTTCTCCAACTGGGGCTCGTGCGTGGACATCCTGGCCCCTGGCACGGACATCACCTCCGCGTGGCCGTCCAGCGACTCCGGGACCAACACGATCTCCGGCACCTCCATGGCCACACCCCACGTGGCCGGCGCCGCTGCCCTGTACCTGCAGCAGCACCCCACCGCGAGCGTCGCCGAGGTGGAGCGCGCGCTCAAGAGCGCCGCGACCCCCAGCACCATCGACCACGTCAACGGATCACCCAACCTGATGCTCAACACCACCACCCTCACCGGGGGTCGCTGAGCAGTGCGTGCCGCACCCGCCGCCTAGTCCCGCGGTCGGGTGCGGCACGCACCGTCACCGCAGAGCAGGCCCATCCCGCACCGGGGTGGGCCTGCTCCGTTCCGCGGGACGACGCCGCCTGGCTACGCGAGCGCGACGGGCCGACGCCGCCGCCCGGCTACGCGAGCGCGGCGGTCAGGGCGTCCGCGGCGCGGATCAGCCCCAAGTGACTGAACGCCTGGGGGAAGTTGCCCGCCAGACGCCCCCGTGCGGCGTCGTACTCCTCGGAGAGCAGACCGAGGTCCGAGGCGAAGCCCACCGTGGTGCGCATGAGCCGCGCGGCGTCCTGGACCCGGCCGGAGCGGGCCGGCGCACAGACCGAGGTGCTGTCGATCCATGACGGTGAGATTCAGACGCGTGAGAACGATCTGGATGCAGCAGGCACGTTCACCGTTGACGGGTTGGTCGCGGACGCCTCTGTCACCCACTATGACGCCCTGCTTCTCCCGGGCGGCACGGTGAACCCCGACCACCTCCGGGTTGACCCCGACGCGGTCTCCTTCGTCCGCGAGGTCGTCGAAAGCGGCAAGCCCGTTGCGGCGATCTGTCACGGGCCGTGGACGCTAATCGAGGCCGGTGTGGTCGAAGGCCGCACCTTGACGTCCTTCCCGAGCATCCGCACGGACCTGCGCAACGCCGGTGCTGACGTCGTCGACCAGGACGTCGTGGTGGACGGGAACCTGATCACCAGCCGCTCGCCCGATCACCTGCCTGTGTTCTGCGATACAATCGTGACGCAATTTGCGAGCAATTCGACCCAGGAAGAGGTGATGTTATGAGCGTGACTAAGGGACTGCTTGTCAGGCTGGAGGCTCTGCCCGGCAAGGAAGACGAGGTCCAGGAATTCCTCGGCATCGGGCGAGGGCTCGTTGAGGAGGAACCGGCCACCGTCGCGTGGTTCGCGATCCGTCTCGGCCCGTCCTCCTTCGGGATCTTCGACGTGTTCCCCGACGACGCCGGCCGCGACGCGCACCTGTCCGGCGCAGTTGCGACCGCTCTCGGCGAGCAGACCGGCAAACTGTTCAGCGAGCCCACGATCGAGAAGCTCGACGTCCTGGGCTCCAAACTCCCCGCCTGACACCACAGACCGGGAGTACTGGCCCAGAGAGGAGGGGTCGCTGCGCGCGGTGACTTCGGGCTTACACGGCCCGCTGACGTCGTGGCAGCGGCCCCTTCTCTTGCGGCCTATCGCTAATCACCAACAGATCGAGGAACCGCGATGACAGGAACTGACGACGGCATTGCCACGACGCGTTCACCCGAGGTAGCAGTGATCGGGGGCGGGATCGTCGGTCTGTCGACGGCGTACGCGCTGCAGGAGCAGGGCGTGCCGGTGCGCTTGTACGAGGCTGGTCTGCCCGGGGCGGGTCAGTCCGCAGGCGAGTCGCGGATCTTCCGGCATGCCCACGACGACCCGCGACTCGTCGCTTTCGCGCGCGAAAGTCGCGGCATATGGGATGAGTGGGCCGAACACTTCGACGTCGAGCTGGTCTCATCAGACGGTGTCCTGGCGATCGGAGACAGCGCCCTGGCGCGGCTGCGGGTGCTCGACCAGGTCGGCGGCGTGGAAGCGCACGAGATCGACGCGGCCGAGGTCGCCCAGCGGATGCCGCTGCTCGCTGGGTACTCGGGGCCAGCGGTGCTCGATGAGTCAGGCGGCGCGATCCGCACCCGCGCCGCAATCACGGCACTCACGGGCGCCCTAGCTGATGTGGTCACCACCAGTGAGGTCATCTCCATCGATCCCCGCGCCGACGGGACGGTCGAGGTGCGCAGCGTTACCGACCGGGCTGTCTACTCCAAGGTGGTCGTGTGCGCCGGCCGCGAAACCGCCCGCCTGGCACGCAGCGTCGGCCTGTCGCTGCCGGTTCGCCTCGCCGCACACGTGCGGTTGACCTTCGACGTGAAAGCCGCCGCCCCGGCACGAGTCGCGTGCCTGCAGGACAGCAGCGGCGTCTTCGGCGAAGTCGGCGTCTACGCGACACCGCTACCGGGCAACAGCAGCTATTCGGTCGGACTCAGCGACACCGTCGGCGTCCGCGACGACGGAACTTTCATCGACCCGGCGGCGATTCGATCGCTGGACGAACGCGCACGCGAATACGTGACACGGGCGCTGCCCGGTCTCCACCCAGAGCCGCGCGACTTCCTCCACTGCTGGGTGACCGACCTCCCGTGGAGTGAGGACGGCGTGGCCGTGTGGGAGGCAGGCTCTGTCTTCTTCGTGGCCGGTCACAATTTGTTCAAGCAGGCACCTGCGCTGGGTCGCGCTCTTGCACGGGCTGCGACCGGCGGCGGTCTCCGCGCCGAGCTCACACCCGAAGCGCGCCTCGGCGAGGCCCAGGGCTAGCCCCGGTCTTTCATGACGGCGGTCGGGACCGTGTCGGAGCCGTGTGATCGGGGGCGGACGGGCCAGGTCAGGCCTGTTGCGGGATGGCGGCGATGTTCGCGAAGACCGCGACGATCGCGGCTGCCCAGGGCCACGACTCCGGAATCCTGAGGCGACGTCGGCGTGCGCTGTGAGCGAGTCGGGCGAGCACGTGGAAGAAGCGGTAGCGCAACGCCTTCGGCTCGCAGGTTGCCAACGTGGCGGCGTCGCCGATGTAGCCGAGCAGGCGGGTCCACGCGGTCAGGTTGGCCCGGGGTTGGGGCGTTCGCGGCGCACGATCACCCGCATCCCGGCTGGCCACTTGGCGAGAACCTTCGGGTCGATGAGGCCGGTCAGCTCGGCGACGTCGCCGCCCTCACGAACGCCGCCGTCGGCATCGAGTGCTGGGGTCCAGACCTTCTTCGGGACCAGATCGATGGCATCGCGGAGCTTCCCGGTGATCGCGAATCCCACGCCGCACTCGACGCTGCGGCCGCGGACCGTGCCCTGTTCGGTGAGCCAGTCCAGTAGCCCGTGGGACGAACCGGCGCCGTCGGAGCGGATGAGCAACTTCTTGTGGTGAGTGCCGGGGACCTGGGCGATCGCCTCGGTCAGCACTTCGATGTGGTCGACAGTGGTGTTCGAGCCGGCGTTGCCTGCCCGCGGCTTGGCGGCGAGGAACTCACTGGTGTTGTCGCACCAAACCCCGATCGGGTGGTAGCCGAAGGGCCGCTTGAACGTGGCGGCCGCGTTCTCCTTCTCGCTGTGCGCGATCACGATCGTGGCGTCGATGTCTAGCACGATGACGTCGGCGAGGTCGACCCCGGCGACCTTGGACGCCGGGATGCCGCCGGGCAGTTGGGCCCACACGTGGCGCCGGGCCCGAGCACGGGCGGCCGCGATCTGATTCCGTCGACCGGCCGTCATCGACTTCAGCGTGCGCCACACCGTCGGGGCCGATGCGACCGGGCCCAGGACACCGGCCTGGTGCCGCAGCACGTCGATGGCGGCGATCGCCTCGCCACCGTCGGCGAGCATCACCGCCACGTCAGCAAGGACACGACCCCGGTCGTGACCAGGGACAAAGTTGCGGCGGGTCATCGCCTTGAACAGCTCGTCGGTCAGGCCGGTCCGGTCGGCCAGGAGCCTGGTCATAATGCTGCCCGTGTGAGCCACCACGCCGACACCTTCGGCCGTCACGGACAGACCCGTCGACCACGAAGTACGCTTCACCTACGGAGCGCCTTCCAACTCGGAGAACTTGGGACATCGCAGTCACAAGTTTCCCCTGCTGTGCAGGCGCTTCCGTGCTTCTACGCGCCGATCACTCCGCGGCGTCGTGAACGATCCGGGTTAAAAGCGGAAGGCCCCGCGCCAACGGCTTCAAGTGGAGCCACCAGCAATGGAAGACCTGGTGTCGGTCTGAGATGCGACCGTAGACCAGCATCACCAGCCGCCTGAGAAGCGGTGCTCCCCGGGTCAGAGCCGGTTCCCTTTGCCGAGCGCACAGCCGGGGGCCGTCACCAGGGATCGCAAGACCTGGACAGCGAAGGAGTGCCAAGCCCTACAGTGCCGCTCGTGGACAGCAGCCCTGCCACGAGACGAGCACCGGAGCTGTGCGCACATGCCGCCACTGCCCACGAGTAATGCCGTGGGCCTTCTTCAACCACCCACGAGGTGGTCAACCGATGCGACCGACCGACCGACCGGGCTGATCCGCACGTGTTCAAGATGCCTTAGACGTTCCCCACACACCCTCCTCCACCGGAGGTGTACCCCGGAGCGTCTAAGGCATCACCCTGCCCTTCAGCTCCCCCACTCCCTCCCAGGCTGAACGGTAAGTCCCGTCAAAAACAAGACCACACGAGGAACTGAGGAAGAGCTGAAGGGCAGAAATACTGAGTGTGAGCACAGCGAGCTCCTTTGCCCTTGAGTTCTATAGGTGGCGACCCCTCCCCTCGGAATTCCGAGGGGAGGGGTCGCCACCTACAATTAACCTCTACTGCTCTTCTTAGCTGTGGGGATTAGAAGAACAAGGACTATCAAGAAACCTACAGCACCAGCTCCAAGGATGAAATCATTATGGATTAGGGAGTATGGCCCTATAGAAATAATTCCAACGAAAAGTAGGGCTATTGCCACTCTTGCTAGTGAGCTTGTCCGCATTACCCACACGCCTTTGCGATTGCTCCAATCCCAGTGAGATCAGCGCCAAGCCCAAAGGCAAGCGAACGCAATGCCTTCAGCTTATCATTGTAGCTTTTCGCTTTGAGAGTCCTCACAAGAATTTCTGCAGCTTTTCGAATAGACTTCGTCTTGATCAGGAGCTTTCCCACAATTCCACCAGGGACGATGTACAGGGCCGCGTTTCCTGCGATTGTCCCCGCGCACATCCCAATTTTTCCCCAATCGGGGTCAGAAACAATTGGGTAGGCGGTCTCGGAAGTTGGTTCGACAACTTGCGTCAGCTTATTACCACTCACTTCGAAGTGCGTGGGCACACTGTTGCCGTTGGCGTCGTAGGCCCACGGAGCATCGAACGAACTATGCATGCTTCCATCTGAGTTCTTCACAAAAACTTCCCCGGTGTCAGCGCCGAGGGCTTCAGATGAAACGAGCTCTTTGTCGCCTGAGATTGTGAAAGTTTTTTCATGAGATGACTTAGGGGAATCGATCTTGAAAAGAACTTGTGCCCCGTCTTTAGTTTCTCGGAACATGTAGTCTGTGGAATCTCCCGACACCACCAGGGAATCATCTGACGAGGTGCCATGCTTTGAATTGCTGTCGAGGGGGATTGACAGAGATGCGCCGTCAAGGTTGATCTGGTTAGGTGAATCTTTCGAAACAGCCCCTGAAGAGAGGCCAGAGTTTTCCGCAAGCTTGCCCGTGGGCAAGGATTGGGTGATTGCATGCTCCATGGCCTTGACTTCTGATTCATTGAGATTGCTCTGCCCAGGCTCCGCAAGGGCAGCCGAACCAGTCCCTGCGACTAGTGCGCAGGATAGTGCTCCTGCAGTCAAAATCTTTACTTTGCCGATGTTCTTCAGAAGCATTATGACCCCTCAAGCTAGGTATGTGACGGAAACTATACACACCCATGAAGTCGTGTCAATTGGCCATGTGGCCAGTTTTCACGGCGCTTCATCAGATATGATTACTTGTAGCAGCAAGCTTCACCCTGCGGTGGTTCTTGCGCGTTGGCTGTGGGCGGACCCGACCCCTTGGTGGAGTTCTGAAGGGATGGGTTGTGCGTCGTCGCGGGATGCCCCCCAGAGTCGGTGCCGAAGTGTTGGGCACCACCCTGTCTCGTAGCCCTGTCTCTCCGCCGGTCGCCCCGGTCGGGGTACTGATGGTCGGTTGCAGGATAGGCAGAAGGTGGTTTCGGAGTACGGGGAAGCTGATTGAGTACGCCCGGGTGTACACCAAGAGCCAAGAGCGCGGACTGATGGGGACAGATCTCCTGGGCGCAGGGATCGTGATGACCTCTACCTAGATGCAGGAGGGCATGGCGCTGCTGACTCGAGTCGGGCTGCGCAAGGCCGGCGACCTGAAGAGTGTGCGACCCCGCATTCCACCTCACCACCTACCCTGATCCCATGGACAACATCAGGACCCTTGTGATTCTCGGCGCCTCCGGTGACCTCACCGCGCGCCTCCTGCTCCCGGGGCTGGGCTCGCTGCTGGCCATGCAGCCCGAGCGGGAGATCACGGTCATCGGCTCCGCCCGGGACGACTTCCCGGGTCCGCTCGGCCCGGACGACGACGTGCGCGCGGAGACCTGGGAGGACACCGTCGCCAAGGCGTTCTCGTCCGTGGACACCACCGGCCCCGCCGTGGACCACGCGCGGGAGAACACGCGCTGGGTCTCGTGCGACGTCACCGAGGCAGCGGACCTCGAGAAGCTGCTCGACGACGTCGAGGGCCCCGTGTGCCTGTACTTCGCGCTGGCGCCCGCGATCACCAAGAAGGCGTGCGCGGCCCTGGCCGAGCTGGACGCGCTGCCCGAGGACCTGTACCTCGCCCTGGAGAAGCCCGTGGGCACGGACCTGGACTCCGCGCGGGCGCTCAACGCCCAGGTGGCGCAGCTGGTGGACGAGGAGCACACGTTCCGCGTGGACCACTTCCTGGGCATGCCCGGCGTGCTGGACATCGTGGGACTGCGCTTCGCCAACCGGATGTTCGAGCCCATCTGGGACCGGCGGCACATCGCGTCCATCGAGATCGTCTTCGATGAGACCCTCGCGCTGGAGGGCCGCGGCGAGTTCTACGACTCCACGGGTGCCGCCCGGGACATGCTGCAGTCCCACCTGCTGCAGGTCATGGCCCTGACCATGATGGACCCGCCCTCCCGCTTCGACCCCGTGGAGGTCCCCGCGAACACCGCCCACATCCTTCGTGCCACCCGGCTGTGGGACGAGGATTCCACCATGCACGCCGCCGAGCACCCCGGGATCACCCCCGTGGTCCGCGGCCGCTACACCGCGGGCACCACCGGCGGGCACGACGTCCCGGACTACGCGCAGGAGAAGGACGTGGACCCGGAGCGGGAGACCGAGACCTTCGTGCAGGTGACCCTGGAGGTGGACACCTGGCGCTGGAACGGGGTGCCCGTGACGCTGCGCTCCGGCAAGGCGATCGGCAACCCCTCCCAGCACATCCGCGTGACCTTCCGCCGCCCGCCGCACGAGTATCGGGGCTGGCCGCACCCCACCGCACCCAACGCGCTGAGCGTGGGCTTCGAGGAAGAGCACGTGCAGCTGGAGGCGAACGTGGGCAGCCCCTTCGACTCCCGCGGGATGAACCGGCTGACCCTCTCCAGCGGCGTGCCGGAGCCCGGGCTCACCGCGTACGGCTCCGTGATGCGCTGGATCCTGGACGGGGACCCCACCTTCACCGTGCGCGCGGACGCCACCGAGGAAGGCTGGCGGATCATCGACCTCATCCAGCACGCCTACGACACGTGCGCGCCGCTGCAGGAGTACCCCGCAGGTTCGCAGGGGCCGCACCCCGCGTGAACCGTGGGCCCGCCATGTAGTGACTTATTCATAAACATGCCCTCCTGCCGGTAGGTCCTCCCCGGCCTGGCACTCCTCTTCTGATATTCAGGAATTGCTCAGGTTTCATTCTGGGCATCGGCTGCACATCCAGGGGAGAGAACATCATGCCTTCTTCGGCACACGATCCGGCGGGCGCGTCCCGGGAACCGGAGCACCACCGCAGCGGAGGTGGGCCCGCCGGCGACGACGCGGAGCACCCCGTCGACCCGGCCACTACCACGGGGCCCTCCACCACGGGACCCACAGCCCAGGAGTCCACCGCGGCCCCCGGGGCAGCACCGGGTGGCACACCCGGCGCCGCAGCGCCCAACGCTGCGGCCCCCGGTACGGCGGCACCCGGCACCCAGACCGCGGCCGCCCCGGCGTACACCCCGCCCGCCGCCCTCGCGAGCATGACCCCCCGGCACTGGTGGGTCCCCGCCGTGGCCGGTGTGGCCGGCTACGCGGGCATGGTGCTCGGCACCGTGCTGGCCCTGGTGCTCACCGTGCTGGGCGCCGCGCTCTCGGGTGACTCCAGCGGGAGCCTCACGGAGCAGGTGGACGAGCAGATCAACGACTTCACGGGCACCGCCCCGGACCTCTCCGGCATGGCGTGGTTCCTCTCCATCCCGTTCCAGCTCGCAGCCATGGCGGCGCTGGTGCCCCTGCGCGTCATCGCGAGCTTCGGCGGCGAGGGCGGCACCGCGGGCGTTACCGTGCCGCAGTACTTCGCCCTGGCCTGCGGGATCGCGGCGGCGTGGTCCGTCACGCGCGCCCTCACGTCCCGCACGCGCGTGGAGACCCGCGCCGTGCAGTGGGTCATGGCCGCCGTGGCCGGTGTGGTTTGGGGTGCCCTGGCACTGATCGTCACCGCCATCACCGTGCTGCGCCTGGACATCCCCGTGTTCTACTCGAGCGTCCAGGTGCGGATCTCCGCGGTGGGCCCGGGGTTGTTCCTGGTGCTGTTCATGGTGGGGCTGCTGACCACCGCCTCCGTACTCGCCTCCCGTTCCACGCAGACCGCCCCCGGCCGCGTGGTGATCGGCGCCGAACGCACCGCTCCGGGCGTGCTGCAGGTGCTTCGCCCCGTGGTGGTGCAGTTCTGCGTGTTCGGTGCCGTGGCCGGGCTGGGCCTGCTGATCTGGGCGTTCGTCAAGGGCGGCGCCATGGCCGGGTTCTCCGCCCTGTTCTGGCTGCCGATCGCGGTGGGCTGGCTGTTCGTGCTCTCGCTGCTCTCCGCGCTGACCGCGGGCGGTGCGGCCGTCTCCTTCACGGAGCTGACCGGCGGCTCCCACGCGTTCTACCTGTGGACCGAGGGCACCGTGCCCGCGTGGGCCGTGGTGCTGTGCATCCTGCTGGCGCTCGTGTCCGTGGTCTGCGCGGCCATTGCGTGGGCGCACGTGCGCCCCGTGGACCAGCGGGTGGCACGCAACCCGTTCGCGTGGGCCGTGCTGCCCGTCGCATACTTCCTGCTGGGGCTGCTGCTCATGTGGCTGCTCACCGTCAGCGGCTACGCCGCGCAGGGCTCCAGCCGATCCCAGGGTGCGGGCTTCAGCATGCGCCCGGCCGGGTGGACCTGCCTGGTGTTCCTGCTGTGGGGCGCGGCCATCGAGCTGCTCGCGCGCTTCGTGGCACCCGCCTTCATGCACTCCCTGCCCGCTCCCCTGACTCGCGCGCTGCGCGGTTCGGACCGGGCCCGCGGCCGCGCCGCCGTGGTGGCCTCCGCCGCCGGGATGGATGCTGCGGCCGCCGCCCGCACCGCTCCCGCCCAGGGCACCGTCCGGGAGGGCGACGCCGCGGCGCCCGGTGCCGCGGGCCCGGCAGGTGACGCAGCGGCGTCGTCCGCGCAGCACCCTGCCCAGGAGACCGTGAGCGCCCAGCGGGACGCCACCGCGCCCGGCGACCAGACGCGCGTGCTGCCCACGTACGACGACGCCGAGCACACCGCGAGCCTGCCCCCGCAGCGCACGCCCATGGACCCCGCGAAGAAGAAGCGGATCCGGTGGATCGCGGTCGTCGTGGGCGCCCTGATCCTGCTGGGCGTGGTGGCCGCGGTGGTGTTCTCCATCCTGAGCCGCACCGTGTTCGGCCCGGACAACCAGGCCGAGGACCTGCTGCAGTCCGCCAGGGACGGCAAGGCCTCCGCGGTCGCGGACGTGGCGGACCCGAACGTGAGCACCGCCCAGCGCGCCCTGCTCACGAACGAGGTGTACGGCGCCGCGCAGCACCGGATCTCCTCCTACGAGATCAAGGACACGCGCATCGACGGCGACCACGCCACCGTGAGCGCCACCGTGACCCAGGACGGCGTGACCACCCCCGTGGACGTGCCCATGGTCAGCGACTCCCGCAACGGACTGTTCAAATCCTGGCGCGTGGACGGCTCCGCGGGGATCCCGCTGTACCAGACGTTCAGCGTGGAGGTCCCGGCGGGCGTCAGCGAGCTCACCGTCAACGACAAGAAGGTGCCGGTGGACGCCCAGGACCAGTCCTACAGCACCCAGTTCACGGCGCTGCCCGGTGACTACGCCGTGGGCATCGACTCCGCGAGCAAGTACGTGAGCTACGGCGGTCAGCAGGTGGCCGAGATCCGGGCCGGGTCCGAGCCCATGAGCTCCGCCATGAGCTTCGACCAGTCCTACACCCCGGCGCTCGAGCAGGACCTCACCAAGCAGCTCAACGCCTCGCTGGACACGTGCGCCAAGAAGTCCGAGTTCGAGCCGCAGGGCTGCGCGTTCGGGTATCCGATCTTCGGGGACGAGGAGGACTACCGCAACCCCTCCTGGACCATCGAGCGCTACCCCACCTACTCGGTGTCCTCCCTGGGAGGCGAGACCACCTTCACCACCAGGAAGTCCGGTGAGGCACGGTTCGACTACCAGTACAACGACCAGTGGGACGAGGACAAGCCCGCCAAGTGGAAGGACCGGGACACCACCACGAGCATCTCCACCTCCGGCACGGTGACCGTGTCCGGGGACAAGATCACCGTGAAGACGAACGACTGATCCCCACCCGCCACCGCCCACCGCGGTGACACCGAACGCCCCTCCCCTCGCCCGGGGAGGGGCGTTCGTGCGTGGTGGACGCGGTGGCCCCGCCGTGCCAGGGGCGTCGAGGGTGCCGCGGAGGCGCTCCGGCAGGGAAGGCGAGGGCCGCGGAGGGGGCGGCGCAGCGTCGTCGTCCTGCCGCCGCGCCGCCCGGGCTCAGAGGTCCTGCGGCCCCAGTGGCAGGCCCAGCAGGTACCAGACCACGAACAGCAGGAACCAGCCGATGAGCATGGCGATCGACACCGGCAGCACCAGGGAGATCAGCGTGCCCACACCGGCCTCCTTCTGGTAGCGGCGCAGGTAGCCGAGCACCAGGGCGAAGTACGGGCTCACGGGGCTGATCACGTTGGTGGGGGAGTCGCCGATGCGGAACAGCGCCTGGGTCATCTCCGGGGAGACGTTGAGCAGCATGAGCATGGGCACCATCACCGGGGCCAGCAGGGTCCACTGGGCGGAGCCGGAGGTGATGAGCAGATTCATCACGGCCACGATCACCACGATGCCCGCGAACGTGAGCACGGGGCTAAGGCCCAGGGAGCCGATGAAGTCCGCGCCGTACACGGCCAGCACGGGCCCGATCCCGGACCACTGGAAGTAGGCGGTGAACTGGGCGGCGGCGAAGAACAGCACGAGCACGGGGGTCACACCGGCCAGCCCCTTTGCCATGGCCTCGGGGACCTCGCGGGCCTGCGTCATGGTCCCGGCGGCCCGGCCGTAGACCCAGCCGACCACCGCGAAGATGATGGCGATGACGATCCCCACGTTGAGCAGCAACGGGGACATCAGGATGGAGCCGTCCTCCGCGCGCAGCGGGGAACCGGGGATCAGCAGCAGCGCCAGGTAGATGGCCAGCATCACCACGAACGCGATCCCGGAGTTGCGCAGTCCGCGCTTCTCGCGGGGCTTCAGGCGCATGTCGTTGAAGTCGCCCATGTCCTGCTGCTTGGTGTCCGTGTCCTCGGCGAGCGCCTCACCGCGCTTGGAGAGCACCGTCTCGGTGACCACGGTGATGATGGCCGCGAGCACCAGGGAGGAGACGAACGTGAAGAAGTAGTTGGACACCGGGGTGACCAGCACGCTCTTGTCGATCAGCCCGGCGGCCGCGGTGGTGATCCCGCCCAGCAGCGCGTCGGACGCCGTGGGCAGCAGGGACGCGTTGAAGCCGGCCGCCACCGAGCAGAACGCCACGATCAGCCCCACCACGGGCGAGCGCCCGGCGGCCTTGAACGCGAGCGCGCCCAGCGGGATGAGCACCACGTACATGGCGTCAGAGGCGATCGAGCCGGTGATGCCGGTCAGCGCCAGCACGAACGTCAGCCACTTGGGGCCCACGCGCGCCACGGATCCGCGCAGCGCGGCGGAGAGCATGCCGGACTGCTCGGCCACGGCCACACCCAGCAGCACCACGATCACCAGGCCCAGCGGCGGGAACTCCACGAAGTTGGTGACGGACTCGGACACCATCTTCCGCAGCCCGTCCGGGGCCAGCAGGTTGGTGACCGCCACGGTCTCGCCGGTGGCGGGGTTGAGCGCGCTGAGGCCCATCGCGGAGAGGATCCAGCTGAGCAGCAGCACGATGCCCGCGAGCAGCAGGAACAGCCAGAAGGGGTCGGGGAGCTTGTTGCCCACCCACTCGATCCAGTTCAGGATCCGGAGCAGGACCCCGGTCCCCCGGTTGCCCGATCCTTTCGGACGGGCGCTGGGCGCGGTTGACGACATGGCGGGTTCCGTTCTGACGGCCGACGTGTGATCTGCCTAACGTACGCAACCGTCGGCCCGGCTCGGGGCAGGACACGGGCGCGCGGACAATGTGGCACCGCGGCCCGGCCCCGCTGTTCGCCGTGGCCGCGTCACACGACCTCCCTTAGTGTCACAGTGACTTTTAGCGGTTAGAGTCTCCTCAACACCATCCGGGCACCGGCCCGGTCCAACGGGCGGAGGGCGGTGGCCATGGGCACCCCGTGCACGAGCATTGCCGTGTCCACCGTGATCTTCACGGTGCGCCCCACCGGACCGGACGGGCGACACGAACTGCGGCTGCCCCTGGTGCGCCGGATCCGGGATCCCCACCGCCACCGGTGGGCACTGCCGGGCGGCCCGCTGAGTGAGGACGAGGGCCTGGAGGACTCCGCCGCCGCGTACCTGCGCCTCACCACGGGCCTCGACGCCGCCCACCTGGAGCAGCTCGCCACGTTCGGCGGTCTCACCCGCTCCCAGGGCGCCGACGAGCGCGTGGTCACCGTGGTCTACTGGGCCGCCCTGTCCCCCCGGGAGGCCGCCGCGGGCGAGGACGACCTCAACGTCACGTGGCTGCAGGCCACCGACCTGCCACCCCTGGCCTTCGACCACTCGCTCGTGGTGGCCCACGCCCTGGACCGGTTGCGGGACCGGATCGCGGACCCCACCGTGGCCCGCTCCTTCCTGCCCGACTCCTTCACCATCGCCCAGCTGCGCGAGGTGCACGAGGCTATCCTGGGCCGCGCCGTGGACGCCCCCAATTTCCGCCGCCACGCGCTGCGCTCCGGCCGGCTGCAGGACACCGGTCAGCGCGTTTCCGGTACCCCGCACCGGCCCCCCGCGCTGTACCGCTTCACCGAGGACACCGCCCCGGACTTCACCCGCTCCGGCCCGCACGCCGCAGAGCGTCCCGGCCACGCGAGCAGTCCCAGCCCGCCGGGACCGTCGAGCCTGCCGAGTCCGCCATCACCCGAGAGCCCTACGAGCCAGGAGACACCATGACCTCCGTCGCCACCCGCCTCACCCTGCTGTCCTCCCGCCCCGGGGACCGCGCAGCCGCGCAGCCCGGCACATCCGGCGGCTCGTGCAGCGCCGCCCTCGCGGAGCAGCCGTGGGACTTCCCGGCCCCGCTCACCGAGGGCTACGGCCCCGGGGCGTCCCAGCACGACGTCGTTCCCCCGGGCTCCCCCGCGCAGCCCGCCATCCCGCAGCGCTACCGGGACGCGAGCCCCGGGGAGCTGGATGCCATGATCAGCACGGCCAAGCAGACTCTGGGGAACCGCGTGGTGGTGATGGGCCACTTCTACCAGCGGGACGAGATCGTGGCGCACGCGGACTTCATCGGGGACTCGTTCCAGCTCGCGCAGCAGGCGAAGGCGCACCCGGAGGCCGAGGCCATCGTGTTCTGCGGCGTGCACTTCATGGCCGAGACCGCGGACATCCTCTCCACGGAGCAGCAGGCCGTGATCCTGCCCAACCCGGCCGCGGGCTGCTCCATGGCGGACATGGCGGACGAGGACTCCGTGGAGGAGTGCTGGGCGGAGCTCGTGGACGTCCTGGGCCCCCATGCCACGGACGAGCACGGCACCGTGCTCACGGATGAGCGCGGCGAACCGCTGGCCTCGGTGGTCCCCGTGACCTACATGAACTCCTCCGCGGCGCTCAAGGCGTTCTGCGGGCGCCACGGGGGCATCGTGTGCACGTCCTCCAACGCCGCCACCGTGCTGGAGTGGGCCTTCGCCCGCGGGCAGCGGGTGCTGTTCTTCCCGGACCAGCACCTGGGCCGCAACACCGCCAAGGCCATGGGCGTGCCGCTGGAGCAGATGCCGCTGTGGAACCCGAACAGGCCGCTGGGCGGCAACTCTCCCGCGGCACTGGATGATGCGCGGGTGATCCTGTGGCACGGCTTCTGCTCCGTGCACCGCCGCTTCACCGTCGCCCAGATCGAGCAGGCCCGCGCCGAGCACCCCGGGTGCACCGTGGTGGTCCACCCCGAGTGCCCCATGGAGGTGGTGGACGCCGCGGACTCCGCCGGCTCCACGGACCACATCCGCAAGGCTGTGGCCGCGGCGGAACCGGGACAGACCTTCGCCATCGGCACCGAGATCAACATGGTCAACCGCCTGGCCGCGGAGCACCCGGAGCACACCATCTTCTGCCTGGACCCCGTGATCTGCCCGTGCTCCACGATGTACCGCATCCACCCCGGCTACCTCGCGTGGGTCCTGGAGGAGCTCGTGGCCGGGCGCGTGGTCAACCGGGTGAGCGTGGCCCCGGAAGTCGCCGCCGAGGCGTCGGTGGCGTTGGAGCGCATGCTCGCCGCGGTGCCGCGTGCGTGAGGCACGGGATCGCCCGGAGGACGACGCCGCTCCGCGCGTTCTCGTCGTGGGCTCCGGTGCCGCCGGACTCACCGCCGCGCTGGGTGCCGCCGCCCGCGGCGCCCGGGTCACCGTGCTGAGCAAGTCCACCCTCGGGAACACCGCCACGGACCGCGCGCAGGGCGGAATCGCCGCCATGACCCGCGGCCTCCCCGGGGGGCAGCCCCTGGACACCCCGCAGCTGCATGCCCGGGACACCCAGGCCGCGGGGGTCGGGCTGTGCGACTCGGAGGTGGTGCGCGGCGTCGTCGCCGACTCCCCGGACGCGATCACGCTCCTTACCCGGCACGGCGTGTCTTTCGACCGCGTGGCCGGGGCAGACTCCCCGTGGGTCCAGGGGCTCGAGGGTGCGCACAGCGTGCCGCGGATCCTGCACGCCGGGGGTGATGCCACCGGACGGATGATCCAGGAGGCCCTCGCGGCACGGGTGCGGGAGACCTGCGATTTGGCAGATATGAGTGTCCAGGAATACACACTGGTCACCGGCATCCTGCAACGGGGCGGAACCGTGTCCGGCGTGACCGCGCGCTCCGTGGATCCGGCGGGTTGCCTGGGCCCCGAGCACGTCCTGGCCGCCGACCACGTGGTGCTCGCCACCGGCGGCGCCGGACACCTGTACCCGTTCACCACCAATCCCGAGGTGGCCACGGGGGACGGCATCGCCCTGGCCCTTCGTGCGGGGGCCGCGGTGCACGACCTGGAGTTCCTGCAGTTCCACCCCACCGCGCTGGCAGCCCCGGGCTCGTTCCTGATCTCGGAGGCCCTGCGCGGTGAGGGGGCCGTGCTGCGCAACCACCGCGGAGAACGATTCATGCTGGCGGTGGATCCCCGCGCGGAACTCGCGCCGCGGGACGTCGTGGCCCGGGCCATTGCCGCCGAACGGGTCTCCGCCCCCGGAGCGCACGTGGTGCTGGACTGCGCTACGGTGCCCGTGCCGGACGGCTTGACCCGGGCCGAGCACCTGGCCCGTCGCTTCCCCACGATCGACCGAGCACTGCGGGACCGCGGGATCGACTGGTCCCGCGAACCGGTTCCGGTGAGCCCCGCCGCGCACTACCTCATGGGTGGGATCACCACCGACGACGCCGGACGCACCACCGTCCCCGGGCTGTGGGCCGCGGGCGAGTGCGCCGCCACGGGACTGCACGGCGCCAACCGGCTCGCGTCCAACTCGCTGCTGGAGGCCGTGGTCTTCGGCAATCGCATCGGGCGGCTCGTGACCGACGCACCGGCCGATCCCACGTCCTGGCCGGCGTCCGATCGACATGACGCGCCTCCCACCTCACCGGACCGGCACACCACCCCTGGCAGCACGGCACCGTTCACCCGTGCGGCCCTGCAGGCCGTGATGTGGCGGAGTGCCGGAGTGATCCGCACCGAGGAAGGCCTCGCGGAGACGCAACGGGCGCTGGACGGGTGGCTCGCGGCGTCGTCGTCGGAGGGGCCCCGAACGGACGCGGACACCCTCGCGGAGCACGAGGACCGGAACCTGCTGACCGTGGCGAGCGGACTCGTGCGAGCGGCGCGGCGGCGGACCGAGTCCCGCGGGGCCCACCACCGCGCCGACGATCCGGCATCCACCGGTTCCCAGCACCCAAACCCGTCAACCGCACGTCATGCCGCCCGGGGCATTGACGGGGCCGCACACCCCGGCATCCCCAGCAGCGCGAACACGGCCCTCCCCGGAGGACACCACGACGTCAGCGCACCCACCAGCACCGAAAGGACAGCACATGCTGCACCGCTCAGCCGTTGAGACCGTGATCCGGGCAGGACTCGCGGAGGACGCCCCGTGGGGTGACCTCACCTCCGAGCTCGCGCTCCCCGAGGACGCAAACGCCACCGCCGCGGTGGTGTCCCGGGAGAACGGAGTGTTCGCGGGCGCGGAGGTGATCCGGGTGGGCTTCACCGTGCTGGACTCGGCCGCGGAGGTGGAACTGCACGTCGCGGACGGGGATCAGCTCGACCCCGGCACCGCCGTGGCCACGGTGCGCGGGCCGGCGCGGGCCGTCCTCACTGCCGAGCGCACGGTGCTGAACCTCGTGCAGCGGATGTCCGGGATCGCCACGACCACCGCGCGCTACGTCTCCGCCGTGGAGGAGACCGTGGCGGAGGTGGAGCGCTCGAACAAGCTTCCCGCCGGAACCATCACCCGCACCCGCGTGTGCGACACCCGCAAGACCACTCCGGGGCTGAGAGCGCTGGAGAAGCACGCCGTGACGTGCGGCGGCGGTCACAACCACCGCTTCGGGCTCTCGGACGCCGTGATGCTCAAGGACAACCACCTGGCCGTGCTCACCGCCGGGGGCGCACCCCTGTCCCGTGCCCTGCGCGACCTTCGCCGGAAGATGCCTCACACGACTTGCATGGTGGTGGAGGTGGACCGGCTGGACCAGATCGAGGACGTCCTGGCCGGTGGCGCGGACGTGGTGCTGCTGGACAACTTCGCGCCCGCGGACCTGGTCAGCGGGGTGGCCATGATCGACGGTCGCGCCGCCGTGGAGGCCTCCGGCGGGATCACCCTGGAGACCATCGGCCGGGTGGCCGCCACGGGCGTGGACGTGATCTCCGTGGGAGCCCTGACCCATTCCGCGCACGCACTCGACCTGGGCCTGGACATCGTCGTGGGCTAGTGGTTGTTCACCAGGCTCAGTAGGACCACGGAGTCCTCCTGGGCATGGAGGGAGTGTCGCTGCTGCGGGATCACGGCGTGCTCCCCCGCGGACAGCGTCACGAAGTCCTCGCCCGCGGCGAGCTCCACGCGTCCCTCGATCACCTGCAGGGTGGCCTCACCGGGGTTCTCGTGCTCCTTGAGCTTCTCGCCCCGTACGAGCGCTATCACCGTCTGCTGCAGGCGGCGGCCACGGCCCCCGTGGAGGTTGTGCGCGGCGCGTCCGCTGGAGACCTCGTGGGCCTGCTCCAGCAGTGTGCGGGCCAGTGTGGTGAGTGAGTTCGCATCCATGTTCCCTGTCTACCGCAGCTTCCGCCGCCCGTCATCCTTCCGCTCGTGAGAGGACACCCATGATCTACCTGGACCACGCCGCGACCGCCGCTCCCCGCAGGGACGTGCTTGAGGCCATGTGGCCGTGGCTCACCACGGAGTACGGCAACGCGTCCAGCCACCACGAGCGCGGGCGTCGTGCGGCCCACGCCCTGGAGGACGCCCGCGAGCGCGTGGCCGCTGTGCTCAATGCCCGTCCGGGTGAGGTCGTATTCACCTCCGGTGGCACGGAGGCGGACAACCTCGCGGTCAAGGGCATTGCGCTGGCCCGCCGCGAACGCGGGCCCGGCCGCGCCCGCGTCGTCACGAGCGCGATCGAGCACCACGCCGTCCTGGACTCGGCGGCGGACCTCGCCCGGTACGACGACTTCGAGGCGCGGACCGCACCCGTGGACACGAGCGGTGTCGTGCTTCCGAACGCCTTCCGCGCGCTGCTCCGGGGCGACGACGACGCGGCCGAGGTCGCTGTGGCCTCCGTGATGCTCGCGAACAACGAGGTGGGCACCGTGCAGGACATCGCCGCGCTGGCGGAGATCGCCACCGAGCACGGCGTGCCCCTGCACACGGACGCCGTGCAGGCCGCGGGCGTGCTCCCACTGGACGTGAGGACCCTCGGGGTGAGCGCACTGAGCCTTGCGGGTCACAAGATCGGCACGCCCCCGGGCATCGGGCTGCTCTGGATCAAGCGGGGCACACCCTTGCGGCCGCTGCTCAGCGGCGGTGGTCACGAGCGGGGACGCAGGTCCGGAACCTCCACCGTCGCGGGGGCGGTGGGGCTCGCCGTCGCCCTGGAACGCGCCGAGGCGGAGCGCGAGGAGCATGTTCGGCGCACGGTGGCGCTGCGGGGCCAGCTCATCGAGGGCATCCTCGGCCGCGTGCCCGGTGCCCTGCTCACGGGCCCGGACTCGAGCGCCGGTGGGAACAGGTTGGCCACGAACGCAAGCTTCTGCTTCCCGGGCGTCAACGGGGAAACTGTGCTGGTGGACCTGGAGAACCGAGGGGTGTTGGTGTCCTCGGGGTCGGCGTGCTCGGCGGGTTCCACGGAACCGTCCCACGTGCTCACCGCACTGGGCCTCTCACCGGAGGTGGCGAGCACCGCGGTGCGCTTCAGCCTGGGCAGGGACACCACCGCGCAGGACGTCGACACCGCGATCGCCGCCACGGCGGACGTGGTCGCGGCACTGCAGGGCCGCGGCTGATCCCGCCGTCGCCGCTTCGACGTCCGACGCCGCACACCGGGCCCGGTGAGCGCGGCATCCCGGTCCCTGCCCCGGGCGCCGGGCTCCCGGGAGTTCCCGGCGCCCACGACCCGACCCGGAGCGAGGAGTCGGCGCCGCGATCCACCTGCGCGGGCTACACCTCCACCGGGTACGGCGGCTTCTCCCCGCGGGCCATGGCCACGGCGTTCTCTGCGGCCATCCGCGCCATGCCGGCCCGGGTACCCGCCTCCGCAGAGCCGATGTGCGGGAGCAGGAACGCGTTGGGCAGCTCCAGCAGGCCGGGCTCCACGGCGGGTTCGTTCTCGAACACGTCCAGCCCGGCGGCGAAGATCTGACCCTCGCGCAGGGCGTGCACCAGGGCCTTCTCGTCCACCACCGGCCCGCGCGCCGTGTTGACCAGCACCGCCGTGGACTTCATGCGGCGCAGCACGTCCGCGTCCACCAGGTGCGTGGTCTGCTCCGTGAGCGGGACGTGCAGCGAGAGGTAGTCGCTCGTGGCCACGAGCTCGTCCCACGGCACCTGGGTGACGTGCCCCGCCAGCTCGCCCAGTTCCTCGTCGGACACCACGCGGTCGTGCGGCGGTCGCTGCGTGAACTGGACGGTCATGCCAAACCCGAGCGCGCGCCGGGCCACGGCCTTGCCGATCCGGCCCATGCCCGCGATCCCCAGGGTGGCGCCGGTGACGTCCTGGCCCACCAGCAGACCGGGGCGCAGTCCCTCGAACCTGGCCGCGCGCAGGAACTCGGAGGCCTCGTGCGCGCGGCGGGCGGCACCCAGCAGGAGCAGCACGGCCAGGTTCGCGGTGGCGTCGTCGAGCACGTCCGGGGTGTTGCCCACCGCGATCCCGTGCTGCGCGGCCGCCGCCACGTCGATGTTGTTGTACCCCACGCCGTAGTTCGCGATGCCCCTGATCCTCGCCTCACCCAGAAGCTCGGCGGAGAAGGCGTCCGAGGTCTGGGACAGCGCCACGTCGTACTCGCCGCCCGTCACCGCCTCCCGCAGCTCCTCGGCGCTCATGCCGCTTCGGATCTCCACGTCTCCCGCGTCGCGCAGGATGCTCGGGCCGGGCTCGGGAATCTGCTGGGTCACCAGGAAACGGAGCGTGCTCATGGGCGGGACTCCTCGGGAGGGGTGGCTGGTAGCGCGAAACCCCGCACGGCGAGCGCCGCGCGGGGTTTCGTGAGGTCATGGCATCGCGGGGCGACGCACCACGACGGGATCAGATGAGGGACTTGGCCCCGGCGCGCGCCTTCTCGAAACGCTCGGAGACATCCGCCCAGTTCACGATGTTCCAGAAAGCCTTGACGTAGTCCGCCTTGACGTTCTGGTAGTCGAGGTAGAAGGCGTGCTCCCACATGTCCAGCTGCAGCAGCGGGATGGTGGCCACGGGGACACCGTTCTGCTGGTCGTACATCTGCTCGATCACCAGGTTCCCGGCAACGGGCTCGTACGCGAGAATGGCCCAGCCGGAGCCCTGGATGCTCGTGGCGGCAGCGGTGAAGTGGTCCCGGAAGCCGTCGAAGGAGCCGAAGAAGTTGTCGATCGCCGCGGCGAGCTCGCCGGTGGGCTTGTCGCCACCCTCGGGGGACAGGTTCTTCCAGAAAATGGAGTGGTTGATGTGACCACCCAGGTTGAACTGCAGGTCCTTGGAGAGCTTGGCGGCGCCGGCGGCGTCACCGTTGGCACGGGCCTCCTCCATCTTCTCCAGCGCGGTGTTAGCACCGGTCACGTACGTGTTGTGGTGCTTGTCGTGGTGCAGCTGCATGATCTGGGCCGAGATGTGCGGCTCCAGCGCGGCGTAGTCGTACGGGAGGTCGGGGAGAGTGAACTTTTCAGCCATGGTGAAACATCCTTTCGTTTGCGGGCGTGATGGTTCAACTGTCCATCGCCGCCGTTCCGCAGGTCAAGGATGTTCAGCCACTGGCGTACGACTCCCGGGCCCCGGTCACGTTCCGTCACACCACGTTCCCCGCGCCCACTCCCGCCCT
Organism: Kocuria rhizophila DC2201; assembly: GCF_000010285.1. Taxonomy (NCBI): domain Bacteria; kingdom Bacillati; phylum Actinomycetota; class Actinomycetes; order Micrococcales; family Micrococcaceae; genus Kocuria; species Kocuria rhizophila. Next base: position 45,125 of record NC_010617.1, on the reverse strand, counting down.
ACCCTCGGGGCATGCCAGTCTCCGACGCCGCCCGCACCAGTTCCCGTCCCGCCCCGAGCACGGCGGGTCTCGACGTCCCGGACGTGACGCCTGCCCAGCACCGTCATGCCGCAGGCATCGTCGAGCTCCGGGACACATTGGCCCGCTGGATGCAGGCGCGCGGCATCGACCAGTGGCGCGAGGGCGAGTTCACCGCCGCCCAGGTGGAGCAGGAGATCGAACGCGGTGAGTGGTGGGTCATGGATTCCCCGGGCCACCCCGAGCGGGTTCTCGCGAGCGTCCGGGTGATCTGGGAGGACCCCATGATCTGGGGGCAGCAGTCCGAACCCGCCGGATACATCCACGGGGTGGCCGTGGACCGCCGCCTGCGCGGCACGAAAACGGGCCCGCGGCTCGTCCGCGCGGCCGAAGATGTCATCGCCGCGTCCGGTCGGTCGGTGTCCCGCCTGGACTGCGACAAGTCCAGCCCCGTTCTGGAACCGTTCTACGCAGGGCTGGGCTACACGCCCCGCGGCGAGGTGGATTTCGACGTGCCCGGCATGGACTACCGGGTGAGGTTGATCCGCATGGAGCGCACCCTGCCCCCGCGGGACGACACCGGGAGCACGGCAAACGGCTGAGGCCGCACACCGCCACCTCTGCCACCCGCGCAGAACAGGCCCCGCAACGCCGGCCAGGTGGCGGTCGGCGCACAGGTCCGCCGCGCTCTACGCCTGGTGCGCGCAGCGCCGCCTCAAAGCCTTGCGGTGCGCCGCCGACCGCGAACGCGCGGCCACGGCGGGTTCAGGCGCACGCGTCCCCTTCGGATACCGGGCCGGTGAAACGGCGACTCCGCTCGACGCCCGGGCCGTGACATCCTGCCGCATCCGCTCCAGTCCGCGGACGATCTTGTGACGGGAAACCCTGCGGGTCCAGGGCATCTTCCACCACAGCGCACCGCGCACGCGGAAGTCCGCACACATGTGCACATCGACCCCGGTGTCCGTGGGCGCCCACGTGTATTCGAGGGTCATGTCCACGGCCCCCCGCGTGGTGCGCAGGAGAAGTGACTTACCGGGCACCCGATCCGCGACGATCAGGATGAAATCCACGCTGAATGGGCCCAGCGGGACTTCGAACTCCAGCGCCGACCCCACATCCAGCTGTTGTTCCGGGGACGTGGGCCAGGTGAACTCCACCCCGAACCACTCCCCCATCTCCTTGGGCCGGCCGATCAGGCGGTCGAACTCCTCGACGGACACGGGTACCTCCTGCTCGGCGAGCAGGGTGAAACTGCGGTCGGCGTTCTCGACCTGGGTGATGCGAACGGACATGATTCCCCCTTGAGCGTGCCTCCCCGTGCCGCCCGTCCCACCGGGTAGCAACTGCACGCAAATAGTCGGTCGAATCAGTGTGATGCAGAAATGATGACGCGTCATCTCAGTCGAGGGGATGCACCGTGCACAGGCGGTGGAAAAGGGTTACCCACAGGGGTGGAGAAGCCAGTGAACAACCTGAACGCATGTTCGAGCCACATTCTCGGATGGCGGCACGAGCTGCCAGTGACATGCTTTTGACCTGGGGAAACGATCCGCGATCGGCTCCGGTCGCAACCGGGGCGCCCGTGGTATCAGTTATCCACCCCTGTGGAGAAGATGTGTGGATAACACGTTTTGTCCACACTTTTGGGTGGACCTGTCCACTTATGAGGGGACACTTGTGTGACAGTGTTATGTCAGGGGCGTCAGGGACGGCGCTCACGGGCAGTCAGCGGAATCGGTGGGCCTCCATGAGGATGCCCCCGAGAGGGTCCACCGACGCGTTCGCGTGGAGGGCGCGGCTGCGGGGAGGAACCCACTGAGGGTCTCTCCCGTGACGAACTGGGACCAGTCGCTGAAGTTGGCCAGGCACAGCACCACGCTGCGCCTGGCGGGCCGCTGATATCCGAGGACGTGGGGATTGTGGGTGCTGAACGGGATCAAGGTGGCGCCCTCGAACTCCGCTGCTCCACCCCGTTCCCCAGGTAGCTCAGGGGACGCCCCCGGTGCCCATGGCCAGCAAGTACGCCAGCAGGATGCGGTCGACGGCCGGGCCGGGCTCGGTCTCGAGCCCCGGGAGGGGAGCCAGAACGCGCGCAGCAGGTCGTGGACCCGGGGCTGGGACTCGCACGTGCTCCCCGGCTGCTTCCAGATGAGCGCCACCGCATCCAGGCGCAGAACCTGTGCGCCCTGGTTGGCCAGGAACAGCGGTTCCACGGCCATGGGGTAGAGACCTGCGGACTGGAGTAGTGGAGGTCCCACTGGAAGCCGTGGAACGTGGACCAGACCCAGCGCGGATCGGGATCACAGGGGCTCGCACGGGTGTCCCGGCGCATGTGTTCCTGCGGCACCTCCAGCAGCTGGCCCTGGCCGGTGACGTCCGCGCTGATGCGGCCCCGTCCAGCACAGGCACGCAGCACATCGCGGCTCGAAGGTGGCGGGCGCATGACCACCTGCTCATCCTCCGTTCACTGCACAGCTTGTGCACAGCGTTGTCCACAGGTGTGGAAACCTCGGGACCACGCCTCGGGCCCACGTGGGAGAACACTGGCATCGCCGCAGGTCAGCGTGGGCTGTGCACATCCCTGCCGTGTGTGGACAACCCTGTGTGGAAGAGTGCGCCCCCCCCGTCACGACGATCTGACGACCATGCACCTGAATGGGACATGACGAACGCCCGGGGTCCCGTCCGATGAACGGGACGCCCGGGCGCTGCGCGCTGCCCCCGGAGGACGACGGGTGTCAGGAGGCCTTGTCGTACCCGTGATCGGCCAACCACTGCTTGGCGGCATCCCCAGGGTTCTGCTGCTCGCCCCCACTGACCTCGCGGTTCAGGTCGATCAGGTCCTGGGTGGTGAGCTTGGTGGAGAACTGGTTGAGCGCGTCCACCGCCTTCTGGGGCAGCCGGTCCGGCGCGGTGAGCGGGAGCACCTGCTGCGCGATGAAGTTGTTCTTCGGGTCGTCCAGCACCACCAGGTTCTCGTCCTGGATGGCCGGGGTGGTGGTGAAGATGTCCGCCACCTGCGCGTCCCCCTTGGTGAGGGCCTGCACGGTGAGGGGCCCGCCGCCGTCGTTGATGGGCTGGAAGGACTTGAAGGAGCAGTCGTACTTCTCCTTCAGTCCCTTGGTGCCGTAGGCGCGCTCCTGGAACTCGGGGGGACCGGCCATCACCAGGTCTTTGCACACGGAGGAGAGGTCTGTGGCGGACTTGAGCCCGTACTTCTCCGCGGTGGCCTGCGTGACCACCAGTGCGTCCTTGTCCTCCGCCTTGGAGGCGTCCAGCACCGAGAGGTCCTGGTTCTTGAGGCTGTCCGGCAGCGCCTTCACGATGTCCTCGGCGGAGGCCGCCGTGGCGTTCTTGTCCGCGAACAGCAGCAGGTTGCCGGAGTAGTCCGGGACCACGTCCACGGAGCCGTCCTTGACCGCCCCCACGTACGCCTCGCGGGCGCCGATCCCTGGTTTCGTCTCCACCTTCACCCCGGCGTCACGCAGCACGCCGGCGTAGAGCTCCGCCACGATCTGCGACTCCGGGAAGTCCGCCGAGCCCACGGTGACGGAGTCCGAGGAGCCGCCCGAGGCGTCGTCGTTCTTGTCCGCGAGGGGGTCCGAACCGCCACTGCACGCGGTGAGCGCGAGCACGGCGGAGGCGGCCACCCCGGCGAATGCCGCGGGGCGCCACCGGGCGCGGGAGGACGGGTGCTGCGAGGTCATGGGCGATCTCCTGTCAGTCTGAGACCCGGTGACGTCACCAGGCGTTGGGTGAGAGCAAGAACTGCGTCGGCGGCCAGCGCGAGCACCGCCACGAGCACCACGGACGCGAGCATGCGCGAGTAGTCACGCACCGCGAGCCCGTCGATCAGGTAGCGGCCCAGCCCGCCCAGGTTGATGTAGGCCACGATGGTCACGGTGGCGAGCACCTGCAGGGCCGCGTTGCGGATCCCGCCGAGGATCACGGGCAGCGCCACCGGGACCTCCACCCTGAACAGGGTCTGCGACTCGGTCATGCCCATGGCCCGCGCGGCGTCCACGAGCGAGGGGGACACCGCGGCGATCCCCGAGTAGGTGCCGGAGAGGATGGGCGGCACGGCCAGCAGCACGAGCGCGAGGATGGGCGGCATCAGCCCCAGGCCCATGAGCAGGGTGAACAGCGTGAGCAGACCCAGGGTGGGCAGCGAGCGCAGCGCCCCCGCCAGGCCCACGACCGCTCCCCCGCCGCGGCCGGTGTGACCGACCCACAGGCCCAGGGGAACCGCGATCACCAGCGCGATGGCCATGGTCAGGGCGCTGTAGCCCGCGTGCTCGAGCAGGCGCTGGGGGATGCCCGTGGCGCCGGTCCAGTTGGCGGGGTCGGTGAGGAACTGCGCGGCTTCGGTGAACAGGCTCATGCGGGGGCACCTCCGGACTCCACGGCGGCCAGGGAGCCCGCAGCGTCCCGGGAGCCTCCGGCGGCCTCGGAGCGCACCGCACCACGACGCCGCCCGCCCGGCTTCCCGGGGCCCGTGCCCGTGCGCTGCCAGCGGGTCAGCACGTGGCCAAGCAGCCGCAGCAGCTGGTCCAGGACCACGGCGATCACCACGGTGGCCACGATGCCCACCACGATCTCGGCGATGATCGAGCGGCGCAGCCCGTCCGTGAACAGGGTGCCCAGCGACTGGATGCCGATCACGGCACCCACCGAGACCATGGAGATGTTCGAGACGGTGGCCACGCGCAGCCCCGCGATCATCACGGGAACGGCCAGCGGCAGCTCCACCCCGAAGAACCGGCGGGCGGGCTTGTACCCCATGGCCGTGGCCGCCTGCAGGACGTCCCGGTCCAGGGACTCGAACGCGTCCACGCACGAGCGCACCAGGATGGCGATCACGTACAGGGTCAGCGCCACGACCACGTTGACCACGGACGTGATGCGCGTGCCGAGCACCAGGGGCAGCACCACGAACAGGGTGAGGGAGGGAATGGTGTAGAGCAGCGAGGACCCGGTGACGAACACGGGACGCAGCCAGCGGTTGCCGGCTGCCAGCCGCGCGAGGGGGACGCTCATGAGCAGGCCCACCACCACGGGGATCACGGACTGCACCAGGTGCGCACCCGCGAGCTCCAGCACCGCGGGCCAGTTGTTGGTCAGCCAGTTCACGGGCGCCGCACCCGCTCGGTGCGGGTGGCGCGCTGGGCCTCGATGGCCCGCATCACCACATCGCCCGGGACCACGCCTGCCACCGAACCGTCGTCGTGGACCGCCACGGCCTGCCCGGACGGCGAGGACAGGGCGGCGTCGAGCGCGGTGCGCAGGGAGCCGCCGTCGTGCCACAGGGTCCCGCCCACGCGCAGCTCCTCGCGCCCGGCGGCCCGGCCGCCATCGTGCACGGGGAGCCAGCCCAGGGGGTGGCGACGCTCGTCCACCACGAGCACCCAGTCCGACGACGCCGCGCCGCCGCCCTGCCACGGCGCCGGGTTCTCGACTCCCGGGCCCAGCACGGTGCGCTCACCCGTGGTGGAGCTGAGCACCGTGACGGGCTGCAGCTCCACGGTGGCGTTGTCGAAGCTCAGGGAGCGGAAGCCGCGGTCCCGGCCGATGAAGTCCGCCACGAAGTCGTCCGCGGGTGCGCGCAGCAGCTCCTCGGGGCTGGCGTACTGGGCCAGGCGGCCGCCGCGGGCGAAGACCGCCACACGGTTGCCCAGCAGGATGGCCTCGTCGATGTCGTGGGTCACGAACACGATGGTGCGGTGCAGCCGTTTCTGCAGGTCCAGCAGCTCGTGCTGCAGGTCCTGGCGCACCACCGGGTCCACCGCGGAGAACGGCTCGTCCATGAGCAGGATGGGAGGATCCGCCGCGAGCGCCCGGGCCACCCCCACGCGCTGCTGTTGCCCGCCGGAGAGCTGGGCGGGGTAGCGCCCGGCCAGGGACTCGTCCAGGCCCACCGAGCTCAGCAGCTCGCGGGCACCTGCGCGGGCCTCACGCTTGGAGACCCCATTGAGGCGGGGGACCGTGGCGATGTTGTCCTCCACGGTCCGGTGCGGGAGCAGCCCGGACTGCTGCATCACGTACCCCATGGAGCGGCGCAGCTGCGCGGCGGGAATGCTGGAGACGTCCTGCCCGTCCACCTCCACCACGCCCTCGGTGGGATCGACCATGCGGTTGAGCATGCGCAGCGAGGTGGTCTTGCCGCAGCCGGACGGGCCCACGAACACCGTGAGGGATCCCGCCGGGACGTCCAGGTTGAGATTGTCGACCGCTGTGGTCCCATCCGGATAGACCTTGCTCACACCGCGATAGCGGATGGCCATGTCGGTCATGGGGTCCGTGTCCCTTCGTAGGCGTGGCCCTCATCATAGTCACCTGCAACAATCAGCGGACGAACTCATCGCTGTTTTCCGGGGCCAGGAACTCCTCCGGGATCCGCTCCGCGCCCGCGACGTCCGAAACCAGGTGACGGTCGATGGGCACCCCCCGGCGCAGCACGCTGATGCCACCCCCGGGCTCGTGCAGCACGCACGCGATCTCCGTGTAGGAGCGCACCCCGGACCTGCGCAGCGCGCCGTGGAGCTCGGAGCGCGTGATGTGGGCCCGCCGCAGGGCCGCCTCGTCCACCGCGTCGCCGACCATCAGCAGCCGGGCGGGGGCGTTGAACAGCCGGTGCCACCGCGGCCGGGCCCCGAGCTGGCCGAACACGACCTCCAGCAGGAACAGGGTGGCCAGGCCCAGCACGCCGCTCGCGAGCGTGGGCGGGTGCCCCAGGATCACGCGCCCCGCGACCGCTCCGAGCATCACGGTGACCACCACGTCGAATGTGGACATCCCCGAGAGCACCCGCTGGCCCAGGACCCGCACGAACACCAGGAACACCACGTAGATCCCCGCGGCGGAGAGCACCACACCCACCGCGTGCGGCACGGTGATGCCCAGCTCCGCCCACAGTGCGTCCCACCCGGTCACGCGCGCCTCCTGAGCTCGTGGGGAACCTCCGTCCGCCGGGAACGCTACCCGGCGGCGTCGTGGTCCGTGTGTGCGGCGGCGAACTGCGTGTCGTGCAGCTCCGCGTAGCGACCGCCGTGCGCCAGCAGCTCCTCGTGGGAGCCCCGCTCGACGATCCGGCCGGCCTCGACCACCAGGATCTGGTCCGCCCGGCGGATGGTGGAGAGCCGGTGGGCGATCACCACGGCGGTGCGCCCGGACATGGCCTCGTCCAGGGCGGCCTGCACGTGGGCCTCGTTGGTGGAGTCCAGCGCGGAGGTGGCCTCGTCCAGGATCACCACGCGCGGGCGCGCCAGCAGCAGCCGGGCAATGGTCAGCCGCTGGCGCTCACCGCCCGAGAGGCGGTAGCCGCGCTCGCCCACCACGGTGTCCAGCCCGTCCGGCAGGGACTCGATCACGTGGCGCAGCCGGGAGCGTTCCAGCGCGTCCCAGAGCTCAGCGTCCGTGACGCCCTCGCGGGCCACGGAGAGGTTCGCACGGATGGTGTCGTGGAACAGGTGGCCGTCCTGCATGACCATGCCCACCGCGTGGCGCAGGGACTCGAAGGTGGTCTCCCGCACGTCCTGGCCGCCGATGCTCACCTCGCCCGAGTCCACGTCGTACAGCCGCGCGACCAGCTGCGCAATGGTGGACTTGCCCGCTCCCGAGGAGCCCACGAGCGCCACGGTGTGCCCGGGGGCGGCGCGGAAGCTGACGTCGTGCAGCACCTCCTCCCCGCCGCGGGAGTCCAGCACCGCGACGTCCTCGAGGGACGCCAGCGAGACCTTGTCCGCGGAGGGGTAGGAGAAGTTCACGTGGTCGAACTCCACGGCCACGGGGCCCTCGGGCAGCGCACGGGCCGTGGGGCTCTCCACGATCAGGGGCTTGATGTCCAGCACCTCGAACACGCGCTCGAAGCTCACCACGGCGCTCATGATGTCCATGTGGGCGTTCGCGAGCATGGTCAGGGGCGTGTACAGCCTGGTCAGGAGCATGCCGAGGGCCACCACGGACCCGGCGTCCAGGTGGCCCATGAGCGCCTGGGTGCCGCCCACGCCGTACACCAGGGCCAGGGCGAGCGCGGAGACCAGGGTCAGCGCGGTCACGAAGGTGGTCTGCAGCATGGTGGAGCGGATGCCGATGCCGCGCACGTCCGCCGCGCGGGCCGCGAACTCGCGGGACTCCTGGGCGGGATCGCTGTAGAGCTTGACCAGGGTGGCGCCGCCCGCGGAGAACCGCTCGGTCATGCGGGTGGACATCTGCGCGTTGTACTGCGCGGACTGGCGCTGCAGCGCGGCGAGCTTGCCGCCCATGGCGCGGGCCGGGACCAGGAAGATGGGCAGCAGCAGCAGGGACAGCAGCGTCACCTGCCACGAGATGGTGACCATGACCCCCACGGTGAGCAGCAGGGACACCACGTTGGACACCACGCCGGACAGCGTGCCGGCGAAGGCGCGCTGCGCGCCGATCACGTCCGTGTTCAGCCGGGACACCAGCGCACCGGTGCGGGTGCGGGTGAAGAACGCCAGGGGCATGGTCTGCACGTGGTCGTAGACGGCGGTGCGCAGGTCGTAGATGAGCCCCTCGCCGATCCGCGCGGACTGCAGCCGGCTCAGCAGGGAGAGCCCGGCGTCCGCCACGGCCACCACGGCGATCGCGGTGGCCAGCCATATGACCGCGGAGACGTCGTGGCCGCCGGTGATGGCGTTGACCACGTCCCCGGCGAGCACGGGGGTCACGACCCCCAGTACGGCCAGCACCACGGACACCAGCACGAACGCCAGGATAGCCCCGCGGTGGGGGCGGGCGAAGGTGGCGATCCGCCTGATCGTGTCCCAGCTGATCCGGCGACCCTTGTTGTCCTGCCCGCTCATGGTCCGCCACAAGGCCGTGTGGGCGCTCTGCATACTCACGCGGCCACTGTAGACCCGCGCTCAGACGCGTCGAACGGCTCCCGCGCGGCCCGCTGAGGGGCCACGGACTCAGGCGGGGCAGTCCAGCCCGAGCACGCTGCGGGCGTTGGCCCCGGAGTTGAGGGCGCGGCCGATCTCGCGCAGCTGCACCACCTGCTCGGGGCTGAGCCGGTCGAAGACGATCTCCCGCACGTGGCGCACGTGCGCCGGCGCGGCCTCCTTGACCCGCTCCAGGCCGGCGGAGGTGATCTCAGCGATCACCACGCGGCGGTCGTCCTGGCGGCCCTCCCGGGTGACCAGACCGTCCCGCTCCATGCGGGCGACGATGCGGGACAGCCGCGACTGGGACGTGTTCGTGGCGGTGGCCAGCGCCGACATCTTGTGCCGGTGGTTCGGAGCCTCGGACAGCATGGCCAGCACCAGGTACTCGGCCAGGGACATGTCCTCCTCGCTGCGCAGCTGACCCTCCACGGATCCCGGCAGACGGAACATGATCGACACGAGCGCGAGCCACGCCTCCCGCTCGTCCTCGGACAGCCACTTCGTCTCAGTCATGCGCCCAATTGTAGTGTGCATATATTGCCGCTGCAAATGTTTCTCCCCCGTTCGTCCCCGCTCCGACGAATCCCACGGGCCACCGCGAACAGGCAGGGTCAGCGAAACCTATCCGGACGGGTCGGTGGTCAAGTCTTTCGACATCAATCTGACCTGGTCAGCGGCCCGGGACTCGGTGGCGGTGTACACCACCGACGCCACCGGTTGCCAGATGTTCAACAGCGGGTCGTCGTCACGCTTTCCCGTCTACTACACGGGTGTGGTTGCAATGACGGATTCCGACGTGGCCAGAGGCAGCAAGAGAATTCGCACATTCGCCGACATCGCGGTCACCCTCAGCAATGGCCAGACATTGAACAAGACCCCTCCAGTCGATTACTTCGGGTAGCGCACCACCTCGCCCACACGATTCTGGCCGAACCCGGATGACCAGTCCGACGTCGAGCGGTGCCTTCATAATGGACCCCATGGATTCCCTCGCCACCTGGCCCACTCCCCGCACCGTCAACGACCGCGGCTTCGACGCCGCAGCCATGCGCCAGCTGGGGCGGGCGCCGTCGGGGGCGGGGACAGCGGCGTCGTCAGCGGGGGCCGCTGAACCGGGGCCTGCGGACGGGACGGGCGACACCGCGGAGGGCATCAGCCCGCAGGGCGACACCCCTCAGGAGCGTGGGGCGCAGGGCGCTCCCGGAGCCGGGGCGGCCCGGAAGCCCTCGGTCGGCGAGCGCCTCGTGGCCTCCCTGCTGCTCGTGATCCCGCTGGTGTGCGCCGCGGTGGTGGTGCTCGCCGCGCTGCGCTTCGCGGACACCCGCAACGGGCTGTGGCTCGGACTCGTCGCCGTGGTGCTGGTGGTCTCCGCGCTGGGGTGGGTCGCGGCGCTGCGGAGGTCCTTCGCCAGGGCGCAGGGACACCTGGCCTCGCGGCTGCCCGGCGTGATCGGCCACGGCGTGGGGATCATCCGCGAGCTGGACGTGGAGTCCCCGTTCGACGAGAACGGCGTCTCGGACACCGTGACCGCCCACCTGACCGTGCGCGTGAACCCCACGCAGGGCCCGGCGTTCACGGGGACCGTCGACGCCGTCTACGCGGTCGCAGACGCCGAGAAGCTCGAGGTGGGCGCCCACGGCCCGGTGCGCTACCTGCGCTCGGACCCCGAGGGCACGGTGGGCATTGAGACCCGCCTGGACGAGGAGAAGGTGCAGCAGATCTACCGCGCAGCCGCCATGAACTGACGCCCAGGAACCCGGGACGTCCGCACGCGGACGCGCGCTGCCGTGGCCCGCACGCCGGAGAGCGCACGAGGGCGCACGGGGCACACGGTGGATCAGGACGCGGAGCGCTCCGGGGACACGGAGCGCTCCGGGGACACGGGCGCCGTCGCACGGACCGCCGAGGAGCCGGACGCGGCAGATCCACCGCGAGCGGCATCGTGCTCGGGTCGGGCGGCGCCGGACCGTCCGGAGACCTCACGCTGGGCACGCGCGGGAACCACGACGTCGTGCTGCTCGGTGTCCGCCTCGGGCTCCTCGACCACGCGGGTGCCCGTGCGGCGGGCGCGCCCGGGGCCGTCGAGCGAGGTGATGCTCACGGCCACGACGTTGAGGGCCAGGCCCAGGAGCGTGAGGATCCAGCCGAGCACCGCCACCGAACCCGAGGCGCACAGCAACCCGATCACCACCAGGGCCAGGGAGGTGATGTAGGCGGGGGTCTTCGCGCGCTGGAAATCGAACGTCATGTTCCCATTTCATCATGCTTCCCTGGCAGCCCCTTGCGTGCCGGGGCGGTGCGGGGAGGGCTTCACCCTCGACTTAACCGCTTGTCAGGCCCACCCCCGCGGCAGTTCACTGAGAGGTAGTTGTCAACGAAAGGATTGGAACGACATGCCCAGGAACCAGACCCTCCAGCTCAACGACGGGAACACTATCCCCCAGCTCGGCTTCGGCGTGTGGAAGGTGGATGCGGACGTGGCCGAGGACGTGGTGAGCCAGGCCCTGGAGATCGGCTACCGCCACATCGACACCGCCAAGATCTACGGCAACGAGGAGGGCGTGGGCCGCGCGATCGCCGCCAGCGGCATCCCGCGCGAGGAGCTGTTCGTCACCACCAAGCTGTGGAACGACGACCAGGGCTACGAGTCCACCCTCGAGGCCTTCGACGCATCCCTCGAGCGCCTCGGCCTGGACTACGTGGACCTCTACCTCATCCACTGGTCCCAGCCGGAGAAGGGCATGTACCTGGAGACCTGGAAGGCCTTCCAGGAGATCAAGGCGTCCGGCAGGGCCCGCTCCATCGGCGTCTCCAACTTCACGCCCCAGGCCCTGCAGGACGTGGTGGACACCGGCGTGGTCCCGGCGGCCCACCAGATCGAGCTGCACCCGTACTTCAACCAGCAGGCCATGCGGGACATGGACGCCCAGCACGGCATCGTGACCGAGGCGTGGTCCCCGCTGGGCCAGGGCAAGGAGGACCTGCAGGACGAGACCGTCAAGAGCATCGCTCAGGCCCACGGCGCCACCCCTGCGCAGGTGGTCATTGCGTGGCACCTGGCCATCGGCAACGTGGTGTTCCCCAAGTCCGTGACCCCCGAGCGCATCCAGGAGAACTGGGACGCCCAGGACGTCACCCTCTCCCAGGACGAGGTGGACCAGATCAGCGCCCTGACCAGGGACGACGGCCGCATCGGCTCGGACCCCGCGGACTTCAACGACTGATCCCCCGCGGGGCCGTTCCACGGCCCCGCGGCGCACCCCCCGGCCCCCTGCTCCCAGGGAGCCGGGGGTCTTCGCGAGGTGCGTCGAAGAACCGTTCACCGCCCCACCGGGTGCATCATGGTGAGTTATGAGTCAGCACACACCGGGTGGCGGCCACACCAGCGGCGCCCCCGTCAGCCCCGAAACGACAGTGGATCCGCACAACCCCGCGGGTCGGAAAACCTTCTTCGGCCAGCCAGGGATGCTGGCCAACCTCTTCTCCGTGGAGATGTGGGAGCGCTTCTCCTTCTACGGCATGCAGGCGCTCGTCCTGTACTACATGTACTACGCCGTGTCGGACGGCGGTCTGGGCCTCGACGAGGGCGTCGCCGCGGGCATTGTGGGCGCCTACGGCGGCACCGTGTACCTGTGCTCCATCCTGGGCGGCTGGGTGGCCGACCGCCTGCTCGGCTCCGAGCGCACCATGCTCACCTCCGCGGTGCTCATCATGTTCGGCCACATCGCGCTGGCCCTGATCCCGGGTGTGGCCGGTCTGACCGTGGGTCTTCTGTGCATCGCCGTGGGCTCCGGTGGCCTGAAGACCACGTGCGTGAACCTCGTGGGCACCCTCTACGAGCGGGAGGACCCCCGCCGTGACGCCGGGTTCTCCATCTACTACATGGGTGTGAACATCGGCGCACTGTTCGGCCCCCTGCTCACGAGCTTCGCATGGGGCACGTGGGGCTTCCACGCCGGCTTCGGCATCGCCGCCATCTTCATGGCCCTTGGCCTGGTCCAGTACCTGCTGACCCGCAAGGGCCTGCCCGACACCGTGCACACGGTGGCCAACCCCCTTCCCCGCTCGCAGTACGGCAAGTGGATCGGGATCGCACTGGCATTCATCGCCGTGGTAGTGGTCTTGCTGCTCACCGGGATCCTCAATCCCGGCAACCTCTCGGACGCCGTGATCCTGGTGGTCGTGGTGGCAGCCGTGGTGCTGTTCGCCACCATGCTGCGGGACAAGGGCCTCTCGGCGGATGAGCACTCCCGCGTGGTGGCTTTCATCCCGCTGTTCATCGCCACCGCGGCATTCTTTGCCCTCTTCCAGCAGCAGTTCACGGTGCTGGCCATCTACGCGGACACGCGCCTGCAGCTGTCGATCTTCGGCATCGACTTCAAGCCGTCCGCCACGCAGTCCATCAACCCCGTGTTCATCATCCTGATGGGCATGGTCTTCGCCGCGGTGTGGACCAAGCTGGGCACCCGTCAGCCGAGCACCCCGGTGAAGTTCGGCATCGCCCTGCTGCTGATCGGTGTGGCGTTCCTGCTGTTCATCACCCAGGCCCACACGGAGTCCGTGTTCGTCGGCTGGATCGTCCTGGTGCTGTTCTTCGCCACCCTGGGCGAGCTGTTCCTCTCCCCCGTGGGCCTCTCCCTGGCCACCAAGCTGGCCCCGCGCCGGTACCCGGTGCAGATGGTCGCGCTGTACAACCTGTCCATCGCCCTGGGCACCGCGCTGTCCGGCTCGCTCGCGGAGTTCTACTCCCGCGAGAACGAGGTCGGGTACTTCGGCACCATGGGCGCGATCACCATCGTGCTCGGCGTCGTGATGCTTCTGGTGGCCAAGCCCATCCTGAAGCTCATGCGCGGCATCCGCTGAGCCCACCGCCGCTGCGCAGAGCGCCTCGCACCCCCCGGGTGCGGGGCGCTCTGTCCGTACCGCGGCACCGACCGGACCCGTGGGCGGCAGGCGCGCGGGCGGCGTCGTCCCCGGATCCCGTCCCACGGCGGACGACGACGCCGCGCGGCCCGCAGGTGCCGCACGCGCCCCGCTCATCGCCTATGGTGTCCTGTACGCATGAGCCGCGAGTCACAGTCCTGCGAGGGCTGCCTGTCCACGCGCGGCCGGACGAGGTCGAACCGCGGAGGACGACATGAGTGACGCAAACACACCGCACGGTGCCACACCGGTGGCGAAGGGCCGGGACACGTCCGCGGCCACCACCGGCGGGGGCACGGACCCCTCGGGAGGTGACCACGAGCTCAAGCGCGTGATGGGCCCGGGGCTGCTGCTGCTGTTCATCGTGGGGGACATCCTCGGCACCGGTGTGTACGCCCTGACCGGCAACATCGCCGGCGAGATCGGCGGCGCCGCGTGGGCGCCCATCCTCGTGGCGTTCGTGGTGGCCACCATCACCGCGTTCTCCTACCTGGAGCTCGTGACCAAGTACCCCGGCGCGTCCGGCGCGGCGCTGTACACGCACAAGGCCTTCGGCATCCACTTCCTCACCTTCCTGGTGACCTTCGCGGTGCTGTGCTCCGGCCTGACCTCCGCCTCCACCGCCTCCACCACCGTGGCCGCGAACTTCGCCAAGGGCTTCCACCTGGACCTGAGCCCCTTCGGCGTGACCATGGTGGCCGTGGGCTTCATGGCGCTGCTGGCACTGATCAACCTGCGCGGGGTGTCCGAGTCCGTGAAGCTCAACGTGGTGCTCACGTGCATCGAGCTCACCGGCCTGCTGATCGTGATCCTGGTGGGCTTGTGGGCGGCGTTCCAGGGCAACGCGGACTTCAGCCGCACCATGATCTTCGAGACCTCCGAGGACAAGAACATGTTCCTCGCGCTCTCCTCCGTGACCTCCCTGGCGTTCTTCTCCTTCGTGGGCTTCGAGGACTCCGTCAACATGGTCGAGGAGACCAAGGACCCCACCCGCAACTTCCCCCGCGTGATGCTGTTCGGGCTGTGCATCACCGGCGTGATCTACGTGGTGGTCTCCCTCTTCACCGTGGCCATCGTGCCCATCGGCGAGCTCGGCGAGTCCACCACCCCGCTGCTGGACGTGGTGAAGATCGGTGCGCCCAACATCCCCATCGACACCATCTACCCGTTCCTCACCATCTTCGCCGTGGCCAACACCGCGCTGATCAACATGCTCATGGCCTCCCGTCTGCTCTACGGCATGGCCAAGCAGGGCGTGATCCCCGGCGTGCTGTCCAAGGTGCTGCCGGGCCGCCGCACCCCCTGGACGGCCATCCTCTTCACCACCGCCCTGGGCATGGTGCTGATCGTGATCGTCAACAACGCCATGGGCAAGAGCACCGCGTCCGCCCTGGGCGGCACCACCGCCCTGCTGCTGCTCGGCGTGTTCACGGTGGTCAACATCGCGGCCATCATCCTGCGGCGGGACCGCACCCAGGAGGGCCACGACTACTTCCACGCACCGCGCGTGCTGCCCTACCTGGGCGCCATCACGTGCGCGTTCCTGCTGGGCCCGTGGGCGCAGGACACCATCGAGTACCAGATCGCCCTGGTGCTGATCGCCCTCGGCGTGGTGCTGTGGGTGCTGAACTTCCTCTACGCACGACTGTTCACCGGCCGGCGCACGCGGTTCCAGCACCCGGAGGACATCGCCCACCTCGAGGACGTGGACCGCTGAGGTCCACCCCGCCGCCCCACCACCGCCCCTTCACGGACCTGGAGAAGTCATGAACATCGTCGTCGGTTACCTGCCCACGCCCGCCGGCCGCGCCGCGTTGCGCGCCGCCATGGACGAGGCGGCACTGCGCTCCGCCGGCCTCGTGGTGGTCCAGGGCCACCACACCAGGCGCTGGGGCCGCCACACCGGCCCCGAGGAGACCGAGACCGCCGTGCGCGAGGACCGCGCCGCCCTCGACGCTAGCGGTGTCCCGTACGAGCTCGTTCCCGTCGCGGACGACGCCGATCCCGCGGACACCATCCTCGACGTCACCGACCGTGAGCACACCCAGCTGCTGGTCATCGGCACGCGCAGGCGCACCCCGGTGGGCAAGCTCATCATGGCTCCCACCACCCAGCGCCTGCTGCTTGAGGCCGGCTGCCCGGTGCTGTGCGTCAAGGAGGGCTACGAGTCCGCCTGATCCGGGCACGGCGCGGGGTCGTCACCGGGCCCGCTGAGCACCCGGGCGCGTTGACCCCGGACGGCGTCGGCACCGGATGCCGTGGGCACCGAACATGGTGCGCCAGGCGCCCGTCCTGCGGGGCGGAGGTTCCTGCGGAGTGACGCAGGGTGGCGCCCCGTGTGACGGCATAGGGGTGGACCGTCCGCAGGGTGTGTTCCGCTCCGCTCCACGACGACCGCCCTGCTCCACGGCGAACGACCCGACCCACGACGACGACGAGCCGGACCTTTCACGGTCCGGCTCGTCGTTTCCGCGAGGGCGAGAAGGCGCGGCAGGTGGGCCCCGCCGGGTCTCGCCCGCGGGTCAGGCTGCGCGGTCCACCCGGTGCTCCTCGCGGGAGGATCCGGTGCGCTGCGCGGAGCGTGCGGCGCCACCGTGCGATCCGCTGGAGTCCGCCGCGTCCGCACGGGAGGCCTGAACGGTGCCCGCGTGCTGCGCAGGAGTCGGGGCCGTGGAACCGGTGCGTCGGGCGGCCACGGAGACCCCCGCCTGCTGCCAGCCGAATCCGAAGGCCAGGGCCGGCACCACGATGTTCGCGAGCGACGCGCCCGCAATCACCCCGGCCCACGCCACCGGCAGGGCAGCGAGGACGTCCAGGGGGTAGTGGGCGCCGGAGTACATGCGGGCCGCGCCCACCAGCACCACGCCCACGGTCCCCCACAGGAGGATGCTGTGCCGGGACCGCGCCGTGGCGGCCACGAGGGCGAGACCCAGGACGATGGACACCAGTGCTCCGGTGTGCGACGACGGGAACGACGTGCTGCCGATGACCACGCTGAGGGGGTCACCCGTGAGTGCGGGCCGAGGGCGTTCCACGGCCACCTTCACGAGCCCCACGGCACCCCAGCCGGCCAGGGCGGTGATCCCGAAGCCCGTGGCGTCCAGGGGGCGGCGCCGGATGACGGCGAGCCAGCCGATGACGGCCGCGATGATGAGCACGACAGCGCCGTTGGACAGCGCGAACTGCACGATCGTGGCAATGGTGTCCAGAAGGACGTTGCGATGCTGGGAGAGCCCCTCGAGCAACGCGGTCTCCCCGTCGGTCACCTGCGGTGAGAGCACCAGCAGACGTCCTATTGTCGCCGTCATCAGCACCACGACCAGAGGAACGGCTACGCGGTGACGCAACTGCGGCAAGTGCCACGGGGACCCGCCCGGCGAGGGGGAAGTGTACTGCGCCGGATTGGTCATGCCTCCCATGGTGACACGAGACACCGGACGATTCCTGGTGTCGGCGTGTCATGACCGCCGTGGCGTGGTAGGGCGTCGTGTTTCACGTGAAACGACATTTGAAAATCAACGTCATTCGTGTGCATGACTGGATAGCTATATGTATATACAAAAGGTTTCGCCGTCGCAGCCGCCCGGTGCACGCGTCCACGCGCGCCTCCCGGACGGCGGGCAATACTCTCATCCCGTCTGCACTGCTCGAACGATGACTACACTCAAGCACCACAAAGCATTCGAGAAGGGAAGAGACGATGGAGTACTCGCCCCCGGACCCCGCAACCTCCTCCCGGAGCCCCGGGGAGACCGCCGCACCCGGTGCAGCGGCGTCGTCGTCCGCCTCCACCCCGGCCGGGGGTGCCGACCGCGCGAGCGCGCCCGGGTCCCAGGCGGCCCTGCGGCTGGCCAACCGGCGGCGCGTGGTGGACGCTGTGCGCGGTCTGGGCGCCGTGACCCAGGCGAGGATCGCGCGGGAGACGGCCCTGGCTCCGTCGACCGTGTCCTCGATCGTGAAGGAGCTCACCGCGTGCGATCTGCTGACCGTGGAACCGGACCACGGCGGGCGGCGGGGACAGCGGGTGCGTTTCAGCGCGAGCGCCGGCCACCTCCTGGGCGTGGACGTGGGTCACCGTCACGTCGCGGTGGCTCTCGCGGACCTCAACCTGGAGATCCTCGCCCAGCGGCGCGCGGAGCTCTCCCCGCGGCACGGTGCCCGGGAGGTGCTGGATGTCGCGCGGGGCATGGCCGACGAGCTGCGGGACGAGCTCGGGATCCCGGCGGAGCGGGTGCTGCGCGCCGGAATCGGCCTGCCCGCCCCGGTGGACGCGCAGGGTCGGGGACTCGACTCAGCGGTGATCCTGCCCCACTGGTCCGGGCTCGACGTGCGGGAACTCGCCGCCCACGTGCTGGGATGCCCCGTGGTGGTGGAGAACGACGCGAACGCCGGTGCGGTGAGCGAGCACGCCCTCGGCGCGGGCCGCGGCGCCCGCGACATGGCCTACCTCAAGGTCTCCCACGGCGTGGGCGCCGGGCTGGTCCTGGGTGGCACCCTGTACCGCGGAGCCACCGGGGCGGCCGGGGAGATCGGGCACATCACCCTGGACGAGCGCGCCGGGCTGTGCCGCTGCGGCAACCGCGGCTGCCTGGAGACGTTCGTGTCCTCCGCCGCGGTGCTCGAGCTCGTGCGTCCGTCCGGGCAGCCCGTGGAGAGCGTCTCGGACGTCGTGGACGCGGCCCTCGCCGGGGACCCCGGGTGCTCCAGGGTGGTCTCGGACACCGGCCGGGTGATCGGCGTGGTGGTCGCGCAGCTGTGCAACCTGCTCAACCCCGAGCTCGTGGTGCTCGGCGGCGACCTCGCCCGCGCGGGAGAGCTGCTGCTCGAGCCCCTGCGCACGGCCGTGGACCGGTACACGCTCCACGGCAGCTCCCCGGTGCGGGTGGTGCCCTCCGAGCTCGGACCCCGGGCGCACCTCACGGGGGCGCTGCTGCTGGCCCGCGAGGACACTCCCCTGCCGGTATGACCGCGCGGTGCCGGAACCTCGCGCGGGACGGACGGACCGACGAGCGCACTCGGGGTGCCGGGGCGACACGATCCGCGTTGTGTTCGACTCATGGACATTCTGTGACCGGGGTCCTAGTCTTGGGTCACTGTCCTTCCCCGACAGCCGCCTCATCCGCACCCGGTGGGCCGCGCCTCCCGTCCCCTCGGGACCGCCCGCCGGCACCGTGCCTCGGATTCATGGCGAGTTCTCGGGTGCGGGACCCACTGAGCGTTGATTTTCGGGACAGCAAGGGAGCTGTGGGATGAGCCAAGCGGCACAAACACACCCGGCGGAGCACCACCGGACAAACACCGGTGCGGTAGTCCGCATCACCACCGTGGCCGCGTTCGGCGGTCTCCTCTTCGGATACGACTCCGCCGTGATCAACGGCGCCGTCTCCTCCATCCAGTCCAGGTTCGAGGTGGGCCCCGGCCCGCTCGGCTTCGCCGTGGCCGCCGCCCTGCTGGGTGCCGCGGTGGGCGCGTTCTTCGGATCGCGCGTGGCGGACCGGCTGGGGCGGATCCCCCTGATGAAGGTCGCGGCGCTGCTGTTCCTGGTCTCCGCGATCGGCTGCGGTCTCACCCAGACCATCGACTGGCTCATCGTGTGGCGTGTGGTGGGCGGCATCGGCGTGGGCGTGGCCTCCGTGATCGCCCCCGCCTACATCGCCGAGGTCTCTCCCGCGCACCTGCGCGGTCGCCTCGGGTCCCTGCAGCAGATGGGCATCGTGCTCGGCATCTTCCTGTCCCTGCTGGTGGACGCGCTGCTCGCCACGTGGGCCGGCGGTGCCTCCCAGGAGCTGTGGCTGGGCCTCGCGGCCTGGCGGTGGATGTTCCTGGTCATGGCCGTGCCCGCCCTGCTCTACGGCATCGGCTCGTTCATGATCCCCGAGTCCCCCCGCTTCCTGATCTCTGCGGGCCACGAGGACCAGGCCCGTTCCGTGCTCACCCGCATCTACGGGGACGTGGCCCTCGACGGCCGCGTGGAGAAGATCCGCCACACCGTGAACAACGAGCGCAAGCCCCGCTTCTCGGACCTGCGCGGCTCCATGGGCGGGCTCAAGCCCATCGTGTGGGTGGGCATCGGCCTCGCCGCCCTGCAGCAGTTCGTGGGCATCAACGTGATCTTCTACTACTCCAACGTGCTGTGGGAGTCCGTGGGATTCAAGGAGTCCGACTCCTTCACCATCTCGGTGGCCACCTCCGTGGTCAACGTGCTGGTGACCATCGTGGCCATCTTCCTGGTGGACCGGATCGGGCGCCGCCCGCTGCTGCTGGTGGGCTCCGCCGGCATGGCGCTGTCCCTCGGCGTCATGGCCGTGGTGTTCGCCACCGCCAGCAAGGTGATGGTGGACGGGCAGCTCACCCCGGACCTCGGCCCGGTGGCCGGCCCGGTGGCGCTGATCGCCGCCAACCTGTTCGTGGTGTTCTTCGGCGTCTCGTGGGGTCCGCTCATGTGGGTGCTGCTGGGCGAGATGTTCCCCAACCACATCCGCGGTGCGGCCCTGGCCGTGGCGGGCGCGGTGCAGTGGATCGCCAACTGGGCCGTGACGGTCTCCTTCCCGTCCATGTCCAACTACTCGCTGGGCCTCACGTACGGCGTCTACGCGTTCTTCGCGCTGGTGTCCCTGATCTTCACCATCAAGATGGTGCGGGAGACCAACAACGTGGAGCTCGAGGACATGACCGACTGAGTCCCTCCCCGTGCCGCAGCGCGCCCCGGACCGCCCTCGAGCGGTCCGGGGCGCGCTGCGTTGCGGGACCCGGTCATGTCGCATGCTGGACGCAATGTCCACCCCGAGCCTACGGTCGGGTATTTTCGGCAGGACACGCGCGGGTGCGTCCGGGTTCCGGGCCGGGCGGCGCACCCTTCTTTCGACGGCGAAAAGAGAACCTGCCATGACCCAGCACACCGCCACCGCAGCGTCGGGCCGCAAGTCGGCCGGCCACGTGATCGTCGACTCCCTCGCCGCGCACGGCGTTGAGCGGGCCTACGTGGTCCCCGGGGAGAGCTACCTGGACGTCCTGGACGGCCTCCACGACTCTTCGATCGAGACCGTGGTGTGCCGTCAGGAGGGCGGGGCCGCCTACATGGCGGAGGCGGACGGGAAGATGAACCAGGTTCCGGGCGTGGCCATGGTCACGCGCGGTCCCGGGGCTGCCAACGCCCACGTGGGGCTGCACACCGCGTGGCAGGACTCCACCCCCATGGTGCTGTTCGTGGGGCTCATCCCCTTCGAGCACCGTGAGAAGGAGGCGTTCCAGGAGTTCGACCCGCACCAGTGGTTTGCCTCCGGGGCCAAGCGGGTGATGGTCCTGGACCACGCGGAGCGCGCATCCGAGTACGTGGCCGAGGCCATGTTCGCGGCGCGCTCGGGCCGCCCCGGCCCCGTGGTGGTGGGCCTGCCGGAGGACATCATCACCCGGGAGATCGAGCCCACGCTGCACCCCGAGATCCCCGTGGCCGGCGGCGGCATGACCGTGGACGACTGGAAGGCCCTCAAGGCGGCGCTCAAGGCGTCCACGAAGCCGCTGTTCGTGTTCGGCGGCAACGACTGGAGCGTGGCCGGCGCACAGCGCTTCACCCAGTGGCTCGAGGAGCACCACATCCCTGCCGCCGCGGAGTGGCGCTGCGAGGGCACCGTGCCCTTCGGGTCCCCCTCCTACGTGGGGCCCATCGGCTACGGGCGCCCCAAGCCCACCGTGGATCTGCTGGAGGAGACGGACCTGCTGGTGTTCGTGGGCACGGTTCCCGGGGACGTGATCACCAATGGCTTCCTGGTGCGCCAGGACTGGTCCAAGAAGAACTTCATCGTGACCATGGACCCCTCCATGCGCGGCCGCTCGGGTGCCGTGACCTACCAGATCGTGGCCAAGCCGGACGTGTTCGTGCGGGACCTGGTGCGCATGACCCTCCCGGTGAAGGACACCTGGCGGGACTGGTGCCGCCGGATGCGCCGCCAGCAGGAGGAGTTCTCTGCCCCGCAGCCCCTGCCCGAGCAGGATGGTCCCGCCACCATGGACACCATGATGGCGGAGCTCGTGAAGGCCCTGCCCGAGGACGCGATGGTCACGTTCGGCGCGGGTGAGCACACCAACTGGGCGCACCGCTACTTCCCCACCAACGGCTACGCCTCGATGATCTCGGCGCGCAACGGCTCCATGGGGTACTCGGTGCCCTCGGCCGTGGCGGCGTCCCTGAACTTCCCGGGCCGCCGGGTGATCTCGATCGCCGGTGACGGCGAGTTCCTGATGAACGGGCAGGAGCTGGCCACGGCCGCGCAGTACGGCGCCACCCCCCTGGTGATCGTGATGGACAACCAGGAGTACGGCACCATCCGCACCCACCAGGAGCGCCAGTACCCGGGCCACGTGTCCGGCACGCAGCTGAAGAACCCGGACTTCGCGGGCATGGCGCGTGCGTTCCACGGCTTCGGGGTGCGCGTGGAGCGGGAGTCTGAGATTCCCGGGGCCCTCGAGGAGGCGTTAAGCGCCATCGACGAGGACCACACGTTCGCCCTCGTCCACCTGGTGGTGCAGCAGCGCCAGAAGGCATACTGAGCCGCGTATAAACGCTGGTCAAAGCGCACTTCCTAGAGCGGACGGCGCCGCGGTGCCCCTCCCCGGGGGGCGGTCACCGCGGCGTCGTCGCACGCGGAGGGCCTCGCCGCGCCTGCCCGGCCGGTGCCCACTGCGGCGAGCGCCGACCGTCACCCGAGCGGGTGGGCCTCCTGGTCCCGGTGCATGCGCCCGGCGAGCACCGCCAGCACCCCCAGGGCGGGCGTGAGCACGGCGACGCCCCAGAAGATCGCCGCGGGCGGGACCACCTGGGCCACCGGGCCCGCGACGGCCATCGAGATGGGCATGAGCAGCAGCGACACGAAGAAGTCCAGCGAGGAGATCCGGCCCAGCATGTGCCCGGGCACGCGGCGCTGCAGCAGCGTGCCCCAGATGACCTGGCCCGCGCCGCCCGTGGCGCCGAAGACGCACAGGGCCGCGGCCATGACCCACCACGAGCCGGTCATCCCCACCAGACCGAAGGGCAGGGTGCCGAAGCCCCACAGCCAGATCATGGTGGTGAGGTACTTCCGGGGCATCCGCAGGGACGCCATCACGCTGGAGCCCACGGCGGTGGAGATCCCGTACAGCCCGAGCATGGCGCCGTAGTCGGCCACCGTGCCGCCCAGCCGGTCCACCACCAGGAACGGGACGAGCACCTCCAGGGGTCCGATGAACATGAAGATCGCGCTCATGGCCCACAGCAGGGTCCACAGCAGCCACGGGGTGTGTACGCAGTAGCGGAAGCCGTCGAGCATCTGGGCCAGCATCGAGCCCGGACCTGCGGCGTGGCCGGACGCCGCGGCGTCGTCGTGCGCCGCCTCCTTGTGCCCCGCACTGTCGAATCCTGCGGCGTGGTGCCCCGCAGCGTCGTGCCCCGCCACGTCGTGGTGGTCAACGACGTCGTCGTGGTCAGCGGCGTCGTGCCCAGCAGTGGCGAATCCGGCGGCGTCGTGCCCCGCGGGGCGACCCTCCGGCAGCCGCAGGCGCAGCATGAACGCGAGCGCCACGGCGTGGCACACCGCGATGGCCAGGACGGAGGCGCCGGGCAGCGCGAGCCCCGTGAGGGCGCCACCCACCGCGGGGCCGGCGGCGAGCTGCAGCAGGGGCCGGGCCGTGCCCTCCACCCCGTTGGCCGCGAGCAGCTGGTGGGGCGGCAGGATCCTCGGCAGGGCCGCGGAGTACGCGGGGTAGAAGAAGCCCACCGCGCCGGAGAAGGCGAAGGCCGCGGCACCCAGGTGCCACAGGGCGAGCGTGCCCGTCCAGGTCAGCACCGCGATGCTCAGGGCGGTGACGAGGTTGACCACCTCCACGCACCGCAGGATCACGGGCAGCCGGAAGCGGTCCGCGGCCACCCCGCCGATCAGCACGAAGACCACCATGCCCACCGCGCCCGCCGCGGTGACGAGCGAGAGGTCCACCGCGGAACCGCCCAGGGCCATGACCCGGGCCACCATGGCCACGGCCCACAGCCCGGAGCCGAACACGCTCATGCCCATGGCCAGCGCCAGCACCGTGTAGGTGCGCGAGGAGAACGGCTCGAGGGCGCGGGGGAGCTTCACCGCCCCAGGCTACCGGCCCGGTGCACGGGCTCGTGCGAGCGGGCACGTGTGAGCGGGCTCGCACCATGGCGTACGGTGAAGGCCCAGCCCCGGTCCGGCCCCAGCCCAGCCCCGGTCCCGCCCCCGAAGGAGTGTGCATGCGCGCCACCCATGTCCCCACCAGCGGAAACGTGCTCGTGAAGCAGTGGCCCGATCCCCGCGCCTCGCAGGACGGCCAGTTCGTGGTCCGGGTGGTGGCCGCGTCCGTGTGCGGCTCAGACCTGCACTCGGTGCTGCACGGCACCCTGCACGAGCGGGCTCCCGAGCTCGCGGGCTACCCGGGGCACGAGGGCGTGGGTGTGGTCACGGAGTCCCGGTCGCCCAGGTTCCCCGTGGGCACGGCGGTGCTGTGCCTGCCCCCGGGTGAGCTCGGCGGCACCTTCGCGGAGCTCATGCTCCTGGACGAGGAGCACGCGGTGGCGCTGCCGCCCGAGGCGGATCCAGAGGACCTCACGCAGATGCGCCGCTACATGATGGCGCAGCAGATGGGCACGTGCCTCTACGCCATGAACCTCTACTGGCCCACCGAGGTGCCGGCCCGGCGCGCGGGCACGTGCGTGGTCATGGGCGCGGGCTCCGCGGGCCTCTTCTTCCTGCAGGACGCCCTCGCGCGCGGCTTCGAGCGGGTGGTGGTCTCCGACAGGGAGGAGTCCCGCCTGGCCATCGCGCGCGAGCTGGGGGCCGTCACGGTCCGGGTGCCGGAGGAGAGCCTGGCCGAGGTGGTCTCGGAGCTCACGGACGGCGCGGGTGCGGACCTCGTGATCGAGGCCGTGGGATCGGACACCCTGCGCGCGGAGGCCGTGAACATCGTGGCCCACCGCGGCATCGTGGGCTGGTTCGGACTCTACGAGAGCTTCGACCCCGCCCCGGTGCCCGTCTACGAGGTCTTCCGCAAGTGCGTGCGGCTGCAGGGTTCCGTGGCCGCCCAGTCCGAGCCCGGGCTCATCTCGTTCCACGAGGCCGTGCGGCGCATCCACGCCGGGGAGGTCGAGGTCGACTACTGCCTCGGCCCCGTGCACACGCTCGAGGAGACCCTGGACGTCCTGCGGCGCGCGGAGCGCGGCGGGGACGGTGAGGTGAAGTTCACGATCGTCCCGTGACCCGCCCGGGGGACGACGACGCCGGGCTCAGTCCCGCGCGTCCGCGGCGTCGTCCTCGGGACCCCTGTTCCGCATGCTGGTGACCACCTGGATCGCCACGGGGATCAGGGAGAGGAGCACGATCAGGATGGCGATCAGGTCCACGTGGTCGCGGATCAGCGGGATGCCGCCCAGCAGGGAACCCGCGACCACCATGATGGTCACCCACAGGAAGCCGCCCAGCACGTTCCAGCCCACGAACGCGCGGTACGGGTGCTTGGCGGTGCCCGCCACGAGCGGCACGTAGGTGCGCACGATCGGCACGAAGCGCGCGAGCACGATCGAGCGGCCGCCGTAGCGGCGGAAGAACTCCTCGGTCTGCGTGAGGTACTTGGTCTTCAGGAACCGGGCGTCGTCCGAGAAGAAGCGGCGCCCGAACCGGTGCCCCAGGTAGTACCCCACCTGGTCCCCGGCCACCGCGGCGAGGAACGGCACCAGGATCATGAGCCACAGCGGGATGTGCAGGGGCTCGTGCAGCAGCCCGCCCGTGAACAGCAGGGAGTCGCCGGGCAGGAATGGGAACAGCAGACCCGACTCGATGAACACGATCACGCTCATCCCGGCGAGCGCCCACGGGCCCAGTTGTTCGAGCAGCTGGGCGGGGTCCCCCAGCGGGATCAGCTGCGGGGCGAGGATCCCGGCCGTGTGCATCACTTCAGGCGTCATGGTGTCCCAGTATGCCTGGCCCGCGCCGGTGCCGCGGCATCCCGTGCGCGCACGACGCCGCCCTCCCGCCCCTCTCGAGCCCCGCCGCGGCCGCCGGGCGGGCCCACCCGGCGGGTGGCCGTGAAAGCCCTGGAGATCCCCCGCGAACTCGCCGGGCGCGCACGGCGAACCGGTGGACCGGAGGGGTTTTCCCTATGCTGTGTTCCTACGGTGACCGGTGCACCCCCGCACGCCCGGCACCCCGTCCATGGGCCTTCACGGGAAACGAGCACTCTGCAATGGCGTTCTTCGAGCTCACCGGGTGGCCCGTCTTCTTCGCGTTCACCGCGGCGGCGGTCCTTCTGCTGGCGTACACGGTGCTGGTGCTGCCGCGGCGCCGCCGCCCCGGCGTGGGCAAGTACGTGCTGCAGCTGGTGTGCGTGGTGCTGGTGGTGGTGCTGACCCTGATCAGCGTGTTCCTCAAGATGAACATGGACAACCAGTGGTACTCGAGCTGGGGGGACCTGTTCTCCAACGGCGGCGGGGCCGTGAGCGCCTCCAGCTTCGGGGCGGCCCCCGCTGCGGCGAAGGCCCTCAAGGACCTCCCCCACCAGCCCTTCTCCGCCGCCCAGACCGATCCCACCAGGAACAAGAGCTTCGGCTCGCAGGTGGACCCGGGCAGCACGTCTGGGCAGTGGGTGCAGTTCACCCTGCCCGGCAAGGAGTCCGGGATCACCCAGGAGGCCACCGCGTGGCTGCCGCCCTCCTACACGCAGGACCCGCAGCGCGCGTACCCCGTGATCACCGCGTTCACGGGCTTCCCCGGTGACGTGCGGACCTACACCAAGGCCATGGACATCGGCCAGCACATCCGTTCCGCGGTGTCCGAGGGGACCATGCGCGAGGCGATCGTGGTGATCGCGGACGTCTACCCGGGCAACAACGACACCGAGTGCGTGGACAGCAACCACGGACTCTGGGAGACCTACGTGAGCCGGGACGTGGTGTCGTGGATCCGCTCGAACCTGAGGGTCTCCGACGACCGTGACGCCTGGAGCACCTACGGGTACAGCGCCGGGGGGTGGTGCTCCACCATGTTCACGGTGCGCCACCCGGACGTGTGGTCCAGGAGCGTGAACCTGGCCGGGTACTTCACCCCCATGTACAGCCCCGGGCAGCAGTGGAAGACCAGGGATCCCGCGTCCTACAACCTCGCGCGGGTGGTCGAGCAGGAGAAGCCCGACGTGGACATCTGGTTCTTCTCCGGTGGTGAGGACACCATCTCCCTCAAGGCCATCCGCGCCTTCGCGCCCTCGGTGTCCGGGCCCACGGGTCTGTCCTCCAACATCTCCGAGAGCGGCGGGCACCGCGTGGCCCTCTGGGCGGCCCAGCTGGACGCCTCCCTCGCGTGGCTCGGCCACACGTCACCCGCGTTCGCACCGGTCCCGGCCTGAGCCCCGGGCGCGCACCGCATGAACGGTCTGGCATATTCAGGGGCGGTCCTCGCCACCGCCGTGGGCGGCTTCGACCCCGCCCCCATGATCATCATGGCGGCCGCCCTGGGCGCCAGGCTGCGGCACCGCCACATCATGGGTGCCTCCGCGCTGCTGCTGGCCGGCACGGCGGCGTGGGGCACTGCCCTCACGCTGCTCGTGGGGCCCCGGCTGCAGAGCGTGGGCTGGTGGGCCCTGGTGCGCCACGGCGCCGCGGCCGCGTGGATCGAGCTCGCGCTCGGCCTGGTGGTGGGCGGCTACGCCGTGTGGCGGGCCGTCGCACGACGCCGCTCGCGCGGGCGCGACCCCGAGGAGAAGCCCCCCGCCACCAACCCCTGGGCGCTGTACGTGACGGCCCTGGTGTTCGTGGCGATCGTGGTGCTCGACCTCCCGTTCGACGTGCACGTGGCGGCCGCCGCCACCCAGCCCCTCGTGAGTGCCGTACTCGGCTGGATCGCGTGGGCGCTGATCAGCCAGCTCCCCCTCACCCTGCTGGTGCTGCTGACCGTGGCCGGGCGCCAGGAGCGCTTCTCCCGTGTCCTGCGCAGGGCGTGGACCGCCGTGGCCCCGTGGGTGAACCTGCTCGTCACCGCCCTGCTGGGGCTCGCCGCCCTGGTGATGCTCGTGGACGCGGGGGCGTTCCTGGGGCTGGGCCGCTTCCTGATCGGCTGAGCGCCCCGCTCAGACCGCCGTCTGGGAGGCCGTCACGGGGTGTCCGGCGGCCAGGCGGCGTCGTCGGTCCGCCCGCTGCCGTCGGACGCCCGCGAGCGCGAGCAGCCCGCCCGCAATCGACAGGGCGCAGGCCACGACCGCCGGGGACCGGTACCCGAAGCCCGCGGAGATCACCGCACCTCCCAGCAGCGCGCCGATCGAGTTGGCCACGTTGAACGCGGCGTGGTTCAGGGACGCCCCCATGAGCTGCGCGGAGCCCGCGGCGGTGATGAGCCAGCTCTGGATGCTGGGCATGATGAACGAGTTGACCAGGGACATCACGAAGCCGGCCACGAAGATGCCCACGGGGGAGCCTCCCAGTGCGCCTATCAGCAGCAGTGCCAGCGCGAGGGCGGGGAACCCCACGGCCATGGTGCGCCGTGCGCTGCGGTCCGCGCTGATCCCGCCGAGCACGTTGCCCACGGTCATGCCGATGCCCACCACCGCCAGCAGCCACGGGATGGCCGCCGCGGGAAGGCCCGCGAGCTCGCGGCCCATCTGGGAGAGATACGTGTAGATGGCGAAGAACCCGCCGAAGCCCACGGCGGCGACACCCATCACGATCCACACCTGCGGCAGGGCGAAGGCCCGCAGCTCACCGCGCCGGCTCGCGCCCACCACGGGCTCCTGACGCGGGACGGTGGCCCACAGACCCAGCACCGTGAGGGCGAAGACCACGGCCACCGCCCCGTAGGCAGTTCGCCACCCATACGCCTGACCGATGGCCGTCATCACCGGCACACCCACCACGTTGGCCACCGTGAGACCGGACAGCGCCAGGGCGACCCCCTTGGCCTGGTTGC
Organism: Kocuria rhizophila DC2201; assembly: GCF_000010285.1. NCBI lineage: Bacteria > Bacillati > Actinomycetota > Actinomycetes > Micrococcales > Micrococcaceae > Kocuria > Kocuria rhizophila. Next base: position 16,342 of record NC_010617.1, on the reverse strand, counting down.
CGGGGCCCATCACGGTGGCGGCCACGAGGGACGCCAGGCCGAAGTAGGCGCCGTGGGGCACACCTGCCAGGAAGCGCAGCACCAGCAGCGATTCGAAGGAGGGGACCAGCGCGGAGGCCAGGTTGCCCGCGAGCAGCGCCGCGGCCATCACCAGGAGCATCACGGTGCGGGAGGACCGCGCCGCCACGAAGGAGATCACGGGGGCACCCACCACCACACCCACGGCGTACGCGCTCACCAGCTGACCGGCGCGCGCGATGCCGGTCTCCGGGGAGCGGCCGTAGAGCTGCGGCAGGAGGTCCTGGGCGATCTGCGGGAGCAGCCCCATCGAGGCGAACTCGGTGCAGCCGATGCCGAACCCGCCCAGGGCCAGGGCGAGCAGTGCGAGTCGACGGCGGGCGGGAGTCAGCTGGGTCATGACCACGCTGCCTTTCGTGGATCCGGGGAGTGTGGACGGCACGGGAGGCCCGTGCGTCCCGAACGGCTCGGCGCACGCGTCGGCGGGTACGGCAGTGAGCGGGTGGTGTGCGCGGGACGGTTCAGGAAACACATCCGCGAGAGTGCACAGAACACTGGAACACCCCACCCCGCCGGATTATTCGCGTCCCGCCGGGGCTGTGCGGGAGATCACCGGGCGCTTCTCCCCACCCGGTGCACGAGAGTTTTCCACAGGTGTGGACGAACGTGTGAATATCTCGTCCCACATGTGTGCTCCGGGCCGCTCGGGCCCGCCGGAGCACTGTCCACAGCAAGGTTCACAGCTGTGGAATTACAACTTTGTAAGTTGTTAACAGGTGTGGACAACCGCTGTGGAGAACTCGGATGACCGGGGTTCATGCTCGTTCGCGCAGCCCTGGCAGCATCAGCACGCCCAGCAGCGCCCCCGCCACCAGGCCGCCCACGTGGGCCTGCCATGCCACACCCGCCACCAGGAACCCGAACACCAGGTTGATCCCGATCAGCACCGCAATGGGCGTCACGCTGCCGCGGAAGTGGCGGATGAACACGAACATGGCCCCGAAGAGCCCGAAGATCCCCCCGGACGCGCCGATGACCAGCACCCCGGGGTCACCCCACAGCGCCACGCCCACGGAACCTCCCAGCACGGATCCGAGGAACAGGGCCGTCATCCGCCACGGGCCCAGCAGCGGTTCGAGCATGCGGCCGAAGAGGTACAGCGTGTACATGTTCAGCAGCAGGTGCACGGGCGAGGGCATGGCGTGCACGAAGCCACTGGTCAGCATGCGCCAGGGCTGGGTCTGTGTGAGGGCCGGCGCATAGCCCAGCAGCGAGGAGAGGTCGTAGGGCGTGAACAGCCACGTGGCCCATTGCAGCGCCCACCCCGCCCCGCAGAGCCCGATGATGCTCCATGTGACCGGCCAGTGGCCGCGGGCCCGGACCGGGCGGGGCGGAACATCGCCCGGGGGAGGTTCCGGCATGCTCCCCGGGTAGGGGTTCTCGGGCTCATTGCTCATGTCTGCTCCGGCATGTCTACTGGTAGGAGGCACCATGCCCCCCGGATAGACGTGGAGCCCACCCGGTAACCGGGTGGGCTCCACGCTGTGCGGTGTGAAGGACTCAGACGGCTTCCACGTCGATGGAGGTGATCACGCAGTCCTCCACGGGGCGGTCCTGCCCGCCGGTGCGGACCTCGTTGAGCTCGTCCACGACCTTCTTGGAGGCGTCGTCCGCGACCTCGCCGAAGATGGTGTGCTTGCCCTGCAGCCACGTGGTGGGCGCGGTGGTGATGAAGAACTGCGAGCCGTTGGTGCCGCGGCCGTTGCGGGTGCCGGCGTTGGCCATGGCCAGCATGTAGGGGGCGTTGAAGTTGAGCTCCGGGTGGATCTCGTCGTCGAAGTTGTACCCGGGGCCGCCGATGCCCTGACCCAGGGGATCGCCGCCCTGGATCATGAAGTCCTTGATGATGCGGTGGAACACCACGTCCTTGTAGAGCGGGCCGTCCTGCTTCTCACCGGTGCGGGGGTCGGCCCACTCCTGGGTGCCGTCCGAGAGGCCCACGAAGTTCTTGACCGTCTTGGGGGCGTGGTTGCCGAAGAGCTCCACCACGATGTCCCCGTGGTTGGTGTGGATGGTGGCCTTGTGCGTGGCGATAGCGGAAGTCATGACTGTCATTCTGGCACGCGCGTCGCGGCGCCGTCAGGACGGGCCGGAGCCGTTCAGCGCACAGTGAAAAGCCCCGCGTGCTTCCCGTTCACCGGGAGTCTCCCAGCTCACAGAACGTATGCTGGGGGTGGAGATGTACGCGATCACCACCGTAGGAGGGAGACATCATGAGCTTGTTCAAGAGCAAGGCCCAGAAGCAGGTCAAGGCCGCCAACAAGGCCGCCGAGTCCAAGGTCGTCCACGCAGGAGACTGGCTGTCCACCGAGATCGGTGAGCTCGGTGAGAAGCTGCAGCAGGGTGTGCAGGCCGGCGCCTCCGCCCTCGCCAGCGGCGTCGAGGCCACCGGCCCGTACGTGCAGGAGGGGCTGGGCAAGGCCCAGAGCCTCGGCGAGGACGCCAAGAAGCGCAGCGAGAAGGCCAAGGCCGCCGGTGTCGCCGCCGCGGCTCCCCTCGCCGCCAAGGCCGCGAAGAAGACCGAGCACGGCCGCGCCGCCGCCCAGGAGAAGTACTCCGGGGCCGTCGCCGCCCTGGCCGGCAAGGTCGCGGACGCTGACACCTCGGACCAGTTCGACGCCCTCGTGGCCAAGCTGACCGGTGACAAGAAGACCGTCAAGCGCATCCAGAAGGCCGCCAAGAACTCGGCCAAGGAGTACGCCAAGCAGCAGAAGAAGGCCCAGGGCGGCCACAAGGGCCTGCTGGTCCTCGGTCTGCTCGTGGCCGGTGGTGTGGCGGGCGTGGCCGCGTGGCGTGCCTCCCGCCCCGTGCAGGATCCCTGGAAGACCCCCGCCACCGCGTCCCCGCGCGTGTCGGCCTCCCCCGTCAACACCAACTCCACCGTGGCCGCCGGCACCGGTGTGAAGGTGGACGACATCAAGGATCCCACCTCTTCCGTGCACAAGGAGGGCACCGCCTCCCAGGCGGCCCACCGCGCCACGGAGAGCGTGAAGTCGGTGGCCGAGGACGCCAAGCAGACCGTCAACGAGGTCAAGGAGCAGATCAAGGGCTCCAAGACCGACGACACCAAGCTGGGCTCCCCGGACAACGCCTCCAAGCACAACCCGGGTGACACCAAGCACTGAGGTTCCGTGAGGCTCCCCCGCGGAGCCCCGTGACCACCACGACGCCGCGTCCCTCTCAGGAGGGGCGCGGCGTCGTCGTCGGTGGGCAGGGCCCGGGCGGGTCAGGAGAAGATGCCCGCCACCGTGTCGTAGGTCTGGTAGACGCCCAGGATGATGAACAGCACGGCGCACACCACCAGCACCGCGTTGGTGAACATCCCGTTGCGCCACCGCTTGGGGGTGCGCGAGGTGTTCAGCAGCCCCAGGAGGGTCACGGCGAGGAACGGCATGAACAGGGCCCCGAGCACGCCGTAGAGCAGGATCAGGAACACGGGCTTGTCCAGCAGCAGCAGGAGCATGGGCGGGAACGTGAGCCACAGCAGGTAGAACTTGAAGTACTTGCCGCCGTTCACGGTGTCCGGGTGGCCGCTGGGCTTCTTGCGGACGTTGCCCCAGTAGTCGGCGAACATCAGGGACACCCCGGACCACACGCCCACCACGGACGAGAACGAGGCCGCCCAGAAGCCCACCAGGAAGGTCACGCCGATCACGTCCCCGTAGCGCTCGCGCAGCACCTTGTCCAGGTCCAGCAGGCCCTTGTCCCCGGCGCTGATGGCGTAGCCGGCCGAGTAGAGTACCTCGGCGCCCACCACGAGCATGGCGAGCACGAAGATGCCCGTCACGGTGTAGGCCACGGCGTTGTCCAGCTGCATCACGCGCATCCAGCGGGGCTGGTGCCAGCCCTTCTCCCGCAGCCAGTAGCCGTAAGCGGCCAGGGTGATGGTGCCGCCCACGCCACCGGCCAGGGCCAGTGTGTAGACCACGCCGCCCTGCGGGATCACGGGGATCAGCCCGGTGATCATCTGCGGGATGTTGGGCAGGGTGATCACGGCCAGGCCCACCATCACCAGGAACATGATGCCCACCATGGCCGCGGTGAGCTTCTCCACCACGGCGTAGCGTCCGGCCCACACGATTGCGAAGCCGATCAGGCCCATGATGATCGCCCAGGCCCACAGGGGCAGGAACGGGAACAGCGCCGCGAGGGGCAGCGCGGAGGAGGACATGGCCGTGGCCCCGTACACGAAGCCCCAGATGAGGATGTACGGGCCGAAGTACCACGAGGTCCACCGGCCCAGAGAGCGCCAGCCCTCGAAGATGGTGCGGCCACTGGCCAGCGAGTACCGCCCGGCGCCCTCCACCAGCACGATCTTCATGATGGTGCCCGCCACCACCGCCCACAGCAGGGTGTAGCCGTAGCGAGAACCGGCGGTGAGCGTGGCCACCATGTCCGCGGCCCCCACACCCGTGGCCGCCACCACGAGACCCGGGCCGATCAGCTTCCACCGTTCGATCCTCTCGAGCGGTTCATGGGGGTCCACCGACGCCAGGGGCTGCAGGGGGGTCTTGTCGCGCATTCGGGTACTCCGCACCTCGGGATATGGGGGACGTCACAGCCAGTGGTGACCAGTGTGTCACGGAGCCCGGCGCGGACCGCGACGGTGGCGGACCGTGGCGCCCCGCGGCGTCGTCACCGGTTACCGGCCAGGGACCTCGGCACTGGGAGGTCGTGGCACCGGGAGGTCGCGGCACCGGCGAGGACCTCGAGCGGGAGCGGCCGCAGCGCTCCGGGAACGCGAAAACCCCCGGCCACGCGAGGTGACCGGGGGTTGGGCTGCCGTGGAGCCTAGGAGATTCGAACTCCTGACATCTGCCTTGCAAAGGCAGCGCTCTACCAACTGAGCTAAGGCCCCGTATTCGGTTGTGGCGCCCTCCACCGGTGGCGGGAGCGCCGTGCCGCGGATCTCAGTCCACGGGGTCCACTGCCGAATTCCAGGCGTTCCGCTTAGCCTCGGACTCGCGCCAGGACTTGAAGGCCGCCACGGACAGGCCAGCCACGGCGATCAGTGCCGCAATGCGTGACTTCACGGGAGCCTCCGGACGAGTGACGACTCGCGGTGGGAATTCGATGGGTGGGCGTACCAGGAATTGAACCTGGGACCTCTTCGTTATCAGCGAAGCGCTCTAACCGTCTGAGCTATACGCCCTCAGCGTGGCCGCAACAGAGCATTCTCTGGCTGGCCACGCCAAGACTTTACCGGAGGTTGGTCCCCGCACCAAATCTGGGCGGGGCCGCACTCAGTCGTCGGTGAGGGTGACCCCGATGCCGCCGATCAGCGACGCCGCGATGTTGTAGAGGATCGCACCCAGCACGGACAGCGCGGACAGCAGGATCACGTTGACCACGGAGATCAGGGTGGCGAACAGGGCCACGTTGCCGAGCGAGAGGAACTGCTTGATGTCGGTGCCCTCGGCGCTGCCGCCGAGCATCGACAGCAGCTCGTTGATGCCCTCGAACAGCCCGGTGAGGTTCAGCACGAGCCACAGCACCAGCGAGGCCACCACGGTGATGATGCCGAGCGCCACGGACAGCAGGAACGCCAGCTTCAGCACGGACCACGTGTCCACCTTGGACACCACCAGGCGGGCGCGGCGCACCTTGGCCCGGGGGGCGGGTCGCACGAGGCCCTTGCCGGAGCTCTTCCCGTTCTGCTGGGACGGCGACTTCCTGGGGGCAGAAGTCTTCGCGGGTTGACCCGCTTTCGAGGCCGAGCTCGCGCTCATGCGTCACCTCCGTTGTCGTTGTCCTCCAACGCTACTGCATCGTTTTGCGCATCGGACGCAGGGCCGTCCTGCTCCTCGGCCTCGGGCACGGACCCGTCCGCCGCCACGTCCGTCTCGGCCACGACGACGCCGCCCGGCCCGGTGGCGTCCGCGGCGTCCTCCTCGGCCACTTCCTTCTCGATCTCCCGCTCGGCGTTGCGGGCCACGCCCACGATGGTGTCGTTGGGCCCCGGCTTGGCGAAGATCACGCCCATGGTGTCGCGGCCGCGGGCCGGCACCTCGCTCACGGTGGAGCGCACCACCTTGCCGCTCTCCATGACCACGAGCACCTCGTCGTTCTCGCCCACGATCAGACCGCCCACGAGACCCCCGCGGACCTCGGCGAGCTTGGCCACCTTGATGCCCAGTCCGCCGCGGCCCTGCACCCGGTACTCCTGCACCGCGGTGCGCTTGGCGTAGCCGCCCTCGGTCACCACGAACACGTGGGAGTCGTCGCTGACCACGTTGGCCGAGAGCAGCTCGTCACCGGAGCGGAACTTCATGCCCGTGACACCGGACGTCGCGCGGCCCATGGGGCGCAGGGCGTCGTCGTCCGCGGTGAAGCGCAGGGACTGGCCGTGGCGCGAGATCAGCATGATGTCGTCGTCGGTGTCCACGAGCATGGCCGAGACCAGCTCGTCGTCGTCGCGCAGGTTGATGGCGATCACCCCGGCGGAGCGGTTGGTGTCGTAGTCCGTGAGGCGGGACTTCTTCACCAGGCCGTTGCGCGTGGCCAGCACCAGGTAGGGGGCGTCCTGGTAGGAGTGCAGCTCCATGACCTTGGCGATCCGCTCCTCCGGCTGGAACTCCATGAGGTTGGCCACGTGCTGGCCCTTGGCGTCCCGCCCGGCCTCCACGAACTCGTAGGCCTTGACGCGGTAGACCCGGCCCAGGGTGGTGAAGAACAGGATCCAGTTGTGGGTGTTCGTCACGAAGAAGTGCTCCACGACGTCGTCCCCGCGCAGCTGGGCACCCTTGATGCCGCGGCCGCCGCGGTGCTGGGCGCGGTACTCGTCCGCGCGGGTGCGCTTGACGTAGCCGTCGCGGGTGATGGTGACCACCACCTGCTGCTGCGGGATGAGGTCCTCCATGGACACGTCCCCGTCGAAGCCGTAGAGGACCTCGGTGCGGCGGTCGTCCCCGTAGCGCTCCACGATCTCCGCGAGCTCCTCCGAGATGATCCCGCGCTGGCGAGCCTCGGACGCGATGATCTCCTCGTACTCGGCGATCAGCCGCTGCAGCTCCGCGTGCCGGTCCTGGATCTTCTGACGCTCCAGGGCGGCCAGGCGGCGCAGCTGCATGTTGAGGATCGCCTGGGCCTGGGCCTCGTCGATGCCCAGCAGCTCCATGAGCCCGTTGCGGGCCTCTTCCACGGTGGGGGAGCGGCGGATCAGGGCGATGACCTCGTCCAGCGCGTCCAGGGCCTTGAGCAGACCCAGCAGGATGTGCGCCTCCTCCTGCGCCTGCTTCAGGCGGTACCGGGTGCGCCGCACGATGACGTCCATCTGGTGGCTCACCCAGTGGTGCACGAACGCGTCCAGGGACAGCGTGCGCGGCACACCGTCCACGAGCGCGAGCATGTTCGCGGAGAAGTTCTCCTGCAGCTGCGTGTGCTTGTAGAGGTTGTTGAGCACCACCTTGGGCACGGCGTCCCGCTTGAGCACGATCACCAGGCGCTGGCCGGTGCGCCCCGAGGTCTCGTCGCGCATGTCCGCGATGCCCTGGACCTTCCCGTCCTTGACGAGGTCCGCGATCTTGATGGCCAGGTTGTCCGGGTTGACCTGGTACGGCAGCTCGGTGACCACCAGGCACGTGCGGTTGTGGATCTCCTCCACACTGACCACCGCGCGCTGCGTGATGGAGCCGCGGCCCGTGCGGTAGGCCTGCTCGATGCCCTTGTGGCCCAGGATCTGCGCGCCCGAGGGGAAGTCCGGGCCCTTGACCCGCTTGATGAGCTCCTCCAGCAGGGTCTCGCGGTCCACGTCCGGGTTCTGCAGGTACCACTGGACGCCGTCCGCCACCTCGCGCAGGTTGTGCGGCGGGATGTTCGTGGCCATGCCCACCGCGATGCCCGCGGAGCCGTTGACCAGCAGGTTCGGGAACCGGGACGGCAGCACCGTGGGCTCCTGCTGCTTGCCGTCGTAGTTGTCCTGGAAGTCCACGGTGTCCTCGTGGATGTCCCGGACCATCTCCATGGCCAGCGGCGCCATCTTGGTCTCGGTGTACCGGGGCGCGGCGGCGCCGTCGTTGCCCGGGGAGCCGAAGTTGCCCTGGCCCAGCGCGAGCGGGTAGCGCATGGTCCAGTTCTGGATCAGACGCACCAGGGCGTCGTAGATCGCGGAGTCGCCGTGGGGGTGGTAGTTGCCCATCACGTCGCCGACCACGCGCGCGCACTTGTTGAACGAGCGCTCCGGGCGGTAGCCGCCGTCGTACATGGTGTAGAGCACGCGGCGGTGCACGGGCTTGAGACCGTCCCGCACGTCCGGCAGCGCACGGCCCACGATCACGGCCATCGCGTAGTCCAGGTAGGAGCGCTGCATCTCCGTCTGCAGGTCGATCTGCTCCACGCGGTCGGAGGTCACCTCGACGTCCTCGACCACCACGCCCTCGGGGGTGTTCTCCGGGTCCACGGGGCCGTTGCCGTCCTGGGTCTCGTCACTCATGCGTTGCTGTCCGTTCCTTGTGAGCTCTCACGGTCCACTGTTCATGCCGGCAGGGGAATATCCGGCGGGTGACATGCCTAGATGTCGAGGAACCGAATGTCCTTGGCGTTCTGCTGGATGAACTCCCGGCGGGACTCGACGTCCTCGCCCATGAGCACCGAGAAGATCTGGTCCGCGGCCGCGGCGTCGTCCATGGTGACCTGCAGCAGCGTGCGGTGCTCCGGGTCCATGGTGGTCTCCCACAGCTCGGTGTAGTCCATCTCGCCCAGGCCCTTGTAGCGCTGGATGCCGTTGTCCTTGGGCAGCCGGCGGTTCTCCGCGAGCCCCTTGGCCAGGGCGGCGTCCCGCTCCGCGTCCGAGAACACGTAGTCGTGCGGCGCGTTGGACCACTTGATGCGGTACAGCGGCGGCTGCGCGAGGTACACGTAGCCGTGCTCGATCAGCGGGCGCATGAAGCGGAACAGCAGGGTGAGCAGCAGCGTGGTGATGTGCTGGCCGTCCACGTCCGCGTCCGCCATGAGCACGATCTTGTGGTACCGGGCCTTGTCGATGTCGAAGTCGTCCCCGATGCCCGCGCCGAACGCGGTGATCATGGACTGCACCTCGGCGTTGGACAGCGCACGGTCCAGGCGGGCGCGCTCCACGTTGAGGATCTTGCCGCGCAGCGGCAGGATCGCCTGGTGCGCGGGGTCGCGGCCCTGCACCGCGGAGCCACCGGCGGAGTCGCCCTCCACGATGTAGATCTCCGAGAGCGTGGGGTCCTTGGAGGAGCAGTCCTTGAGCTTGCCGGGCATCCCGCCGGACTCCAGCAGACCCTTGCGGCGCGTGGTCTCACGGGCCTTGCGGGCCGCGAGCCGGGCCTGGGACGCGTAGATGGCCTTGCGGATGATGTCCTTGGCCGGGTTCGGGTTGCGCTCCAGCCAGGCCCCGAACAGCTCGAACATCTCGCGCTGCACGAAGGTCTTCGCCTCCGAGTTGCCCAGCTTGGTCTTGGTCTGGCCCTCGAACTGCGGCTCGGAGAGCTTGATGGAGATCACCGCGGTGAGACCCTCGCGGACGTCCTCGCCCGTGAGGTTGTCGTCCTTGTCCCGCAGCAGCTTGTTCTCCCGCGCGTAGCGGTTGATCAGCGTGGTCAGCGCGGTGCGGAAACCCTCCTCGTGGGTGCCGCCCTCGTGCGTGTTGATGGTGTTGGCGTACGTGTGCACGGACTCGTTGAACGCCGTGGTCCACTGCATGGCCAGTTCCAGGGACATCTTCTTGTCCGGGTCGTCGACCTCCAGGGAGATCACGTCCTGGTGGATCAGGTCCGCCTTCTTGGAGGAGTTCAGGAACGTCACGTAGTCCAGCAGGCCGTCCTCGTAGCAGTAGACCACCTGCCGCGCGCCGGCCGCCGCGGCGTCGTCGCCCCCGGCCGTGCCGCCGTCCTGGCCCTCGAGCGGACCGGAGGCGTCCGAGGGGGTGTCCCCGGCGATCTCCTCGCCGGTCTCGTCCGAGGCACGCTCGTCCGTGAGGGTGATGCGCAGACCCTTGTTCAGGAACGCCATCTGCTGGAAGCGCGCGCGCAGGGTCTCGAAGTCGAAGTCCACGGTCTCGAAGATCTCGGCGTCCGGGTAGAAGACCTGCGTGGTGCCGGTCTCCTCCGTGGCCTCGCCCTTGACCAGCTCACCCTGCGGGCGGCCGCCGTTCGCGAAGCTCATCCGCCACACGTGGCCCTGGCGCCGCACCTCGGTGTCCACCTGCCGGGACAGGGCGTTGACCACGGAGATGCCCACGCCGTGCAGACCACCGGAGACCGCGTAGCCGCCGCCCCCGAACTTGCCGCCCGCGTGCAGGATGGTCATCACCACCTCCACGGTGGGCTTGCCCTCGGTGGGGTGCATGTCCACGGGGATCCCGCGGCCGTTGTCGGAGACGCGCACGCCGCCGTCCGCCTGCAGCGTCACCTCGATGTGGTCGCAGTAGCCGGCCAAGGCCTCGTCCACGGAGTTGTCGACCACCTCGTAGACCAGGTGGTGCAGGCCCCGGGGCCCGGTGGAGCCGATGTACATCCCCGGGCGCTTCCTGACCGCCTCGAGGCCTTCCAGGACGGTGATGTCGCTCGCGCCGTACTCGTGCTGTGGGGAGTCCTCTGTAGCCACGGGGTTTCCGGTCCTCCTGCGTAATCGGTGACGCTCGCCGCCCGGCCCACATGAGTACAGCCGATGAGACGGCTCGCGGCTCATCGGCTGGCGGGGCGAAGAGATCTGTGGCTTCCCATTCTAGCGGATGTTCCCACGGATCAAGCGCTCAACGGCCCCCAGACGCTCCGGGACCCCGCGGGGCTGGGTGAGGCCATTTCCGGGGTGCGGCGCGGCTCGCGCGATTCTGGCGGGTTTTCGGCGGCCCGCGCCCTATCCGTACGTGTCCCGCGGTCCCCGCCCCTGCACCGCCCACCGGCCGCGCTTCCAGCTGGGACCCACCGGCCCCTGGATCTCGAGCCGCGTGACGATGCCCTCGCCCAGCTTGTCCGCGAAGCTGCGCAGGATCTCGGACTGGATCAGCCGCAGCTGGGTGGCGTACGCCGTGGAGTCGCAGCGCACGCGCACCACGGTGTCCTCGAAGTGCTCGGGCCACGTGTGCTCGGCGTTGCGCGGGCCCACGAGGGAGGCCCAGTCCGCGAGCACGGTGCTCACGTTCACGGGGGTCTTCCACCCCCGGTGGGTCATGAGCGTGTCCACCACGGAGGACAGCGGCCGCGGATCGCGCGCCGAGCGTCCCGGGCCCGAGAAACCGCCCAGCTGCCGGGGGTCCGTGCCGTACCGGTTGCGGCTGCGCAGCGCCGGGGAGCCCGTGCCCTCCTCCATGGCCAGGCCGAAGGCGCGCATGTTCTTGGCCGCGGCCGCCTGGGACAGCGGCATGTCACCGCGGTCCCGCGCGGCCTTGCGTGCCCGCTGCAGGGCCACCGCCGCGGCGTCCACCACGTCCCGGGGGACGGTGTCACTCATCGCCGGGATCTCGTTCCTCGGGGCGGCGCGGGTCGGACTGCTGCGTCCGTGCGTCCTGCTGGCCGGGCCGCTGCCGTTCGGGCTGCTGCTCTTGGGAGCGCTGCGTCTCCAGGCGGAGCCCGTCCGGTGCCGTGCTGCCCGGTGCCTCCGACGCGTGCTCCGGTGACCCCGCCGGGGCGGGTGGTTCGCGCGGCAGGTCCGCGTGCGGCGTCGTCACCTCGCTCGGGGCGGCCGCCGGGGACGACGACGCCGCGGCGCCCCGCACGCGCACCGCCCCCGGTTCCACATCCACCACCGTGTGGGAGTGCTCCAGCAGCGCCGCCGGGAGGTCCTCGTCCACGGCGGCGGTGACCAGCACCTGCTCCGCCTGCCGCACGAGCTCCGCGAGCCGGCGCCGGCGCCGGGCGTCCAGCTCTGCGAAGACGTCGTCCAGGATGAGCACGGGGGCCGCGCCGGGCGAGGGGTCGTCGGCGAGGTGCACGTACCACGAGCCCAGGCGCAGGGCGAGAGCGGTGGACCAGGTCTCCCCGTGGGAGGCGTAGCCCTTGGCAGGCGTGTCGCCCAGGTGGATCACGAGGTCGTCCCGGTGCGGTCCCACCAGGGTGATGCCCCGTTCGCGCTCCTGGCGCTCCATGCGCTCGAACGCCTGCATCATGAGCTCGTGCAGGTCCGCCACGGAGAAGTGCTGCAGGGCCTGCTGCTCCGCACCGGGGGCAACCGACGAGCTCTCGTACTCGAGCGTGACGTGCTTGGGACCCTCGGTGAGCTGCTGGTACGCGCGGTCCACCTCCGGTTCGAGCGCCTTGAGCAGCTGGAGCCGCGCGGCCATCACGGCGGCACCGGCGCGGGCCAGCTGGTCGTTCCACACGGCCAGGGTGGCGCGGTCGGAGTCGGAGAGACCGTGTGAGCGCCGCGTGGACTTCAGCAGGGCGTTGCGCTGCCTGAGGGCACGCTCGTAGTCCGAGCGCGCGGCCGAGAGCACCGGGCGCATCGCGGTGGCGAGGTCGTCCAGGAACCGCCGCCGGTGGGAGGGGTCCCCCTTGACCAGGGTGAGGTCCTCCGGCGAGAACAGCACGGTGTGCAGGATCCCCAGGGACTCGCGCGCGCGGACGGGCGCCGCCCGGTTGAGCCGCACCCTGTTGGCCCGGGTGGCGTTGAGCTCGTGCTCCAGGACCGTGCGCTGGCCACCGCGGTTCACCCGCAGCCGCACGATGGCCCGTTCCGCACCGGTGGCGATCAGCGGGGTGTTGCCCGAGACCCGGTGGGAGCCGAGGGTCGCGGCCCAGTCGACGGCCTCCACGATGTTGGTCTTGCCCACCCCGTTGGGCCCCACGAAGACCGTGAGCCCCGGGGTGAGCGCGAGGTCCAGGCCCGCGTAGGTCCGGAAGTCCAGCAGCGAGAGGTGGTCTACGAACACACGATCACTGGTTGGGCAGGCGGACCGGCATGAGCAGGTACTTGTACTCCACGGTGTCCTCGCCGTCGAGCTCCTCCTGCGCGGAGAGCACCGCGGGCTTCGGCGGGGCGGTGAAAGAGAAGCGCACAAAGGGCGAGTCGAAGGCGTGCAACCCCTCGGAGAGGTACGTGGGGTTGAATGCCACGGTGATCTCGTCCCCGTTGAGCTGGGCGTCCAGCACCTCGGAGGCCTGGGCGTCCTCACCGGTCCCGGCGTCGAGCGCCACCTGGCCGTCGCTGAAGGCCAGGCGCACCGGCGTGTTGCGCTCGGCCACGAGGGACACACGCCGCACGGCTTCGACGAGCTCGGAGGTGCGCACCACCGCGGTGATCGGCGTGTTCTCGGGGAACAGTGAGCGGATCTTGGGGTACTCACCGTCGATCAGCAGGCTCGTGGTGCGCCGCCCGCCCGACTCGAAGCCCACCAGTTCGGTGTTCGGGGCTAGCGCCATGTTCACGTCCCCGGAGGATCCCAGGGTCTTGGCGATGTCGTTGAGGGTCTTGGCCTTGATCAGCGCCGCGGTGGAGATGGTGGGATCGGTGGGCCGCCAGGTGAGCTCCCGCATGGCCAGGCGATAGCGGTCCGTGGCGAGCAGGGTCATCTTCTCGCCCTCGATCTCCATGCGGATGCCGGTGAGGATCGGCAGGGTGTCGTCCTTGGACGCGGCGATGTTCACCTGTGCCACGGCGTGGGCGAACTCGTCCCCGGCGACCACTCCGGAGAGCTCGGGAAGACCGGGTAGCTGGGGGTAGTCGTCCACGGGCATGGCCGCGAGGTTGAACTTGGAGGAGCGGCACGTGAGCGTGACCTTGCCGCCCTCGGCCTCGAGCTGCACCGGTGCGGACGGCAGGGAGCGGCAGATGTCCGCGAGCAGCCGGCCCGAGACCAGGGTGGTGCCCTCCTCCACGACATCCGCGCTGATGGTCAGGCGTGCGGAGATCTCGTAGTCGAAGCTCGCGATGGAGAGGGATCCGTTCTCGGCCTTGATCAGCAGACCCGAGAGCACGGGCACGGGGGGTCGCGGGGACAGCGAACGAGCAGTCCAGGTGACTGCTTCAGCGAGTACGTCGCGCTCGACCGAGAACTTCACGGGGGTGCCCCTCTTCTGGCTGTGGACGGGAGTGTCTGCCTGCATCGTATCCGGCCGGGAGGACGCTGCCCCAACGGTGCCGTGGGCGTGTGCAGCCGTGGCTGCGCCGCGTACCTCGGAGATTCTTGTAATTACAGAGATCGCGGTGTGGTGCTCGGGGTCGGACGGTCGGGATTTTTGTTGTTCGGCGGAGCTTCTCTTAAGGGTCAGAAGTGTTAATAACCCCTGTGGAACTTGTGGATAACTGCCTGCATCCCAGTTCCCGAGCGAGTCCGGGGTGTTGACGCGCTGTGGAGGATTCGATGCCGGTCTGTGAGCGTGGAGTGCGTAACTTCCGCGTGATTCCGGAGATTCCACAGCTTCGCCCACCGCTGCGCGGCAGTTGTCCACGGATCCGGACGCGCTGTCCACAGATTTTTCCACATCGCAGGATTTCCGCTCGTGCACACGGTGTCCACAGGGCCTTTTCCGCCTGTGGATTCGGGGGCGTCTCTCCCGTCGGCGCGTGGTTGCGGCCTGTGGATGAATCACAGGAAAGGGGCCCCGGACGCGGTGTCCGGGACCCCTCAGCGGTGGTTCCCCGTGGCGGGCGCCCTGCGGCGCCCGGCTCAGCCCTCGCGCGACTGCTGCTTGATCCGGTTGGTCAGCTCCGTGACCTGGTCGAAGATCTGACGGCGCTCGGCCATCAGGGTGCGGATCTTGCGGTCCGCGTGCATCACCGTGGTGTGGTCGCGGCCGCCCAGCTCCTGCCCGATCTTGGGCAGCGACATGTCCGTGAGCTCGCGCAGCAGGTACATGGCGATCTGGCGAGCCGTCACGAGGGTGCGCGTGCGGGACTTGGACTTCAGCTCGTCCAGCGTGATGTTGAAGAACGCCGCGGTCTGGCCGAGGATCGACGCCGCGGTGATCTCCTGCCCGCCGTCGTCCGTGATCAGGTCCTTGAGCACCAGCTCGGCCAGCGGGAGATCCACGGGCTGCTTGTTCAGGGACGCGAACGCCGTGACGCGGATCAGCGCGCCCTCGAGCTCGCGGATGTTCGTGGAGATGTGCGAGGCGATGTACTCCATCACGTCGTCCGGGGCGTCCATCCCCTCGCTGATGGCCTTCTTACGCAGGATCGCGATGCGCGTCTCCAGCTCGGGCGGCTGGACGTCCGTGATCAGACCCCACTCGAACCGGGACCGCATGCGCTCCGCGAAGCCCGTGAGCTGCTTGGGCGGCATGTCCGAGGTGATCACGATCTGCTTCTCGTGGTTGTGCAGCGCGTTGAAGGTGTGGAAGAACTCCTCCTGCGTGTGCTCCTTGCCCGCGAGGAACTGGATGTCGTCGATCAGCAGCAGGTCCACGTTGCGGTAGATGCCCTTGAAGGACGAGCCCTCGTCGTCCCGGATGGAGTTGATGAAGTCGTTGGTGAACTCCTCGGAGTTCACGTACCGCACCCGCATCTTGGGGTAGAGGCGCTTGGCGTAGTGCCCAATTGCGTGCAGCAGGTGGGTCTTGCCCAGCCCCGAGTCCCCGTAAATGAACAGCGGGTTATATGCCTTGGCCGGCGTCTCGGCCACGGCGAAGGCTGCGGCATGGGCGAAGCGGTTGGACTGGCCGATCACGAAGGAGTCGAAGACGTACTTGGGGTTCAACCGGGCGGAGCTGTCCCACTCGGAGTCGGCCGGGCTGGTGTCGGAGCCGCTGCCCGTGCTCAGGACCTCGCGGGGCTCGTGTGCCGGGGCGGGCCGTTCCTGGTCCCGGCGCGGGGGCATGGTCCTCATCTGCTCGTCCGTGCGCATCCGGTCCTCGCCCGCGGCGGGACGCACGAAGCGCTCACCCGGATCGGCGGCCTGCTCCTGCGGAGTCAGGAAGGACCCGGGTGCCCGCTCCGCCTCGATCTCCGTGAGGGAGGGTCGTGAGGCGCCGGTGCGGGCGTCGTGGGACCGCTGCGCTCCTGAATCCTCGGTCCGGGAGGGGGCGGGGTGCGGTGCGGCGGCGTCCTCGTGCCGGGGGGATGCGGCGGGACCGCTCGTGGAGCGGGGGATCTCGAGCTCCGGGTCCACCACGAAGGCCACGAGGGTCTCCGTGCCGAACACGCGGTGCACGGTCTCGTCCAGCACGTCGGACATGGGCCGGTGCTGCAGATACTCACGGGTCACCTCACTGGGGACGGCCACCAGCAGCGTGGTGCCCATGAGCCCCCGGGGCTCGCACACGGCGATGTTCCCCCGGGCCCTGCCGCTCACACGCGGGTTCTCGTTCATGGCGCGGACGCACTCTGCCCACTGTTCGAGCAAAGCCTGGTTGTCCTGCTGCAT